>JBBRER010000043.1:0-15873 GCA_038202745.1 Sphingomonadales bacterium
AGGACAGCACTCCGCTCGTGCTGGAAAAGTCCAGCAAGTGGGAGATCAACTACGACACCGATTCCTGCCATCTGACCGGCGCCTTCGGCTCTAACGACCAGCGAGTGATCGTTCGCTTCACCCGGTTCGAACCGGGCAACCGCTTTGAGCTCGCGCTTTACGGGAAGCCTGTGGCAACCGTGGATGTGAATACCGAAGCCGTGCTCGATTTCGGACTGGGGCAGGAGTCCGGGAAAGCATTCGGAATCACCGGGAATGCCGGCAAGCTACCATTGGTCATATTCAGCAGCGTACGTCTCGACCGAGCCAAATTAAGGCCCGATTTGCCGGATGTAACGCCCCAGCAGGAAGCCGCGATCACGGGACTTACGTTCCGTATGCCCGGCAGCAAAGCCTATCGTCTCGACTTCAAATCGCTGGGGCCGCCAATGGCCGCCATGCGCACTTGCATATCCGATCTTGAGCAGCACTGGGGGTATGACCCGGCGGTGATGGCGTCACTGTCGCGCGGCCCCACTCCGCGAGAATCGCCCGGGCGGTGGGTCACATCCGCTGATTACCCCGACAAGGCGGCGATGGCGGGACACAACGGCCTGGTCCACTTCCGTCTCGATCTTGACGAGACTGGCAAGGTGACGAACTGCACGGTGATTGCCAAGACAACCCCGGACGACTTTGAAACCGCGACTTGTCGGGCGATAAGCCGGCATGCGCATTTCGATCCTGCACTCGACCACGCCAGCAAACCAGTCAGAGCATTTTACGTAAACTCGGTTCGCTGGACGATGGGCAGCTAAACCCGCTCGTACAGTACCACCGCCGGCCCGTCGTCGCCCTCGCGCCGCCCGTAGCGCACGAACCCGAGCCGTCCGGCGAGCTTGTCCGACACATCGTGCCCTTCCTCGATCATCGCCGCGATCCGCTGGCGGCCGTGCGTCGCATCGAACCACGCCAGCACCGCCTCCATCACCTCGCGCGCCAGGCCTTTGCCCCACCAGTCGCGCCGCACGATCCAGCCGGCTTCGGGAACGTCGTCGAGGCGGTGCTCGGGCCCAAAGCCGCGGTGCGAGCGGAACACGCCGCAGTTGGCGACGATCTCGGCTTCGCCTTTGGGGCGGACCATGAACGTTCCGTAGCCGTGGAGCGTCCAGCTTCCCGCGTTGCGGTGGAGGCGGTTGAAGCTGTCCATCTCGCTCGGCGCGAAGCTGCCGAGAAAACGCCGGGTCTCGTCGTCGAACGTGATCGCGTAAAGCTCGGGCAGGTCGCCGCGCTCCGGCCTCCACAGCTCGAACCGTTCGGTTTCGAGGACAGCTCGCTCGCTCACAACCACGCATCCAGCGCGTGGATCAGCACTCCCACGAGCCCGCCGACGAGCGTGCCGTTGATGCGGATGAACTGGAGATCGCGCCCGACCGCGCCTTCCAAGCGATCGGTGATCGTGCGGGCGTCCCACCGCCGCACCGTTTCGGACACCAGCCGCACGATCTGATCGCCATAACGCGTCGCCACGCCGACAGCCGTGCGCCGGGCGAAGCGGTTGATCTGCGCCTGGAGCGCGGGATCGTCGCGCAGCGTCGCGCCGAGTTCGGCCAGCGCCTCGCCAAGCTGCCCGCTGAGCGACGATCCGGGTGTGCGCGCGCGCTTGATCAGCCCGGTGCGGATGCGCTCCCACACCCCCTGCCACCAGGTCGAGACAGCGGGGTTGGCGAGCACCTCGTGCTTGAGGCTTTCGACCCGCGCGCGCATCTCGGGATTGTCGAGCAGATCGCGCGCGAGCGTCGCCAGCCCTTCCTCGATCTTGCCGCGGAGCGGATGTTCGGGATCGACCATCACTTCGGCAAGCATCTTGTAGAGCCCGTCGATCACCGAGTTGGCGAGCCGTTCGTCGAGCCCGGTCCAGCGTAGGACGCCATTGGCGCGGCGGTGGATCATTTCGCGGACGAGCTCTTCGTTGTCCTCGAGCGTCAGTCCGGCCCAGCGGACCAGAGCGTCGATCACCGGCAGGTGGCGCTTGTCCGCGATCATCGCGGTCGTCAGCTGGCCGAGCAGCGGCGAAACTTCGAGCTTGTCGAGCTGGCGCACGAGCCCGCCGCGGACTTGCGCGCCCAAGCGTTCGGGATCGAGCGATTCGAGCACGTCGGCGATCAGCTCGGCCGCGCCCGCGCGGATTCGCGAGCCGGTGCCGGCCCCTGAGCTATCGGCGGGCTCGGCGAGCCAGCCCCCCGCCGCCGCCGCCAGGTTCATCCCAGCCAGCCGCCGCGCGACCACCGGCGGGGTGAGGAAGTTCTCGCGCAGGAACGCCGCCATCGTATCGGCAATGCGGTCCTTGTTTTCCGGAATGATCGCGGTGTGCGGGATCGGCAGCCCGAGCGGGCGGCGGAACAGCGCGGTAACCGCGAACCAGTCGGCGAGCCCGCCGACCATCGCCGCTTCGGCGAAAGCCAGCGCGTAGCCGCCGCCCCAGTGCGCTCCGCCGAGCTGCCGCGCGATGACGAACAACGCCGCCATCGCCACCAGCATGCCCGTCGCCAGCATCCGCATCCGCCGCGCCCGGTCGACCGGGACGGGCGCGGACGACCGCCGGGGTAGGATCGCGCGGTTCACTCGGCGGGAACGGCCTCGGGCAAGTGGGGTTCCCCGTGGCCGGGATAACGCGCGGCGGCCTTTTCCTGGGGGGTGTACGTCAGGAAGCGGCGGCGCAGCGCCGGCCCCAGGCGCTTTTCGAGCCCATCGGCGAGGCTGAAGCCCGCGGGCACGATCAACAGCGTCAGCAGCGTCGAGAGGATCAGCCCGCCGATCACCACCGTGCCCATCGGCGCGCGCCACGCGCCGTCGCCCGACAGCGAGATCGCGGTCGGGACCATGCCTGCGACCATCGCCACGGTGGTCATCACGATCGGCTGCGCGCGCTTGTGCCCGGCCTCCATGATCGCGGCGAACTTCTCGGTCCCGCGCCCCATTTCCTCGATCGCGAAGTCGATCAGCAGGATCGAATTCTTGGCGACGATCCCGAACAGCATCAGCACCCCGATGAACACGGGCATCGACAGCGGCTGGCCGACCAGCAGCAGCGCCAGAAGGCCGCCGAGCGGCGCGAGGAACAACGAGCCCATGTTGACCAGCGGCGAGACGAAGCGGCGATACAGCAGCACCAGCACCGAGAACACCAGCAGCACGCCCGCGAACAGCGCGCGGAAGAAGTTGCCGATCATCTCTTCCTGCCAGCGGTCCTGCCCGAACGGCTCCTTGGACACGCCCTGGGGCAGATTCATCATCGCCGGCAGCTTGTCGATCGCGTTCATCGCGGTGCCCTTGACCACGCCCGTAGCAAGGTCGGCGCCGATGAAAATGCGGCGGTTCTGGTTGTAGCGCTGGATGCTGACCGGACCCGAGCCGAAGCCGATTTCGGCCACCGTCGAAAGCGGCACCGAGCCGCCGGTGGTGGTCGGCACGGGCAGGTTCTTGATCGTCGATAAATCGCGCCGCGCATCTTCGGACAAGCGCACCCGGATCGGCACCTGGCGGTCGGACAGCGAGAACTTCGCCGCGTTCTGGTTGATATCGCCGATCGTGGCGATGCGGATCGTCTGGCTGAGCGCCTGCGTGGTCACGCCGAGCGAAGCGGCCAGGTCGATTCGCGGCTTGATCAGCACTTCGGGGCGGCGCATGTCGCCCGCGACGCGCGGCGCGACGACTTCCTTAAGCCCGCGCATCTGCTCGACCAGCGCCGCCGAAGTCGTATCGAGCAGCTGCGAATCCGAACCCGACAGCATGATCGAGATCGGCCGCCCGGTGCCGCCCCCGCCGCCGTTGAAATCCTGAACGGTAACGCGCGCGTCGGGGATGTCCTGAAGCTGCGGGGTCAGGGCGCGTTCGAAGTCCTGGCTGGTGGTCTTGCGGTCGGCCTTGAGCGTGACGAACACACGCCCGTTGCCTTCGCTGATCCGCTCGAGCGCGGATTCGACGTCTGGGCGCCGTGAGACGATCTGGGCGACGCGGTCGGCCACCGCCTCGGTTTGCGCGAGCGTGGTCCCGGGAACCATCTCGATCCGAATCTGGCTGAAATCGCTGTTGACGGTTGGGAAGAACTGGCTGGGGATCGCCATGAACAGCCCGATCGTCGCCATCAGCGAGGCCAAACCGACCCCCACCATCCACAACCGGTGGTCGCGATAAAAAGTCATCACGTATCGTGTGCGCGTGGTGAACCCGTTGCGATTCCAACCGCGGACCTTGCCATATGCCATCCCCACCAGGAACGTCAGCAGCAAGCCCACCAGATAGGCGCCGAGGAAGGAGAACAGCGCCGCCATCGCCGAAAAAGATGCGGCGTCCGCTCCGGGCTTCACCGGCGCAAAGCTTTTCGCCACGACCATCGCTACCGCGGCTGCGCCCAGCAGGAGCGCGGGCAGGTGATACAGCAGACGCGCCGGCGCGAAAGCGACGCGCGCGCGCGCGGCAATCGCGCCGCTCTTGTCGAGCGACCAGTTGAGGATGCCCAGATACCGTTCCATCCACCGCCCCGCGGCGTGCTCGGCATGGCCATGCGCCTTGAGGAAGTAGGCCGCGACCATCGGCGTGACCATCCGCGCCACCGCCAGGCTGACCAGCACCGAGACCACCACGGTCAGCCCGAAGTTCTTGAAGAACTGCCCCGAAACCCCGGGCATCAGGCCGACCGGCAGGAACACCGCGACGATCGAGAAGGTGGTCGCGACCACCGCCAAGCCGATCTCGTCGGCCGCGTCGATCGAGGCTTGGTAGGCGCTTTTACCCATCCGCATGTGGCGCACGATGTTCTCGATCTCGACGATCGCATCGTCGACCAGAACCCCCGCGACGAGCCCCAGCGCGAGCAGCGACAAGCTGTTGAGAGTGAAGCCGAACCACGCGTTCATGAACCAGAACGTCGGGACCGCGGAGAGCGGTATCGCGATCGCCGAAATCACCGTCGCACGCCAGTCGCGCAAGAAGAAGAACACCACGATGACCGCGAGAATCGCGCCTTCGACCATCGCCGAAATCGAGCTTTCGTACTGCTGCTTGGTATAATCGACCGAGGTGAACAGTCGGGTGAAATGGACCCCGGGGTGCTCCTTGGCGAGCTTCTTGAGCATCGCTTCGGTATCGTCGTAGACGGTCACGTCGGACGCGCCGCGGGCGCGCGAAATGCCGAAAGTGACCACCGGCTTGCCGTTGATCTTGCCCGCCGAGGTGACCTCGCCGAAACTGTCGGTGACGGTAGCAAAATCGGACAGCTTGATCGTCCGTCCGCCGCCCAGCGCAATGTCGGTTTGCGACAGGTCGTAAGCGCTCTTGGCGTTGCCGAGTACGCGCACCGACTGGCGCGATCCGGCAATCTCGGCCTTGCCGCCCGCGGCGTTGATGTTGACCGAGCGCAGCGCGGCGTTGACCTGGCTCGCGGTCACCCCGAGCGATTGCATCCGCGCCGGATCGAGCGTGACCCGAATTTCGCGATTGACCCCGCCGCCGCGGTTGATCTCGGCCATTCCCGGAATCGAGAGCAGTCGCTTGGACACCGTATCGTCGATGAACCACGACAGCTGCTCGAGCGTCAGATCGTCGGCGGTGACCGCGAAATAGGCGATTGGATCGGACGAGGTCTGCGCCTTGAACACTTGCGGCTCGAGAATCCCCTCGGGGAACTCGCCGCGCGCCTGGTCGACCGCGTTCTTGACCTCGTTGGTGGCCTCGTTGATGTCCTGCCCGATCTGGAACTGGATCTGCGTCTGGGTGTTGCCCTCGGACGCGGTCGAGCTGATCGTATCGACCCCGCTGATCGTCCGCACCGCGGATTCGACCTTCTGGGTGATCTGGGTCTCGATCTCGGCCGGCGCGGCGCCAGGCTGGCTGATCGCGACGATCACCATCGGGAATTCGATGTCCGGATTGTCCTGCACTTCCATCGTGCGGAAGCTCATGATCCCGGCGATAACGAGGCCGATGAACACGACGATCGGCACCACCGGGTTGCGGATCGACCAGGCCGAGATGTTGCGGAAGTTCATCGCTCGCGAATCCCGTCAGGTCAGGGCTTGGACAGCCGCGGCTGGACCGATTCGCCGGGCGCGAGGAACCCGCCCGCGCGCAGCACGACATGCTCGGCGCCGCTCAGCCCGGAGACGATGGCGATGCCACTGGCGGTCACCATTCCCGTTGTGACCGGGCGGCGCTCGACCTTGTTGTTGCGGCCCACCACATAGACATAGCTGCCCCTGGTATCCGACAGGATCGCCGATTCGGGCAGCATCGGCGCGACCACAGCGCCCGCCTTGATCGCGGCGGTGGCAAAGCCGCCGGGGCGCAGTTCGGGCGCATAAGCAAGCGCGATCCGCGCCACGCCCTGGCGGGTCTGCGGATCGACCACGGGGGCGACTTGCCAGACTTGTCCGGAAAACGTCTTGGGCGAGCCCACCGGCGTCACCTGGGCGGGAACGCCCACGCTCATCTGGGCAAGATCGCCTTCACCCAGTGCCGCTTTCATTTCCATCTCGCCACCTTTGGCGATGCGGAACAGCATTCCGCTGCCGCCGCTGACCACCTGGCCCGGCTCGACCCGCCGTTCGAGCACCAATCCGCTCGCCGGGGCGACGACATTGAGCCGCGCCGACTGCGCGCGCAGCACGCCCAATTGCGCGCCCGCGACGCGGACTTGCGCGGTGGCCTGATCGCGCGTGGCGCGCAACCGATCGATGTCGGCCTTGGAGATGAACCCGCGATCGACCAGCTTGAGCGCGCGATCGTAATTGGCCTGCGCAAGCTCGACGCCGGCCTGCGCCGACTGGATTTGCGCGACCTGGCTCGCCGCCTGCTGGACCTGGACCGAACGGTCGATCACCGCGAGCGTCTGCCCTTGGCGGACCCATTGCCCCGGCTGAACCAGCACCGAAATCACTTGGCCGC
This sequence comes from Sphingomonadales bacterium, assembly GCA_038202745.1. GTDB lineage: Bacteria > Pseudomonadota > Alphaproteobacteria > Sphingomonadales > Sphingomonadaceae > Novosphingobium. The sequence goes on from JBBRER010000043.1 coordinate 6,925, forward strand.
CTTCGCCCGCGATCCCCACCGGCATGTCGATGCGCGCGGCGAGCGATCCCGTCGCGCTGATCGAGCCTTCGATCGTTGCGCGGCCCGGGGCGATCACGGTCACCACCGGCGCCTGATTCTTACCAGCTGCAGCGTCGTCGGCGCCCGCGCCGCGATGCGTGAGGATATAGACGAGCACCAGCGCGGCAAGCACCGCCCCGGCGATGAGCCACAACCGCAGCCGGTCGCGCCGGTCCTCCTCGTCGACCTCGTCGAGCGGGTTCAGGATTTGCGTCTCGATCACCGCCGAGCCGTCTCCGCTGATGCGCGTGTCGTAATTCATCTGCCGCTCGTCCGCTTTAAGGGAGACCCTCCGCCCCCGGTTTTCCCGAATGGTGTGTTACACGGCTAAATCACTACCGGCAAGCCCGCACATTCGGCGCCGCGGATCGCCCGATCCACCGCCGCCGCGCCATAGGCTCGCGGGGGCAACGACGCAACGCGCGCGTCGATGGGCGGCGCACGCCGCCCGGCAGGCGACTTGCCCGCCGGGCTGTGTCCGGATTCCTACAGGGTAAGCGTCAGTACTTGAGCTGGCGCTCGTACAGATCGCGGTAATGCTGGATGCGCGTGACCCTGAGGCCCTGCATTCCCGAGCGGTCGACCGCGCGCTGCCACGATGCGAACTCCTCGAGCGTGAGGTTGTAGCGCTCGCAGACCTCGTCGATTGACAGCAGCCCGCCGTTGACCGCGGCGACGACTTCGGCCTTGCGCCGCACGACCCAGCGGGTCGTCTGCGGCGCGGGCAGCGAATCGACCGTAAGCGGCTCGCCAAGCGGGCCGATCACCATCGCCGGTCGGATCTTCTGGTTCTCGATCATCCTGGTACTCTCGTGGCGCCGGCCCAATTGCGAGCGGCGACGCCGTCCTCCTTGCGCGCTTCCGATTTGCTATCGCCTACATCATTTGGGTTAACGTGTGGTCTGTCGGCGGATTGGGAAGCGAGTAACGCCGCGGCGCCGCGGCCGAAACTGCCCGGACGGGCGGCGCTGCGGGCGGCGCCGTCGAGCAGCGCGCGGCGCGCGGCCTGGGCCGCGGCGAGCCGCAAGCGCAGCGCGGACCACTCGGGATTCGCGCACTGCGCGCCATCGCGGGCGCCTCCCGGCGGGCCGCGCAGCATCGCGGCGAGATCGCTGACGAACTCCATTTGCCCGCAATAACCGCGACATGGTCAACATCGGGTAAAGATCGCGGCGCGCTCTACCTTGCGTAGTTAACGCGCCGGCGGTGGTCAGCGCGCCGCGATCGGTGTAAGCGCGCGCGCGATGTCCGATCAGACCGCTATTCTTGCGCCGCCCAAGGCGGAACGCGCCGCGGTATCGTTCGATCTGCCCGAACCGCTCACCGCGCGCCGGATCGTCGTGGCGATGTCGGGCGGGGTCGACAGCTCGGTCGTGGCGGCGCTGGCTGCGGCAAGCGGGGCCGAGGTCATCGGCGTCACGCTCCAGCTCTACGATCACGGCGCCGCGAGCGGACGCAAGGGCGCATGCTGCGCGGGCGACGATATCCGCGACGCGCGCGCGGTCGCCGACCGGCTGGGCATCGCGCACTACGTGTTCGACCGCGCTTCGGCGTTTCGCGAAGACGTGATCGATCGCTTCGCCGACGATTACCTCGCCGGGCGCACCCCGGTCCCCTGCATCCGCTGCAACATGGGGGCCAAGTTCACCGATCTGCTCGCCACCGCGCGCGAGCTTGGCGCCGATTGCCTCGCCACCGGACACTATGTCCGCCGCGTGCGCGGCCCGGCCGGACCCGAGCTGCACCGCGCCGCCGACCCCGCGCGCGATCAGAGCTACTTCCTTTGCGCCACTACCGAAGCACAGCTGGACTTCTTGCGCTTCCCGCTGGGCAGCCTGCCCAAGGACGAGGTGCGGCGCATCGCGGCGCGGCTCGCGCTGATCGTCGCGGGCAAGCCCGACAGTCAGGACATCTGCTTCGTCCCCGACCGCGATTACGCAAAAGTCGTGCGCGGCTTGCGCCCCGAGGCGGCGGCGGCGGGCGAGATCGTCCACGCCGCGACGGGTGCGGTGCTCGGCGCGCACGGCGGCGTCATCGGCTACACTGTGGGTCAGCGCCGCGGGCTCGAGATCGGCGGGCAGGCCGAGCCGCTTTATGTCGTCGCGATCGACGCTGCCGCGCGCCGCGTCATCGTCGGGCCGCGGCGAATGCTCGCGGTAAGCGCCGCGCGGCTGATCGAGACCAACCGGATCGGCCCGCTGCCGCACGCGCAGCTTACCGCCAAAGTCCGCAGCCTCGCGCGGCCGGTGCCGGTTACGCTCGAGGGCGGACTTGGCGATGGGGCGGCTGCAACGATTCGGTTCGCGTCGCCCGAATACGGGGTCGCGCCGGGCCAAGCTGCGGTGATCTATTCCGGCGACCGCGTCCTCGGCGGCGGATGGATCGATTCAACCCAGGCGTTTGTTTAATTCGCCTCGGACCTTACGTCCAAGGCGTTCAACACCGGCCCTCTCCCCCGCCCGGCCACCCAAGGCATTATCCTGATGGGTGGCCGGGCGGGGGAGAGGGCCGGTGTTGCTTCCGCCGTAAGGCGGAAATCGATCCTAGCGCTTCCAAGGATCGAGCCGGCAGCCCTCGCCTTCGTAATAGCGCGCGGTCTGGGTGGCGAGCAGCGGGAAGCGCGCGGTCACGCTTTTCGCTTTCGCATCTTCGCTGAGCGAGACGAGCTCCATCCCCGCTTCGAAGTCCTTGCGGCAATCGCTCAGGCTGCGCCCGCCGACAAAGCGGCACGAGCACGCGACTCGCGCGCCGTAAGCCGCACCGGTGATCGCGTAGCCATTGAGCGGCTGCCAGAAGGCCGCGAGCGCCGCTCCTGCAATCAGAACAAGGACGAGCGGCCAGCGGCGGCGGGGCGCGCGCGCGGACGGAGGGAATGCGGTGACCATCGCCCCGGCTCTAGGCAACCGCCGCGCCGCACGCAATCGGCGGACGCGCGGTCAACCAAGCGGCGAATCGCGCGAGGCGATCAGCGGCGGAATGTAAACCGCCGGCGCATCGGCGGGAATCCGCGCGATCTCGTCCTCCATGTTGCGCGCGCGCGTTGCCGGCGAGGCGTGCGAGCGCCCGCGAAACGGCCCGCCGCCCAGCGTCCCGCCCCATTTACGCCAGAACGCCGGGCCGGACGCGGGATCGTATCCGGCGTTGCGCAGTAGCACGACCGAAAGAGCGTCGGCCTCGTCCTCGACGCGGCGAGTCAGCCGTCCGCTCCGGCCAAACTCGGCAAACAGGCCTTTGTGCGGCCCGATCCCCGCCGCGGCGAGCCGGCGGCGGTGACGGAGCACGACATGCGCCAGCTCGTGCGCGACCGCCACCGCCAGCTCGCTCTCGTCCATCCGCTCGGCATAACGCGTCGCCAGTTGGACCACGCGCCCGTCCGAGCGCGCCAGCCAGCCCGCGTCGGGAACGAGCTCGAAGCGCGAGCGGCATGCCGCGACGGGAAATATCGTCACCGCGGCGCGCTGCCCGCCGCGAACGAGCTGCATCGCCAAGGGAGCGACCGGGGCAAGCAGCGCCAAGGCTTCCTCGGCCGAATCGCGCGAGGCGCTGGTTTGCCGTGCCTGCGCGGGCAAAGCGGCAGCGAAGCGCAGGCCCCCCGCGGCGATCAGCCCGTCGCCCGGGTGCAGCGCGGCCCTTTGGGCAGGGCTGTCCCCGACCACCAGTTCGACCGCGAGCGGGGCGGGAAAGCCGAACACCCGGTCTGCCGCGGCGCGCGCCGCAAGCGGATATTGATCGAGCGAATGCAGGACCAGCCCGGTGCCCGGCATGCGCTCGTCGCACAGCGGCGCATTGGCGGCGGTGAGCCTGAAAGCGATCCGGGCCAGCATCGCGTCCTCGCTCCGCAGCCGCTCGAACTGCGAGTCGGTCGGCGCCTCGCCGGCAAGCGGCTGCGGCAGGGTGAGCGCGAAGAACAGCGCAGCGCCGGATCGCCATCGGCGCGGCCGGACAGGCGCCGACTGCTCAGGAATCCGCAAAGTTCCCGAAGGGGCATCGCCTCGCCGCATAATCCAAACCGCTCGTCCGATCGAAATGATATTTGACACCGACCGGCAACCTTTTCTATTGTTGTGCGTTCAAGGGGCAGCAACACCGCTGTGCTGCAACCGATTATCGTTCTTAAGCAATAGGTAACTTGTTGGGTTGACATGGCCCGGAGTGACATGCGAAGGGCGCGGTTCATTAACGATGGAGTTCGTCATGGGACTGAGTAAGTATTTGATGGCCGCTGCGGCTGCTACTATGGCGGCGACGCCCGCCATTGCCGCTCCGGCATCGGCTCCGGTCCGCGCCACCAGCCAGGCGGACGGCGAACAGCTTCGCGGCAGTTCATTGATCGTCGCGCTCTTGGCGCTTGCCGCCATCATCGCCGGCATCATCCTGATCGCCCGCAACAACAACAACACACCGTCGAGCCCCTAGGCAAAACGGCTTGTTGAAGAAGATAGCGGCCTTCGGGCCGCTATTTTTTTGTCTGGTGCCCGGGTCCTGACCCGGTTGCCAGCTTGCGCATCTTCGGCAAGAGACGCGCGATGAACCGCTTGCGATCCAGTGCCGGACTTCTCGCGCTGGCGCTAACCCTTGGCGCGTGCGGGGCGTCTCAGCCGACGCCGACGCTCGACCGGGCCGCGCTCGGCGCGGTGGTGGCCGCGCCGGGGGTCAGCCGCGAACGGCTGGCGCGCGCGGTCGACGCTTTGTTCACGCAAGCCTCGCTGGCCGAATCGCGCGCGGTGGTAGTCGTCTCGAACGGGCGCATCGTCGCCGAGCGCTACGCGCCGGGCTATGGGCCAAGCACACGCTTCGTCAGCTGGTCGATGGCCAAGACGGTGACCGGAGTCATGATCGGCATGCTCGTCGCCGACGGACGGCTGCGGCTCGACGAGCCCACACCGATTCCGGCCTGGCAACGTCCGGGCGATCCGCGCGGCGCGATTACGCTGCGTCAGCTGCTCCAGATGCGCTCGGGGCTGCACCACGTCGAGGCCGGTGACCCGCCGTACCGCTCGGACGAAGTGCGGATGCTGTTTCTCGACGGGCGCGACGACATGGCGGCATACGCCGAGGCCCAGCCGCTCGCCGCGCGGCCGGGCGAAAAATGGGTCTATTCGAGCGCGACCGCGGTAATCCTCGCCGATCTCGCCGCGCGCTCGCTCGCTCCGGGAGGCGACGCCGCGGCGCGGCGCAGCGCGGTCCAGGAGTTCCTGCGGACGCGGCTGTTCGAACCGCTGGCGATGCATTCGATGGTACCCGAATTCGACGCGGCGGGAACGCTGATCGGGGGGAGCCTGATCCACGGCACCGCGCGCGACTGGGCCAAGTTCGGAGAATTCCTCCGTGCCGGCGGGGCCGTCGGCGGCGCGCAACTGGTCCCGCGCGCGTGGATCGCGTTCATGACCGCGCCGAGCCCGCGCAGTCCCGGCTACGGGGCGCAGACCTGGCTCAACCGACCGCCCGGCCGCGGCGGCGCAGTCGAGTTCCCCGGCGCCGCTACCAGCGCATTTTCCGCCAGCGGCCACCTCGGCCAGTTCATTCTGGTGTCGCCGGCGCAGGCGCTGACCGTGGTCCGGCTGGGGCGGACCGACGAGGGCAAGCTCGATCCGGTCAAGCGCGCGATCGGCAGGATCGCGGCGCAATTTCCCGCAGTGACGAAAAAGGATACTGAATGACCGGGCGTGCAGATACCGCAGTCGTGATAACCTCTATCGCATCGCCCAATCGCGTGATGGAGCAAATATCGCAAGACTGCCGGGCGCGCGGTTTTCGCTTCATCGTGATCGGCGATACCAAAAGCCCAACCGGCTTCGCGCTCGATGGCTGTGACTATTTCGACATCGCGCGACAGCGCGCGCTCCCGCTGCAATTTGCGCTGCTGTGCCCCGAGCGGCACTATGCCCGCAAAAATATCGGTTATCTCGCGGCGATGCAGGGCGGCGCCGGCACGATCATCGAAACCGACGACGACAACTTTCCTCGCCCGGCGTTCTACGAGCCCCTCGCGCTCGACAACCGATTGCCCTTGATCGAAGGCCAGGGCTGGACGAACCTCTACGGCTATTTCACCGATCGTACGATCTGGCCGCGCGGTTTGCCGCTCGACGCGGTCCAGAATCGGCTTCCCCCGTTGCCGCCTGCAACGCGCGTGCGGACCCCGATCCAGCAAGGTCTCGCCGACGAGAATCCCGACGTCGACGCCATCTATCGCTTGACGCTTCCGCTCCCCTTCAGCTTCGAGCGGCAAACCCGTCTAGCGCTCGGCAAAGGCGCTTGGTGTCCGTATAACAGCCAGAACACGGTTCATTTTCGTGAAGCGTTTCCGCTGCTTTATCTGCCCGCGCATTGCAGCTTTCGCATGACCGACATCTGGCGCAGCTTCGTTGCCCAGCGGATCGCGTGGACCTGCGGGTGGTCGATCCTGTTTCGCGAAGCGACGGTTGTTCAGGACCGCAACGATCACGATCTGATGCGCGACTTTTCGGATGAAATCCCAGGCTATATCGGCAACCGCGAGATCGGCCGCGCGCTTGCCGCGCTCGACCTTGCGCCGGGCGCCGAGAACATCCCCGACAATTTGCGCCGTTGCTACCGCCAACTGATCGACGATGGGCATGTGGGCGCAGACGAGATCGTGTTGCTCGACGCTTGGCTGGCCGATCTCGAGGCGCTGTCGTGATCCCCATCTCCGGCGGCGCGCCGAACCTGTGCGCGATTTTCTTGTTCAACCACCGCTACGAGAAGAATTTGGCGGTCTTGGAGAAGCTCTACGCCGGACGCTTTTCGAACCGGCACTACATAATGCCGTTTTCGCGCATCACGGCGCCGAACGTGTCGCCGGTTTTCGAAATGGGTCACAATTTCAGCGGCCACCTCGCCCAAGCGGCCCGCGATTTCGTCCGTCCGGAATACACCCACTATGTCGTCATCGCCGACGATCTGCTGCTCAATCCTGCTCTAAGCGAGGCAAATCTGCTCGAAACGCTCGGTCTCGGCGCGGACGAGGGTTACATCAAGAACCTCACGTCGGCCGACGCGCTGCGCATGACCTGGCCGTGGCCAAGCGAGGTGGCGATTGCGTTTCGCCGCAACCGGAAGACTCTCGATCTTGCCGATCTATTGCCGAGCGCGGACGAGGTCCAACAAAAGTTCGAAAGCATGGGCATCCGCTTCCCCTCCCCGGGGCCACATGGGCTGCGCGAGGTGTGGAGCGGGTATGTCGCGGCCGGGCGACGTTCGCGCGCGTCGTTCTTGAGGGCGTTGTCGCTGCGCGGACGGCGGTCCGATTATCCCTTCGTTTCGGGATATTCGGACTTCATGGTCATTCCAGCCAGTGCGATTGAGGATTTCGTGCAGTTCGCGGGCGTCTTTGCCGCGCTCAACCTGTTTGCGGAGATCGCGGTGCCGACCGCGCTGGCACTTGCCTGTCGGTCGGTCCGCACCGAGCTGCCGCTCAACACGCATTTCGTAGGCGAAATCGACGAACGAGGAATGCCGCCGCCGAAGCTGCGCGGAATCGAGCTTTGGAACGAACAAGACACAGCGCAATATGCGGAGATGTTCGGCGGCACTCTCGATAACATGATCGATCGTTTTCCACCCGACTGGCTCTACGTTCATCCCGTGAAGTTGAGTCGCTACGCTTGACCGGGTCCGCGTCTTATTCGCTCGCGGGCAAGCGGGTGTGGGTCGCCGGGCACCGCGGGATGGTCGGCGGCGCGCTGGTGAGGCGGCTCGGCTTCGAAGACTGCGAGATCGTCACGGCCGACCGCGCAGCGCTCGACCTCACCGACGTCGCCGCGGTCCGCAGATGGATGATCGACAACCGTCCCCACGCGGTGTTCCTCGCCGCGGCGCGGGTCGGCGGGATCCTTGCCAACAGCACGCGCCCGGTCGAATTCCTCCAGGACAATCTGCTGATTTCGACCGCGATCGTCGCCGGCGCGCACGCCGCGGGCGTGGAAAAACTGATCAACCTGGGGTCGAGCTGCATCTACCCGCGGCTCGCCCCCCAACCGATCGCCGAAGATTCGTTGCTGACCGGCGCGCTCGAGCCGACCAACGAATGGTACGCGATCGCCAAGATCGCCGCGATCAAGCTGTGCCAGGCCTATCGCCGCGAGCACGGGTCCGATTTCATCTCGGCGATGCCGACCAATCTGTACGGCCCGGGCGACAACTTCGATCTGTCTTCGAGCCATGTGATGCCCGCGCTGATCCGCAAGATTCATGACGCCAGGCAGGCACGCGGCCCGGTCGAGGTCTGGGGCACCGGCTCACCGCGCCGCGAATTCCTCTACGTCGACGATTGCGCCGACGCTTGCGTGTTCCTGATGAAGAACTACTCGGCCGACGGGCATATCAACATCGGCAGCGGCTCCGACGTGACGATTCTCGAGCTGAGCAAGCTGCTTATGGAAGTGGTCGGCTACGACGGTCCGATCGTCCACGATTATTCCAAGCCCGACGGCACCCCGCGCAAATTGATGGATTCGAGCCGCCTGTTCGAACTCGGCTGGCGCCCGCGGATGCCGATGCGCGAAGGGATCGCGCGGATGTACGAGCAGTTCCTCAGCGGCGGCGTGCGCGGCCTCTAGCGCGCCGCCAGCAGGTCTTCGGCGCCCAGACCGGTTTCGTCGACCAACCCTTCGGGGTCGGGATGGATCAGGATTTCTATTCCGGGAAACTCGCGCATCAGCTTGGCCTCGACATCGTCCATCACCACGTGCGCCGCGGCGATCGTCATCGCCGGATCGACCCACACGTGAAACTGGACGAAATCGCGATTGCCCGAAGTTCGCGTACGCAAGTCGTGGACACCCTTGAGTTCCGGATGGCGCGCGACGACTTCGAGGAAGCGGACCTTTTTGTCCTCGGGCCACTCCAGATCCATCAGCTGTTCGA
>JBBRER010000044.1:0-15767 GCA_038202745.1 Sphingomonadales bacterium
GGCGAGACGGCGGCCGACGGTCGACTTGCCCACGCCCATCAGCCCGACCAGCACCAGTGGCCGGTCGATGCGACGCATCAGCGCGGAATTGCGCGCGCTGGCGAGGGAAGCGTCGTGCTCCATTGCCCGCCCGGCTATAGATGCGATAAGCGGCAGCGCAAGCATCGGCGAGAAAGGCGGACCCGCGTGGCGTCAAGGTGGGGAATGCGGGGAAGCAAATCGTGAAGCGGCTGGGGCTGTTCCTCGCGGGCGCGGCGCTCGCGCTCGGCCCGGTGCTGGTGCTCGCGCAGGATGCACCCGAATCGCTGCTTCCGCCCGGGTTCGACAAGCCCAAGCCCAAAGCGGCGCCCAAGCCTGCCGCTTCCGCGACGCCTAAAGCGGCGGAAGCGAGCGGGCCCACGTCGGTTTCCTCGCCCGTGGTCCAGGCGCTTCCGAGCGGAGCGGCGCAAGCCGCCGCGCCGGTCAAGCTGCCGGCCAACCTGCCGTCGCTGGCAGCGCTCGAAGCGATGACCCCCGAGCAGCTCGACGATCTGTTCGGACTCCATTCGCGGTCGGACATCCCAGCGGGCGCGCGCCGCGCGGTGACGCGGGTCGGGGTGCTCGCCGAATGGGAAGGCGGGCTCCCGTCGGGCTCGCTCGCCGGGCAGAACGCCTCGCTGGTCGGAGCGATGCTGGCGGGCAACGACGGGCGGCTGGTGTCGCGTTGGGGGCATATCCTGCTGCGCCGCGTCCTCGCCTCGCGGCTCGATGCGCCCGCGGGGATGAACCCGGCGGACTTCGCGGGCCTGCGCGCCGCGCTGCTGGTGCGAATGGGCGAGGGCGATGCGGCGCGCGCGCTGGTTCAGGACGTCGACGCGGCCAACTACACCCCGGTCCTCACCCAGGCCGCGCTAGATGCTTACGCGCAAACCGCCGACGTGACCGGCGCGTGCCCGATGGTCAATCTCCAGGGCGGCGTGCGCAAAGACCCCGACTGGCGCGTGCTCCAGGCGATTTGCCGGGCGTTTTCGGGGGATGCAACCAATGCCCTGATTCAGCTCGACCGGCTCCAGGGCGCGGGCGTCTGGCCCAAGATCGACATGCTCCTTGCGCAGAAATACGCTGGCTCGGCGGGCAAGGCGGCGCGCGCGGTGACGATCGAATGGGACGGGGTCAACACGCTGACCCCGTGGCGCTATGCGCTGACGGTGGCGACGGGAATCGAGCCGCCCGCGCGACTGATCCAGGACCCGCCGCTGCGTTATTCGCTCGCCGCGGCGATAGCGCCGATGGTGAGCTTGCAGGACCGCGCCGCGGGCGCCGACCGCGCGGGCGCGGCGGGGGTGCTGTCGAGCGCGGCGATGGTCGATCTCTACGGCGAGATTTATGCGCTCGACGATATTTCGGGCGAATGGTCGCAGCGCGCCGAGGCTTTGCGCAACGCCTATGTCGCGGCCGCTCCGTCCGACCGGCTGGCGGCGATGAAGCAGCTGTGGGACGGCGCCGCCGATCCCGCGGCGCGCTATTCGCGGCTGTTGCTGACCGCCTATGCGGCCGCGCGGCTTCCGGTGGAGGGGAAGTTCGCCGGCGACAGCGGCGATCTGGTCGCGGCGATGCTGGCCGCCGGGCTCGACCGCAATGCGCTGCGCTGGGCGCCGCAGGCCGAGGTCGGCGGGCTTGCCTGGGCGCAGCTCGCGCTCGCCGCGCCGCAGCGTTCGGGCGCGGTCACTTCGGGCCAGCTCGACGATTTCTACGGCAACGACGGCAGCGCGGGCAAATTGCGCACCCGGCTGCTGCTAGCCGGGCTCGCGGGGCTCGGCCGGGTCGATTCGGGCGCGGCGGCAGGGATGGCGGGCAAGCTCGAAGTCGATCTTGCGCGCCAGACGCGCTGGACCCGCGCGATCGACGCCGCGGCGGCGGTGAACAACCAGGCGCTTGTCGCGCTGCTCGCCGGGGCGGGGATGCAGGGCGATGCGTGGGACAAGATGACCACGGTGCACCTCTATCACATCGTTTCGGCGCTCGACCGCGTCGGGCTGTCCGCCGAGGCGCGGATGATCGCGGCCGAGGCGGTCGCAAGGGGTTAGCCAAGATTTCGATCGAGAGCTTCCTCGCGATGCTGTCGGCCGAGCGCGGGGCGGCCGCGAACACGCTCGCTGCCTACCGCCGCGACCTCGAAGCTGCCCAAGCCTTGCTCGGCCCGCTTGAGCGCGCCGACACCGCCGCGCTGGGGCGGCTGGGCACGGCATGGGCAGACCTCGCCGCAGCGAGTGTTGCGCGCAAAAGTTCGGCGCTGCGCCAATACTATGGCTTCCTGATCGACGAAGGCCTGCGCGGCGACGATCCTTCAGGCGCGCTGCCGCGTCCGCGCGCGCGCCGCCCGCTGCCGCGGCTGCTCGGGCACGACGATATCGCGGCGCTGTTCGCTAGCGCCGAGGACGAAGCTGCGGGCGAGCGCCCCGACGCGGTGCGGCTGCTGACGCTGCTCGAGCTGCTTTACGGCTCGGGACTGCGCGCGACCGAGCTCGTTTCACTTCCCCTGAACGCCGTGCCCCGCGACGCCCCGCTGCTGACCGTCACCGGGAAAGGCGGGCAGCAGCGGATGGTCCCGGTGAGCGGCCGCGCGCGCACCGCGTTGTCGCGGTGGACGGCGCTGCGCGGGGCGGCGGGCAAGTCGCTGTTCCCCTCGCGCGGCAAAACCGGGCACCTGACGCGAGTGCGGCTGTTCCAGCTTTTGCGCGCGCTGGCGGCGCGTGCCGGGATCGATCCCGCCCGGGTCAGCCCGCACGTGCTGCGTCATGCTTTCGCGACGCACCTGCTCGAGGGCGGCGCGGACTTGCGCGTGCTCCAGATGCTGCTCGGCCACGTCGACATCGCCACGACGCAAATCTACACCCACGTCGACAGCGCGCGGCTGGTGGCACTGGTCAACGCCCGGCACCCGTTGGCGACGAAAGCGCCGGGCCAAAGCGGCCCGGTGGCCCTTGCCGCGCGGCGAACCGAGGGGTAGCGCGGCGCGATGATTTCCTACCTCGAGTTCGAGAAGCCGGTCGCGGCGCTCGACGCCCGGATCGCCGAACTGCGCCACACCGCGCAAGGCGGCGACGTCGATCTGTCGAGCGAGATCAAGCGGCTCGAGACCAAGAGTGCCGACCTGCTCGCGAGCACCTACTCGGCGCTGACCCCGTGGCAGAAGACCCAAGTCGCGCGCCATCCGCTGCGCCCGCATTTCGGCGATTTCGTCGCGGGCGCGTTCAGCGATTTCGTCCCGCTCGGCGGTGATCGCCTATACGGCGAAGATCACGCGATCATCGGCGGCTTGGCGCGGCTGGGGGGCCGCCGGGTGATGCTGATCGGGCACGAGAAGGGCCACGACACCCAGACCCGGATCAAGCACAATTTCGGGATGGGCAAGCCCGAGGGCTATCGCAAGGCGATCCGGTTGATGGAGCTTGCCGGGCGGTTTGGGCTGCCGGTGGTGACACTGGTCGATACTTCGGGCGCGTTCCCGGGGATCGAGGCCGAGGAACGCGGCCAGGCCGAAGCAATCGCGCGCTCGACGCAGGCGTGCCTGGCGCTGCCCGTCCCGATGGTCGCGGCGATCGTCGGCGAAGGGGGTTCGGGCGGAGCGGTTGCGCTGGCCAGCGCCGAGCGCGTGCTGATGTTCGAGCATGCGGTCTATTCGGTGATTTCGCCCGAAGCCGGGGCATCGATCCTGTGGCGCACGCCCGACAAGGCGGCGGAAATGGCCGAGGCGATGAAGACCACCGCGCAGGATCTGCTCGCGCTCGGGGTGATCGACCGGATTATCCCCGAACCCATGGGCGGCGCGCACCGCGATCCCGCCGCCGCCGCCGAAACGCTCGGCCGCGTGATCGGCGAGGAACTCGACGCGCTGGCCGGACTCTCGTCCGCGGCGCTGCGCGTAAGGCGCGAGGAGCGCTTCCTGCGCATCGGCGAAGCCTGAGCGGCAGGGCGGAAAGAGGGAACCGCGCCCCGCACCGGGCGTTTTGCGAGGCATATCCCCCCGTTTCGTCAAGGATCCCCGCCATGCCCCGCGCTCGTTTTGCTTACAAATTGCTGGCCTTCACCGCCGCCGCCGCGCTCACTCTGCCGGTTGCCGCGCAAACCTCATCGATCAGCGCATCGGATCGCGCGCAGGGCGCGCAGGCCAACCCGGGGCTGATCGCCGAATTCGGCGGCGCGGTTAGCGGTCCGCAAGCCGACTACGTCGCCACGGTGGGCAAGAACATTGCGGTCCAGTCGGGGCTCGGCAACGCGCGCAGCGATTTCAACGTGACGCTGCTCAATTCCTCGATCGACAACGCTTTCGCGGTTCCCGGCGGCTATATCTACGTCACCCGCGAGCTCGTTTCGCTGATGAACAACGAAGCCGAGCTGGCCGCGGTTCTCGGGCACGAAACCGGGCACGTTGCCGCGCGCCATTCGGCCAAGCGGCAAAGCGCGGCGACGCGCAATTCGATTCTCGGCGTGCTCGGCTCGGTGCTGTCGAGCGTGTTCCTCGGCAACAGCCAGGCCGGGCAGCTGCTTTCGCAAGGCCTTCAGCAGGGCTCGCAGCTTCTGACGCTCAAGTTCTCGCGCGCGCAGGAGACCGAGGCGGACAATCTCGGGATCGATTACTTGCGCCGCGCCGGGTACGATCCGCGCGCGATGTCGACCGTGCTCGCCAACCTCGCGGCGCAGAACACGCTCGACGCGCGGCTGATGGGATCGAACAACACCGTGCCGCAGTGGGCTTCGACTCACCCCGATCCCGCCAGCCGGGTGCGCGCGGCGCTGACGCGGGCCGGAGCCAATGCGACCGGGCTGACCAATCGCGACGTCTTCCTCACCCGGATCAACGGCCTCGTTTATGGCGACGATCCGCATCAGGGGATCATCGAGGGCAACAAGTTCACCCACCCCGACCTGAAGCTCTATTTTGCGGCGCCTTCGGGATATTACCTGGTCAACGGGTCGCAGTCGGTGTCGATCAACGGGTCGGGCGGTAAAGGCCAGTTCACCACCGCGCAGTTCAACGGCGATCTCGACAGCTACGTGCGCGCCGCGTTCGCCGCGCTGACCGACCAGGGCCAGGCGCAGCTCCAGCCCAGCGAAATCCGGCGCACCACCGTCAACGGGATCCCCGCCGCCTATTCGACGATCCGCAGCAATTCCAGCAACGGTTCGGTCGACGTGACGGTGTTCGCCTATCAATGGTCGCAAACCGAGGCCTTCCATTTCGTCACGATCACCCAGGCCGGCCAGTCGAGCGTGTTCAATCCGCTGTTCGGCTCGGTAAGGCGGATTTCGGCGAGCGAAGCCGCGGCGATCCATGCGCGCCATCTGGCGGTGGTGGTCGCGGCCCCGCGCGATACGGCGCAGACGCTGGCGGCGCGAATGGCTTACCCAAGCGCACAACTCGAGCGCTTTGTCGTGCTCAATGGGCTGACCGGTTCGAGCCGGATCGTCGCGGGGCAGAAGTACAAGATCGTCACGTATTGAGCGTTCGTCGGTAGTTTGAGCGCTGCAAAACAAAAGGGCGGCGGGTTTCCTCGCCGCCCTTTTCGTGTCCAAACGAACTCGCGATTAAGCGTTGGCGCCGGCCATCGCCGAAGACGTGGTGTTGAACGTGGTGTTGAGCTGGCTGCCCAGACCTTGCATCGCGGTGATCGCGGCAACCGCGATGAGCGCGGCGATCAGCCCGTACTCGATGGCGGTGGCGCCGGCATCGTCGCCGCGCAGCAGTTTGATGAACTTCATGACCAGATCTCCTGTTGCGGTGCCCGAACTCGCGGCCCGTTCCCCGCGCCCCACGGAATGAACACCCGAAAAGCTAGGCAGCGATGCTTGAAAAAGACTTAACGGCTGTTTCGCTGGAGATGGTGCACGGGCGTCAGGAATTCCGACGCGCCCAAACGAAAAGGGCGGCAGGTTTCCCTGCCGCCCTTCGCGTTTGTAGGCGATTTCGCGATTAAGCGTTGGCGCCGGCCATCGCCGAAGACGTCGTGTTGAACGTGGTCTTCAGCTGGCTGCCGAGGCCCTGCATCGCGGTGATCGCGGCAACCGCGATAAGCGCGGCGATCAGGCCGTATTCGATGGCGGTGGCGCCGGCGTTGTCGCGGAAAAGCTTTTTGATGAACTTCATGATCGATCTCCTGTTTGGCGGTCTTCGATTTACCCGACTCTTTCCCTGTCACCCGGATTGAGCAGTGACCGGGCTAGAGGCGATTCCTTGAGAAAAACTTAACTCGCCGCGATGGCGTTGGCGCTCGTGGTCGAGACGTTGTTCCAGATCCTCGAGTTTTCGCCCGCGAAGCCCTGCAGCGCCGATATGATCGCGATGACGACGAGCGCGGCGATCAGGCCGTACTCGATCGCGGTTCCGCCGCGCTTATCGGCCAGGACCCGCTTGAACAGCGCAGTAAGCATCCTCTACCCCTGTAAGGAATGGACTGGTCCTGCGGCTGTGGCAGGGCATCCCTAAGAAAAGGTTGAGAGGCGGGCCGCGTTTGGAAGAAATCCCGACAACGATTGCGGTGGTCGCGGTCGCGCTGCTGCGCGCGGGCGGCACTGTGCTGATGCAGCGGCGGCGCGCAGATCAGCAGTATTCCGGTCTGTGGGAATTCCCAGGCGGCAAGGTCGAGCACGGCGAAACCGAGGTTGCCGCGCTGCTTAGGGAAATTGCCGAAGAGCTGGGAATCGCCGTCGCGCCGGCCGACCTCACCTGGCTCGCGCGCGCGGAATTACCCGGCGAGCGCCATGTCATCGCGCTTTACACCTGCCTTCACTGGATCGGCGAGCCAAAATGCTTGGACGCCGCCGAAATCGCCTGGTTCGCGGCGGAAGCGCTAGCGGATTTGCCGATGCCGCCGCTCGACCGGCCGCTGGCGGAAGCGCTCAAAGCCGCCATTTAGCGGGTTGCCAACCTTTGGGCGCGCTCCTATGTGCCCCATCTCCACGCGCCCGTAGCTCAGCTGGATAGAGCATCAGACTACGAATCTGAGGGTCGGGCGTTCGAATCGCTCCGGGCGCGCCAATTTCCATCCGGCCATCGATGCATTTGGCGGCGGCGCCACACCGGCAATAGAGGCGGCGGCGATGGATTCGATTCACTTTTCGGCATTCATGCTCCGGGCGTTGGCGCTCAATCTGACGCCGGGACCCGACATGGCGTTCGTCGTTTCGCAAGGTTCGGCTCGGGGGACGCGCGCCGGGGTAATGGCGGCGCTCGGGATCGGCGCCGGGACGATCGTTCACATCGTCCTCGCCGCGCTCGGTCTCGCGGTGGTGCTGGCGCGGTTTCCACTGGCCTTCGACGCGATCCGTTATGCCGGGGCGGCTTATCTGGTGTGGATCGCGATCGGGCTGTTTCGCCGCGGCGCGGCGGGGTTTGCGAGCGCGCCTGCGCCCCGCGCTGGGGCGGCGTTCCGCCAAGGCGCGCTGACCAATATGCTCAATCCCAAGGTCGCGCTGTTCTTCCTCGCGTTCCTGCCGCAATTCCTCGTCGCCGACGGCGCGCCGTATTGGCGGCAGACGCTGGCGCTGGGTGCGGCGTTCGATGCCTCGGGCACGCTGATCAACCTGGCGGTCGCGCTGCTCGCGGGCAAGCTTGCCGCGCTGATGACCAGCGATCCGCGCGTGGCGCGCGGGGTCAACTGGTTCGCGGGCGGGGTGATGTGCGCGCTCGCCGCGAAGCTCGCGCTGGCCCGGCGCTAAGGCTCAGCCGTTCGGCACCACCAGGTACTTCTCGCCCGTCCGACGCGCGTTGTACTGGCTTACCGCGGCCTTGCCCAGCATCTCCTGGAGCCCAACCCGCGCCTGGTAGTGGCTGGCGAACGTCGTGGTCAGATCGCGCAGCACGCGGCTGCGCATCCGCTCGACGACCTCGGGGCCGGCTTTGGCCATGAACGGGGTGAGGAGAAAACCGGACAAGTCCCAGGTCAACCCGAACGCGCGGTTGAGGATCGTCGGGCCAAGATCAAGCGCGCCGTAGATATAGACCTTCTTGGCCGCGCTCGAGCCGTAACGGCTGAACGCCGCCCCGCGGCTCGCTGCCGCTTCCATCGCGGTGAGGATCTGCCCGGCGAGCGTCCCCCCGCCGATCGGATCGAACCCGAGCATTGCCTTGGTTTCGGCAATCGCGTCGATCAGCTTGGGCATGAAGTCGGGCGCGGTCATGTCGAGCACATGGGTCGCGCCGAGGTCTGTGAGGAGCTTGGCCTGCTCGGCGCTGCGCACGATATTGACCAGCGGAACGCCGTCCTCGAGGCAGATCTTGACCAGCATCTGGCCCAGGTTCGAGGCGGCGGCGGCGTGGACGATGCCGGTGAAGCCTTCGAGCTTCATCGTCTCGACGAAGCCCAGCGCGGTCATCGGGTTGACGAACGAGGATGCGCCCTGTTCGGCGCTGACACCTTCGCCCAGCGGCATCGCCATCCGCGCATCGGCGATGGCGTATTGCGCGTAGGCCGTGCCGGGAACGCAGGTGATGCGCTTGCCGATCAGCGCTTGCGCCGCGGGATCGTCGCCGGCCGCGGCCACCGTGCCGGCGCATTCGTTGCCCGCGGGCATCGCCATGCCGTGGCGCGCTTTCATCGCCCGGGTCGCATTTGCGGGCATCCGCGCGATGACTTTGCCCGCGCTGTACTGGGCGCCATCGGTGTCCGCCGAGGCAAACAGCAGCCCGAGGTCGGAGGGGTTGATCGGCGACGCTTCGACTTTCACCAGGACCTGGCTGCCGGTCGGATCGGGGAACGTCGTTTCGGCGATCTCGACCGTCAGCGTGCCGTCATCGGCGAGCGTGGTGAGCAGCTGCTTGCCCGAATAGGCCATGATCGTTCTCCCGCGGTTTGTGTTTCGCTTTGCAACCTACCCGATCAGTCGCCGGGGTAAAGCGCGCGGACGAAATAGAGTCCCTCGGGCGGGGCGTTGAGCCCCAGCGCGGCGCGATCGCGCGCCGCCAGCGCCTCGGCCATTCGCTGCTCGCGCCAACGCCCCATTCCGATCAACACGAGGCAGCCGACCATCGAGCGCACCTGATGATGGAGAAAGCTGCGCGCCGCGGTTTCTACCAGCACATGTTCACCCTCGCGCCGCACCGTCAGCCGGTCGAGCGTCTTGACCGGATCGTGGGCCTGGCAATCGGCCGAGCGAAAGGTGGTGAAATCGTGCTTTCCGACCAACGCCCGCGCCGCGCGGTGCATCGCCGCCGCGTCGATCGGCTGGGACACTTGCCACGCCCGTCCGCGCTCGAGCGTCAGCGGCGAGCGGCGGTTGGCGATGCGGTAACGGTATTCGCGCCCCGTGCACGAGAACCGCGCATGCCAGTCGTCGGGGACGGTCGCGCACGCCACGACCGCGACGGGATCGGGGCGGAGGTGCGCGTTCAATGCCTCCATCAGCCGGAACGGCGCGATATCCTTGGCGACATCGACGTGCGCGCGCATCGCCAGCGCGTGAACCCCGGCATCGGTGCGGCCCGCGGCGTGCATCGTGACGCGCTCGCCGGTTATACGCGCCACAGCTTCTTCCACCGCCTGCTGGATTGTTGAGGCGTTGTCTTGCCGCTGCAGGCCTGCGAACGGGCCGCCGTCGTATTCGAGCGTGAGGGCGAAGCGGGCCATGTCAGCGCGTGGCCTTCGACAAGCTCAGGCTGAGCGGGTCTGGGTTAAAAGGTCCGCTCATGCTGAGCCTGTCGAAGCACACGCGCGACATCAGCCCAGTACCGTCCCCGCCGGAACTGGATATCCGCGCAGCAAGGCCGCGGCGTCCATCACCGGCCGCCCCGCGCGCTGGACGAACAGCGGGCGCAGCGCACCGAACCCGCAGGCTATCGTCAACTGGTCGTCGAGCACGGTGCCCGGCGCGCCTTCGCGGGCGACCAGTTCGGCCGAGAGCACTTTGCAGCGCTCGCCGCCGAGCGCGAACCACGCGCCGGGTGCAGGCGCGAACGCGCGAACCTGGCGCTCGAGCGCTTCCGCGGCGCGGGTGAAATCGAGCCGGGTCTCCGCCTTGTCGATCTTCTTGGCATAGCTGACGCCGAGCTCGGCCTGCGGCTCGGCGCGGCGCGCGGGAAGGTCGGCGAGCACCTCGATCATCAGCCCGGCACCGAGTTCTGCAAGCTCGGCGGTCAGTTCGCCCGCGGTCTTGTCGGCCACTGGGGTGCGTGCCGCGGCGAGCATCGGCCCGGTGTCGAGCCCGGCTTCCATCTGCGTGATCGTCACCCCGGTCACTGAATCGCCGGCGAGGATCGCGCGCTGGATCGGCGCCGCGCCGCGCCACGCCGGAAGCAGCGAGGCGTGGATGTTGAGGCACCCGAGCCGCGGAGCGTCGAGCACCGGTTGCGGCAGGATCAGGCCATACGCCGCAACCACCGCGACATCGGCCTCGTGCCCGGCGAAATAGGCTTGCGCGGCAAGGTCGCGCAGCGTCACCGGATGGCACACCGCGATCCCCAGCGCTTCCGCGCGGCGCTGGACGGGCGAGGGGACCGGCTGCTGTCCGCGCCGACCGCCGGGACGCGGCGGCTGGGTGTAAGCCGCGACGACTTCGTGCCCGGCCTCGACCAGCGCATCGAGCGCGGGGACCGCGAAGGTCGGAGTGCCCATGAAAACGACGCGCATTGGGGGTTCCCGGTTGCTGCTGCGCGCCCTATCTCCCGCCCGATGGCATCGCAAGAGATCGAAACGCTCACCGGCGCGCTGGCCAAGCTCCCCGGGCTCGGCCCGCGTTCGGCGCGGCGCGCCGTGCTGTGGCTGGTCAAGCGCCGCGAAACCGCGCTGGTCCAACTGGTTGGTGCCCTCGAAGCGGTAGCCGCGCGGCTGGTCGAATGCGTGACTTGCGGCAATGTCGACACCACCGATCCGTGCGCGATCTGCGCCGATCCGCGCCGCGACCCGCGCGCGCTATGCGTGGTGGAGGATGTCGCTGACTTGTGGGCGCTAGACCGCGCGCGGCTGTTCGCCGGGCGCTATCACGTGCTCGGCGGGCGGCTCTCGGCGCTCGAAGGCGTGCGGCCCGAGGACTTGTCGATCGGTGCGCTGATCGAGCGGGTGGCCAAAGGCGGGATCGACGAGGTCGTGCTGGCGATGAACGCCACATTGGAAGGCCAGACCACCGCGCACTACATCGCCGAGCGGATCGAGAGCTACCCGGTGCGCATCACCCAGCTCGCGCATGGGCTGCCCGTGGGGGGCGAACTGGATTACCTCGATGAAGGGACGCTGGCGCAGGCGCTGCGAGCAAGGCGACCGGTGGGGTAGCGCGACTCACTTGCCGTTAAGCGAGGCCGTGCTTATTTGCGCCGCATGGCCATCCGCGAGATTCTCGAAGTTCCCGACCTGCGGCTCAAGCAGATTTCCGCGCCCGTCACGGTGTTCGACGACGCGCTCAAGACGCTCGTCGCCGATATGTTCGAGACGATGTACGCCGCCCCCGGAATCGGCCTCGCCGCGGTCCAGGTCGGGGTTCCGGTGCGCGTACTGGTGATCGACCTGCAGGAACCCGAGGAGGACGCTCCCGCCGAGGATCCGCACCCTCACGGACCCGACTGCGGGCACGACCACCGCCCGGTCAAGCGCGACCCGCGGGTGTTTATCAACCCGGAAATTGTCGACCCGTCCGAGGAGCACGCGATCTACAGCGAGGGCTGCCTCTCGGTCCCCGAGATCTACGCCGACGTCGAACGCCCCGCGCACATCCTCGCGCGCTGGCAGGATATCGACGGTGCCGTCCACGAAGAAGCGATGGACGGGCTGATGGCGACGTGCCTCCAACACGAGATGGATCACCTCGAAGGCATCCTGTTCATCGACCGCCTCAGCCGGCTCAAGCGGCAGATGGCGCTCAAGAAGCTCGATAAGCTGCGTAAGGCGGCCTGACGCTCAGTCCTTGCCGATCTCGCGCCAGCTTTTCTCGCTGAGTTCGACATCGTACTTCTTGGCCGCGGCCTCGATCCGCTTCCACGCCGCGTCGCGCTCGTCGTCGCTGACGTCTTTGACCTGGTTGAAGCGCGCGATCGCGTTACGCACGTGCCCGGCGTTTTCGAGCGGCTCCTTGCGCTCCTTGGGAAACGCGAACTTGTCGTCGCCGATCGCATCGCGCTGTTTGGTGCTAAGCTCGGTCATATCGCGCTCCGTTCGCCGTCTTCATGGACTTCCTCGTTGAGCGCGACGAGCGCCCCGCGGCAGTCATTGGCGCACTCGCGGCACATCTCGGCGCAGCGGCGGCAGTGGTCGTTGTCGTGCTTGGCGCATTCGTCGGCGCAAGTCTCGCAGGCGCGCACGCACACCGCGAGCAGCGCGCGGATCAGTTCGCGGTTCTCGCCCGTACGGCGCATTGCGACCCGCGTGGTGGCGGCGCAGACATCGGCGCAATCGCTGCACACGCGGATGCACTGGCGCATGTCCATTTGCTCGGCGGCGCAAGCGTCCGCGCACGAAGTGCAGATCGCGGCGCAATACATCGCGTGCTTGACCGCGAGCGCGAGCGGCTCGTTGAACGGCTCGCCGACACCCGCGGCGACATCGGGGTGGGCGGCGATCATTTTGGCGATGGACATGGATGGGGCTCCTTCGCTTGAAGCAAACGACCGGACGGGGATAAGTTCCAAAACGGCGCGATTTGCGACTTGCGTTCGTTTTTTGTTCGCCTACGCTGACACCCCTCGCTCCTTGGGCAAGTGTGAGTCGGGTCTATCGAACGCCCGAGGCGAAGACCCCGAACGTGCATTCCTTTTAATCGAAGCGCATCCCTGAAGAAGAGCAACAGCCGCTCAGCATAGCGTGGACGTTAACACGATAGCCGGTCGATGGTCGTTTAAGCCAAAGCCCCAGCATGGGGAGAAAAGCCGTGATAAAGCGGCTCTACTCGCTGTGTTGGCTTAACGATGGCGTCCACTGGCTGCTCATTTCAGCAGACGGTTTGATCTTTCTTTGCTCGCCTGCCGGGTTTGCAAGTGAAGAGGATGCTTTGATCGACCTTCAGTTCCGCTGAAGGTTGCCAACTGCAGCAGGCCGGTGGGGTGACCCACCGGCCACTGTGGAGGTATGATGAGTCTGACTTTGACCTTAATTATCGCGGTATTCGCTGGCCTGATTGGGGGCGTGGGGCTGGGCTGGTTTTTTGGCTCGCGCCCAGCCGCCGAATGGCGCAGCCGCCACGCCGCGCGCGACGGCGACGCGAAGGAGCTCGACGACCAGTTTCGCCGGGCAATCAAGGAGCTCGGCGATGCGCAGATCGAGCTGGCGACGCTGAAGGCCAACGCCAGCCATTTCGATGAGCAGAAGGCTGCGTTGATCGAGGCGCAGGAAAGCCTCAAGCGCGAGTTCGAGGCGGCGGGGGCGAAAATCCTCGAAGGCGCGCAGGAGGTTTTTCTCAGGCGCGCGCAGGACCGCTTCTCCGAGAGCGAAAAGGCCAACGAAGCGCGGATCAAGGCGCTGCTCGAGCCGGTCGGGGCGCGGCTCAAGAGCTATGAGGAGCAAGTCGGCAAGCTCGAGAAAGATCGCGTCGACGCGTTCGGCAATCTGAACGGGTTGATCCAGTCGCTGCGAGAGGGGCAGGAAGACGTCCGTCGCGAGGCGGCGCGGCTGGGCAACTCGCTCACCAACGCGCCCAAGGCGCGCGGCCGCTGGGGTGAGCGCGCGCTCCAGAACGTGCTCGAGCAGTGCGGGTTGGCCGAGCACACCGATTTTCATCTCGAACACTCGCTCGACACCGACGAGGGCCGGCTGCGCCCCGACGCGATCGTGCGTGTTCCCGGGCAAAAGGTGCTGGTGATCGACGCCAAGGTCTCGCTCAACGCCTACCAGGCGGCGTTCGAATCGAACGACGACGCCGAACGCAAGCGCCATCTCGACCTTCATGCCCGCTCGATGCGCAACCACGTCCAGACGCTCGGCGCCAAAAGCTACCAGAGCCAGTTCGACGAAGCGCCCGACTACGTGGTGATGTTCGTCCCCGGCGAACACTTCGTCGCCGCGGCGCTCGAACACGACCCAGAACTGTGGGATTTCGCGTTCCGCAACAAAGTGCTGCTGGCGACGCCCACCAATCTCGTCGCGATCGCACGGACCGTGGCGATGGTCTGGACGCAGGACAAGCTGGCGCGCGAGGCCGCGGAGATCGGCCGGCTGGGCGCGGACATTTACGACCGCATGGCGACCGCCGGCGAGCACCTCAAAGGCGTCGGCGCGGGGCTCGAACGCGCGGTGCGCAAGTACAACGATTTCGTCGGCAGCTACGAGCGCAACGTACTCTCCTCGGGGCGCAAACTCCGCGACAAGGGCATCGCGATCGGCAAACGCGAAATCGAGGACATCCCGCTGATCGAGGCGGTGTCGCGGCATGCCGGCGAGGATGAGGGGTTGGACGAAGCGGCGGAATAGCCGACCCGGCGCGGCTCTTTCCTGCATGCCTGCTGCAGACTAAGCCACGAACGGCTTTTTCACACCGTCGATGCTGCTTTTCTCACACCGGCGTGAAAATTGCTGACAGCGGTGGGCACGCCGGAACCGACGCGGCGGAGGGCGAAAGGCCGATGCCGCCGCCGCCGGACGGTGGCCCAAACGCTTGTCTGCAAGGCGCGATAAGTGATACTTTGGCGCGTAGCGGGGGGAATCCTATGCGACTCACGTCGTTCATGCGCGCCTGCGGCACCGCCGCGCTGGCTTTGTTCGCCGCCCAGCCGGCGCTAGCGCAGATCGACGAGGCCGATCGCATTGCACGATGCCGGAACAATCAAGCCGCGCTGGCCCAGCTCGAGGCAACGCGCGGGAGTTATGCGACCGACGAGCAGATCGCCCGCGCCCGAACCGCGTTGGTCGCGATGCGGCGGCTCGAGTCGCAAATGAATGCGAATACGGAGGACATCGAATCCCTCAGCCATTTGATCGCCGATCGAACGATCAACAATCCGAACAGCCGCGAGTTGGTTGAGATGAAGGCCGAGGTCGCTGAGCGCGCGGCGCAAAACGCGGCGCTCGGGGAGAGGCTGAGGCTCGCCGGAAATTGGGTCAATTTCAATTGCGCGAGGGAAGATGCCGGGTGTCAGCTGATGCTGCCTCGGCGTCTCGCCCAAGGGATCGACGCCGCCGTCGCGCAACAGCCGCGCCGCCGGCAGTTCCTCCAGCAAGTGCAGAGCTATCGCAGCAATCTGGTCGTATTGCGCTGCGATCCGGCGGGGCAGTCGTCTGGATTCGCGGGCGGGTTCCCGGCGATGGCGGGCACGTGGCGCGGTGGCAACGGCGCAGGGTCGGTCTACAGCTTCAGCCAGAACGGCGCGGCCGTCACCTGGACGCGCAACGATAATGACGAGGTCGGCACCGCCACCGTCACCGGCAATTCGATCAGCGCGAGCTACCGCAGTTCCTACGGGACGGGATCTGCGGGCGGGACGATCGAGTTCGACGCATCGCGCAATCCGGTGCGCATTCGCTGGAGCAACGGCGATACTTATGTGCGCCAATAGGCCTCGCGCGATCAGCGCCGCTGGTTGAGCGCCTCATAGGCCATCACCGCCGTGGCGACCGCAGCGTTGAGGCTGTCGGCCCTGCCCAGCATCGGCATTTTGACGCGCAGATCGCACTCGGCCTCGTAAGGCGCGGGTAGCCCCTGCGATTCATTGCCGACGAGGAGAAAGGTGGGGGCTTCATAACGGGGCGTCTGGTAATCGACATCGGTGTTGAGGCTGGTGCCGACGAGCTGGCCGGGGCCGGAGCGGAGCCAGGGGATGAAGTCCTCCCAGCGCGCGATTGCCAGCTTTTGCGTGAACACCGCGCCCATGCTGG
>JBBRER010000045.1:0-15755 GCA_038202745.1 Sphingomonadales bacterium
CGTGTTCCCGTCGCAGCGCGCGCTTGACGAAGGCGGGCTTGCGAGCCTCGAAGAGGAACGTCGCCTCGCCTATGTCGCGATTACGCGCGCACGGACGAGGGCGACGATCATCCACGCCGCCAACCGCCGCATCTACGGCCAATGGACGAGTTCAATCCCGAGCCGGTTTATCGCCGATCTGCCCGAAGCGCATGTCGAGCAGGAGACCACGCTGACCGGGGGAGCATCGCTATGGCGCGCGCAATGGTCCGAACATTCGGATCCGTTCGCCGACGTTGCCCGCGCGCAGCCCGCGCGCACGATCACCCGCGGCCCCGGCTGGCAGCGCGCGGCGGCGCAGCTGTACGACGCGAGCCCCAAGCGCATCCCCGAACCCTCGCGCAGCGCCGCCAGCTTCGCCGCCCAGCCGCGCGGCGACATCAGCCCCGGTGCGCGCGTATTCCACGACAAGTTCGGCTACGGCACCGTCGCCGCGCAGGAAGGCAACAAGCTCGAAATCGATTTCGAAGCCGCGGGCCGCAAACGCGTGATCGACAGCTTCGTCAGGCTTGCTTGAACCGCGCAAGCGCCAGCGCGAGCAGCGTCGCTCCGGCGAACCCCGCTCCGACGAGGAACGTTGCGCCCGGGCCCAACCGGTCCCACACCTGCCCGGCGATGACGCTCGCGGCGAGCGCGGCGACGCCCGTCGCGAGGTAGAAGATGCCGAACGCGGACCCGCGCAGCCGGTCGGGCGCGCTGCCCGCGACAAGCTGCGAGAACAGGCCTTGCGTCAGCGCCATGTGAGCGCCCCATAGCGCCACCCCGACAAAGGTCGCGGGTAGCCCGTGGTACAGGCCCATCAACAGATCGGCGCCGATCAGGGTGACCAGCCCAAGCATCAGCACAGGCCGGGGGGGCGTCCGATCGGCGAGCGCACCGGCCGGGTAGGCGCCCAGCGCGTAAACCGCGCTCATCGCCGCCAGCACCAGCGGAGCCAGCGCCAGGGGCAGTCCCTCGTCGTGCGCCTTGAGGATCAGGAAAGCTTCGCTGAAGCGCGCCAGCGTGAAGACCGTGGAAACCGCGACGATGGTCCAGAACGCGCGTGGCAGCTCGCGCAGCTCGTGCAACCGCAGCGGCGCGCGCGCGTCCTTGTCGCCGCGCCGCTCGCGCGCATCGCCGACTCCGAAGAAGACCAGCGCGACCGCGAGCAGCGCGGGGATGACCGCGATCCACAACACCGCGCGGATGGCGTTTGCCCACAGCCACATCAGCGCGAGCGCGATCAGCGGCCCGACCAGCGCGCCCACCGTGTCGAGCGCCTGACGCAGCCCATACGCGCGCCCGCGCATCTGAGGCGCGGTGACATCGGCGATCAGGGCATCGCGCGCCGAACCGCGAAAGCCCTTGCCCGCGCGATCGACGAAGCGCGCGAAAAGCACCGCCAAGGGTCCCGAGGCGATCGCGAACAGAGGTTTGGACGCTGCCGCCAGCCCGTAGCCGAACAGGATCAATGGTTTACGCCGCCCGATCCGGTCCGAAATCCAGCCCGAGGGGACCTTGCCGATCGCCGCGGTCGCTTCGGCGATGCCGTCGATCAGACCGACCAGACCGACACTGGCGCCGAGCGTCACGGTCAGGAACAGCGGCAGCAGCGAATGGACCATCTCCGAGGAGGCGTCCATAAAGAGGCTGACCAGGCCGAGCGTCCAGACGGTGCGCGGCATCGCGCGCGGACCGGCGACGGCGTGGTTCACTCGCCCAGCGAGAACCCGAGGAAGCCCGGGACTGGGCCGTTCCAGCCGTCTTCCACGTCTTCGGGCGGAGCCGAAACGCGCGGCTCGGCTTTCGGCGCGGGAGCCGGGCGTTCGCGCCGCGCAGGACGCTCGCTGGGCGCCTCGGCCTTTTGGGGTGGCGGAGCTTCGGGTTCGACGGGTCGTGCTTCGCGCGGCCGTTCTTCTCGCCGGGGACGTTCTTCACGCCGGGGACGCTCTTCGCGCCGGGGCTGATCCTCACGCGCGGGGCGCTCCGCCCCTGCTTCGTAGGCCGGGATCTGCATTCCCGTCAGCTTTTCGACGTTGTCGATCGCTTCGGCGTCCTCGGGGGTGACCAACGTGAACGCGCGGCCCGTCGCGCCCGCGCGCCCGGTGCGGCCGATCCGGTGGATATAATCGTCGGGATGCCACGGCGTGTCGAAGTTGAAGACGTGGCTGACGGCTTTGACGTCGAGCCCGCGCGCGGCGACGTCCGAGGCGACGAGAATGTTGATCTCGCGGTCCTTGAACCGCTGCAGTTCGGCGTTGCGCGACGATTGATCCATGTCGCCGTGGATTTCGCCCGCCGAAAAGCCGCTCTGCTTAAGCGCTTTGGCGAGTTCGCGCACCGTCGTCTTGCGATTGGCGAAGACGATCGCGGTCGAGACGTTGTCGGTGCGCAGCAGCGATTTGAGCGCGTCGCGCTTCGCCCGGGTGGTTGTCGCGACCCGAAACTGCGCGATGTTGACGTTGGCGGTCGCCGGGCGGGCGACCTCGATCGTCTTGGGGTTGCTCAGGAACTTGTCCGATAGCTTCTTGATCGGCGGCGGCATCGTCGCCGAGAACAGCAACGTCTGGCGGTTGGCGGGAAGTTTGGAGCAGATCGTCTCGATGTCGGGAATGAACCCCATGTCGAGCATGCGGTCGGCTTCGTCGATCACCAGAAGGTCGCAGCCGGTGAGCAGGATTTTGCCGCGTTCGTAAAGATCCATCAGCCGGCCGGGCGTGGCGATCAGCACATCGACCCCGTCGCGCAGCGACTTGAGCTGGTCGCCCATCTGGACCCCGCCGATCAGCAGCGCGGTCTTGAGATCGTGGTTGACCCCGTAAAGCTCGAATTCCTCCGCCACTTGCGCCGCCAACTCGCGCGTCGGCTCGAGGATCAGGCTGCGCGGCATCAGCGCGCGGCGGCGGCCGTGCGCGAGAATGTCGATCATCGGCAGCACGAAACTGCCCGTTTTGCCCGTGCCGGTTTGCGCGATGCCGATGATGTCGCGCATCATCAACACGCTCGGGATCGCCTGCGCCTGGATCGGCGTCGGGGTATCGTAGCCCTTGGCGGTGACCGCTGCGAGCAATTCGTCGGACAAGCCGAGATCGGCAAATTTCATAAAAAACGTGGTTCCGGAAATAAGGTGGCGAGCCGCCGGCAGCCTCGCCCGGGGGCTGCGCGCTCGCGGCCCCCTAGGCGCAAACCCGTCCCGAAGTCAAGAAAAGCTCGACCCTAGTCGTCGGCGTCGATGAGCTGACGCAGCGAGCTCAGCTGGCAATTTGCGCCCGAGCGCGAAAGAATCGCGTCGCGGCCGGTGCACAGCATTCCGTCGCCGTTTCGCGCGACGTAAAATCCCGAATAGAAATCGGCCGCCCGGCAGGCCTTTTCCAGCGTCGCCGAAACGATCCGGCGATCGCGAAGGTAAAGGATCAGTTTGTTGACGTCGCGGTATTGGACCGCGGCGATGCCGCCGATCGCCACGCACTTGCCCATCTTCTTCTCGGTCCAGCGCGGCCCCGGCGCGCGCTCGGGCAAGTCGGCGATCAGCGCCGCGGGCATGGCGGTGCGCGGGCTGATGCGGATGGTGAAGCGCTGCTCGATGCTGACCTGGCGGACGGGCGCGGACTCGGCAACGGGTAGCGCCGATTGGGGAACCACCGGCTCGATCTGCTCGGGAGGGTGGCGGCGGGGCATCACGCGTTCGGGGGGAAGCGGTAGCGCGGGCGGCGCCGCGCCCGGCTCGAACCGATGCGCGACCTCGACCCCCGCCACTCCTGGAAGGAGCAACGCGATCGGCGCCAGCAGCGGCAGGACCGGGTTCACCTCGGCACGTTTCCTCTCGTTCGACTGCCCCCGCAGGCTGCCCCTGCCCTTAAGGCGTCTCGTTGAATGCTCGCTTAACCCGGCATCGCGCGCTTTCCTAGCGCGGCGAAGCGCTGGCGCGAGGGGGCCGGTCCATGCCATACCCGGGCGATGGATAGCGCTGCTTTTCTGGCCGAAGCACAGGCCTTGCTCGGTCCGCGCGGGCTCACTCGCGATCCCGATCTGCTCGCACCGTGGCTGACCGACTGGCGCGGTCGGTTTACCGGGGCGGCGCTGGCGCTGGCCTCGCCCAGCTCTCCGGGCGAAGTGGCGGAGCTGGTCAAGCTGTGCGCGCGGCATGGCGTGCCGGTCGTGCCGCAAGGTGGCAATAGCTCGATGTCGGGGGGCGCGACCCCCGATGAAAGCGGGACCGCGCTGCTGCTCTCGCTACGCCGGCTTTCGGCAATCCGGACGATCGACGCCGCCGCGCGGCAGGTTACCTGCGAAGCCGGAGTCATTCTCCAGACGCTGCACGAAGCGGCCGACGAGGCCGGGCTGCGCTTTGCGCTGACGCTCGGCGGTAAAGGCTCGGCGACCGTCGGCGGGCTGATTTCGACCAATGCCGGAGGTACGCAGGTGCTACGCCACGGTTCGATGCGCGCGCTCGTGCTCGGGCTCGAGGCCGTGCTCCCGGACGGCTCGATTTATTCCGCGCTGACCCCGCTCAAGAAAGACAATCGCGGTTTCGACCTCAAGCAGCTGTTCATCGGCTCCGAAGGGACACTGGGGATCGTCACCGCGGCGACGCTGAAGCTCGAGCCGGCGGTTGTCGAACGCGTGGTCGTGTGGGCCGGCCTGCCCTCGATCCACGCCGCGCGCGAACTTCTGCTCCATTGCCAGGATGCGGCGGGCGATGCGCTCGAGGGGTTCGAAGTGATCCCGCAGTCGAGCCTCGAGGCGGTGCTCGCGCACCTTCCCGATGCGCGCGCGCCGCTGGCGCAGCCGCACGCCTGGCACGCGCTGATTGAATTCGTCGCCGACGCCGCGGCGGCGTCCGCTTTGCGCGATCTCGCCGAAGCGACCATCGCGCAGGCGTTGGAGCGCGGTCTGGTCGAGGATGCGGTACTGTCGGCGAGCGAGGCGCAGGCCGAAGCGTTCTGGCGCTTGCGCGATTCGATCGCTCCGGCCGAGCGCGCGCACGGCCCCGCGATGCAGCATGACATCTCGGTGCCGGTGGCGCGGATGCCCGATTTCATCGCCGCGGCGGGACCCGATGTCGAAGCGCGGTTTCCCGGGACGCGCGCGATCGCCTTCGGTCATCTGGGTGACGGCAACGTTCATTTCCATGTGATCGCACCCCCCGGCGCGGTGCGCGGCGCGTGGGAGGAAACCGAGGGCAAGGCGATCAGCCGGATGGTTCACGACCGCGTCGCCGCGTGGGACGGATCGATCTCGGCCGAGCACGGCATCGGCCAGTTGAAGCGCGACGAACTTGCGCGGCTCGGCGATCCGGCCGCGCTGGCGTTGCTGCGCGCGGTCAAGCGCGCGATCGACCCCGCAGGGCTGTTCAACCCGGGCAAACTCGTCGTGCTTGCGCCCGCGCCGCGCTCCGCCTAAGGGCGCGGTTTCGCGCTGAGCAACGCCCGGCGCTTCCATTTCAAATTCGGAGAATCGCCATGGCCAGCGCGCCGCCAGCCGCCAACTTGCCCCTGTTCTACAAAGATCTGATGCCGCTCAATTCGCGCGACCACGCGAGCTGGAAAAGCCGCAGCACCGACAAAGCGCCATGGCTGGCGAACATCCATGCGATTCCGCTCACGGCCGAGGAATTTCCCAACGCGCAGCGGTTCACCCCGATCATTTTCTCGGCCGACGAGATCCCGGTGCCGCTGGCGTTGATGGGGCTCAACGAAGGGGTGAACGTGTTCACCGACGAGAGCGGCCAGCTCACCGGCAACATTTACGTGCCCGCCTACGCGCGGCGCTACCCGTTCATGCTCGCCAAGCTTGCGCAGGACAGCGAGGAGCTGTCGCTGTGCTTTGATCCGACCGCCGGTCTGGTCGGTGAGTTCGACGAAGGCAGTACCCTGTTTGCCGACGGCCAGCCGACGGAGGCGACCACCGCCGCGCTCGAGTTCTGCAAGAACTTCGAAGAAGCCGGGATGCGCACCCAGGCGCTGGTCGAGGAACTCAACAAGCACGAGCTGTTGATCGACGGCGAATTCTCGATCCAGCGGCCCGATCAGGCCGATCAGCCGTTCGTCTATCGCGGGTTCAAGATGGTCGATCAGGAAAAACTGCGCGAAATGCGCGGCGATGTGCTGCGCACCTGGACCCAAAGCGGGCTGCTGGCGATCGTTTTCGCGCACTTGTTCTCGCTCGATCTGATCCGCGAGATTTTCGCCTTGCAGGTTCAACAGGGCAAAGGCCCGATACCCGCCGAGCCGGTTGCGGCCGAGAGCTAACCCGATCCGCCGGCGCGGGCTTGCAACTCGCCCGGCGCTCGCCTATCTTGGAAATCGCCTTGCCGGTGCTGCCCTCATGGCGCCGGTTGGGTTCGGTGCACCTCGGTGCACCTCCTCCCTGAACCTTGGCCACCTGGTGCGAAAGCCCAGGTGGTTTTTTCTTGGAAGGCTGCCGAGTTACTCGGCGGCTTCGGCCCAGCGCGCGCCGCCGCTTAGCCGGCCCAGATCGGCGACGTCGACGGCCAGTCTGCGGACCAGCCCGGCGAGCAATGCGACCATCGCGTCGAACCCCGCACCCGGTTCGGCAAGCCGCGAATCGAGATAACTCGAACGGTCGATCTCGAGCTGCAGTCCATGGATCCCGCGATCGGGCGCGGCGTGCCGCTCGAGCACATAGCCGCCCGCATAAGGCCGGTTGTGCGCGGCGCCGCGGCGCATCTCGCTGAAATAGCCGAACGCGCTCGCGATCAGTCCGCCGTGGCAGCTCGCGCCGAAGCGGTCGCCGAGCACGAACTCGGGCGGGCGCTCGCCGCTGCGCGCGGGCAGCGGCGGCATCGAATGCAGATCGAGCAGCAGCGCCGCCCCCCACCGCGTGCGCAGTTCGGCCAGCTTAGCGTCGAGACAATCGTGGTAAGGCACGTGAATGCCCTCGAGCCGCGCGGCAAGCTCGCCCTCCTCGTGACGCCGCTTCCACAACTCGCCGAGCCCGGGCAGCCGCCGCGGGATCAGGCCGAGCCCGGCGCGCGCGCGCCGTCCGGGGGTGTAGCACCCGAAATCCCCCTCGGGGCGCCTGCCGAACATGTCCCAATCGACATCGTCGGCGGCGCGGTTGAGGTCGATCATCGCGCGCGGCGCATGCGCGACGAGCAGCGCGGCGCCGGTCTCTTGCGCGAGGCGCTCGGCGAGCAGGTCGGCGTAACGATCTTCGAGCCGGAGCGCGGCGAAGCCGGGGTTGCGCATGCGCTCGAGCAGACTCCTCGGATAAGCCCGCCCGGCATGGGGCACGGCAATCAGCACGGGGAGCGCGGAGGGATCGGGCGCGGTCAAGGTGAACGCGGAACTCCCCCCGCTCCCGGGAATTTCCCCCCCGGCCCGGCGCGGCGAATCAGCCGTGGCGATCGTCGTCCCCGTCATGAAGCTCATTCGTAACTGCGCGCCCCGCTGTGTCAAAGAAGGGCATCGCGAAAAACGGACGGGATTGTTAACCGGCGAAGCGATAAGTCGCTTGGTGCACGCGACACGTGCAGCGCAATGGCAACGGGGCGATACCGATGATCCGCATCCTTCTGGCCGAAGACGAAGAAGCGATGCGCGCTTATCTGACGCGCGCGCTGGAAAGCGCGGGGTACGAGGTGGTCGCGGTCGGTCGCGGGACCGATGCGCTGCCTTGGCTGGAAACCGAAGCGTTCGACCTGCTGCTCTCCGACATCGTCATGCCCGAGATGGACGGGATCGAGCTTGCGCAGCGCTGCGCCGAGATCAGCCCGGCGACAAAGGTGATGTTCATCACCGGCTTCGCCGCGGTGGCATTGAAGGCCAATCGCGAGACCCCGCAGGCCAAAGTGCTGTCCAAGCCGTTCCACCTCCGCGACCTGGTGATGGAAGTCGACAGGGTGTTCGGGCGCGAGGTCGAGTCCGCACTCTGAAGTCCGCTTGCATCGCCGCGGCGCCGTCGCTAAAGGCGCCCTGCCCGGCGGCGACGGTCGCCGGGCAACCCAGGCAAGTGGCCGGATGGTGCGGGCGTATAGCTCAGTGGTAGAGCACTATGTTGACATCGTAGGGGTCGCAAGTTCAATCCTTGCTACGCCCACCATCGGCCCGAAATCGCGAATGAACAGGTGTCGCTAAGCGGCGCCTTTTTCGTTTTCAGGCACATCGGTCAGCGCGCGGCGCGCGAGGACGATGAAGAAGGCTCCCAGAACCAACGGAGCGATTTGTAGGCCGGCGGTCAGCGCCAGCGGCCGAGCGAACGCTGGCAGTGCAAAGACGAGCGCGGCGATGGTCGTCTCCCACGGCCGCCGCACTCCCCGCGTCAGCATGACCAGCGGAAACGCGAGCAATACGAGATCGTAATCGAGCGCGAACGGAGTCGCGAGCGAGGCGCCCGCGAGCATCGCGGCGCCCATCGCGCGGGTAAAGCCGCGCCGCCACGCCGCCAGCGCCAGCGCCCCGGCCACCGCGACCGTGACCGCCGCTTGCCCCGCATAAGCCGCGGCGACGTTCGCCCCGGCGAGCCGCAACGCGGCAAACGGACTGACCAGCTTGGCGAATCCGATCGCCCCACCGGCGAGCGCGGCCTGAGCGGTGCTCGCCGCGGCGAGCCATTGCGGCCATATCTCGATACCGTAAAGCGCGGTCGCCGACGCGGCGAGCGCCGCAACGGTCAGCGCGCCCGCGCCGATCGTGCGCCACTGACGCGCGGCGATCAGCGCGACCGGGACGAGCAGTCCGAACTGGGGCTTGATCGTCGCCAGGCCGAACAGCACTCCCGCCCAGCCCTTGCGTCCGTCGGCCTGCAAAGCCGCGCCCCCACCGAGCAGCGCGGCAACGAGGAACGACGTCTGGCCGTGCGTGATCACGAGCAACGTCGCGGGGAATGCGGCGACGGCGAGCAGCAACCTCAGCCACGGCAGCGCGCGCGTCCACAGCCGCAGCGCTGCGACGAACGCCCCCGCGGTGAACGCCAACCAAGCGGCCAGCGCGGGGAAATAGCTCAACGCACCGATCGGGCGAACCACCGGCAAGAACTGCGGCGGATAGAAGAATGCGGTGTAGCCGCTCGCGCTGGCATACCACTCGCGCTGGAGCGCGATGTGCCCCGCGGAATCGTAAGGCGCGCCGCCCGCGGCGAGGAGCTTGCCCTCGGACCAGAAGCTGAGAAAATCTGTGCCGAGCAGGAAGCCGTTGCGATCGACGCCGCCGTTCGACGTCGCCAGCAGGAACGCGATCACCGCCAGATTCAACGCCGCAAACAGGACCAGATAGCCGCGCACTCGCCCGGCATCGAGCCATTCGCCGTTGCGCAAGCGTTCGATCGTTTTGGCAATCATCGCGCTGTGGTCTGCGCGGCGCGGCGCGCGCGGTCCAGTCGCGGCGGGGCTATTTCCCCTGCCAGTTGGGCTTGCGCTTCTCGGCGAACGCGGCCGCGCCTTCGCGCGCGTCGGAGCTCGAGAAAACCGGCGCGATGTAGCCCGCCTGCTTCGACCACATTTCCGCGTCGCTCCAGGTATGCGAATCGCGGACGATCGCTTTCGACGCGATCAGCGCCAGCGGGCCATTGTCGGCGATCTTGCGCGCCAGCTCCTTGGCTCCTTCGAGCGCAGGGCCTTCCACGATGCGGTTGATGAAGCCGAGCTCGTACGCGCGCTTGGCGTCGATGAAGTCGCCGGTCAGCGCCAACTCCATCGCGATCCGCGGCGGTATCTGGCGCGGCAACTTGATGAGCCCGCCGGCGGCAGCCGCCAGTCCGCGCTTGGCTTCGGGAATCCCGAACTTTGCGCCTGAGTTCGCAACGATCAGGTCGCACGACAAAGCCAGCTCCATACCGCCCGCGAGCGCGTAGCCATCGACCGCGGCAATCACCGGCTTCTTCGGCGTCCACTGGCTGAGTCCGCCGAACCCGCGCCCTTCGATCGACGGCGATTCTCCGCGCAGAAAGCCCTTGAGGTCCATCCCCGAGCAGAACGTGCCGCCCGCGCCGGTGACGATCGCGACGCGCAAGTCATCTTCCGCTTCGAGCCGGTCCATCGCCGCGGCGATACCCTCGGCGGCGGCCTTGTTCATCGCGTTCCTGGCCTCGGGCCGGTTGATCGTGACGATCAGGACGCCGTCCTCGACTTGCGTCAGGACTTGGGGTGCATCGTCGCTCATGGCTTTCTCCCGGTGCGTTTAACCGAACGATTAAAGCGCGCGCTCCACGCCGTCCAGCCGAAACTTGCGCGAACCCCGCCCGCTTCCTAAGGACGCGCGAACCTCCCCCCGCGCGAGACAGGACAACGATGGCCAAGATCAAGGTGAAGAACCCCGTCGTCGAACTCGACGGCGACGAGATGACCCGGATCATCTGGCAGTGGATTCGCGAACGGCTGATCCTGCCCTACCTCGACATTGACCTGAAGTACTACGATCTCGGGGTCGAGAAGCGCGACGAGACCGAGGACCGGATCACCGTCGATGCGGCCAACGCGATCAAGCAATACGGCGTCGGGGTGAAGTGCGCGACGATCACGCCGGACGAGGCGCGGGTCGAGGAATTCAAGCTCAAGAAAATGTGGAAGTCGCCCAACGGGACGATCCGCAACATCCTGGGCGGGGTGGTGTTCCGCGAGCCGATCGTGATCCACAACGTGCCCCGCCTGATCCCCGGCTGGACCGACCCGATCGTGGTCGGCCGCCACGCCTTCGGCGACCAGTACAAGGCGACTGATTTTGTCGTCCCGGGTCCGGGCAAGCTCCGCCTCGTGTTCGAAGGCGACGACGGCACCGTGATCGACGAGGAAGTGTTCCAGTACCCTTCGGGCGGCGTCGCCTTGGCGATGTACAACCTCGACGATTCGATCCGCGACTTTGCCCGCGCGAGCTTCAATTACGGGCTCGGCTTGGGCTGGCCGGTGTACCTGTCGACCAAGAACACCATCCTCAAGGCTTACGACGGGCGGTTCAAGGACTTGTTCGCCGAAGTGTTCGCCAGCGAAGGCTTCAAGGAAAAGTTCGCCACCGCGGGGATCGTCTACGAGCACCGCCTGATCGACGACATGGTCGCCTCGGCGCTCAAGTGGTCGGGCAAGTTCGTCTGGGCGTGCAAGAACTACGACGGCGACGTCCAGTCGGACCAGGTCGCGCAAGGCTTCGGCAGCCTCGGGCTGATGACCAGCGTGCTGATGACGCCCGACGGCAAGACCATCGAGGCCGAGGCCGCGCACGGCACCGTGACGCGCCATTTCCGCATGCACGAGCAGGGCAAAGCGACCAGCACCAACCCGATCGCCAGTATCTTCGCGTGGACCCGCGGGCTGATCTATCGCGGCAAGTTCGATGACACGCCCGAAGTCATCGCGTTCGCCGAGACTCTCGAGCGCGTCTGCATCGAGACGGTCGAGAGCGGCAAGATGACCAAGGACCTCGCAATCCTGATCGGTCCGGAACAGCCGTGGCTGACCACCGAGGGGTTCTTCGAGGCGGTAGTGCAGAACCTCGAAGTCGCGATGACTGAAGCCGCCTGAGGCTTAGCCGTGCCCAGCCGCTTGCGGTGAGCGCACATGTTCTTGCCGGATTCCGTGGCCGATAAAATAGCCCGGGATGCGCCGCAGCACTGGAAACCGGTCGAGCAGACGCAGCGGTAGCGGCGGCTCCGCCGGGATCGCCGACCGGCCTTCGATCAGCGGGCGGAGCAGGCGTTCGTGGATCGCGCGCTGCGCACCTTGGACCACCCGAGTCGGAAGCAAGCGCCGCGCCTGCACCTTAGCGAGTAGCGGATCGACATCCTCTCCGCGCGCGAGCGGCGCCGCAAGGATGTTGGCTGTGGCGACCGCGTCCTGGATCGCGAGGTTGATCCCGATCCCGCCGACCGGGCTCATCGCGTGGGCGGCGTCGCCGATCGCGAGCAGCCCGGGCTTGGACCATTCGGTCAGCCGGTCGAGCGAGACCGAGAGCAGATGCGCGGCGTCCCAATCGGGCAGCGCGGCATCGAGGTTGGGCAGATCGGGCACAGCGGAGCGGACTTCCTCGCGAAATGCCGCGATCCCGCGCACTTCCATCGCCTCGGCCCCGCCCTTCGCGATCACGAACGCGCATTGCCAGTAGTCGCCCCGGTCGATCATCACGATCAGCCGGTAACCGCGTACGACCGCGCGGATGGCGGTGCCCGGCGCAATCTTGGGCAGCGCGAACCAGAACACGTCGATCGGCGCGCCGAGGTTTTCGAGCGGCAGCACGGTGCGCGCGAGCGAGGTGCGGCCATCGCAGACGATGACGAGCTTGGCGCGCAGCTGCGAGCCGTTTCCCAGCGTCACGCCCGCGATCCTGCCGGACTCCTCGACGAATCCCGTCACCGGCGCTTCCATCCGGAGCTTGAACGCAGGCAGCGCCGCCGCGTCGTCGCGCAGAAAATCGAGGAACTCCCATTGCGGCATCATCGCGATGAACGGCGCCGGCATGTTCAGATGCGTGAGATCGCCGATAGTCATGTGGCGGCCGTTGAAGTCGACCTCGGCGCGATCGACCTTGGTGTAGGGCCGCCCGAGAAACCGTTCGAGCAAGCCAAGCTCGCTCAGCACTTCCATCGTCGAGGGGTGGACGGTGTCGCCGCGGAAATCGCGGAAGAAGTCGGCGTGCTTTTCGAGCACGGTCACCGCCACCCCCGCCCGGGCAAGCAGGAAGCCGCACATCATCCCGGCGGGCCCGCCGCCGACGACGATCACACCGCTGCCTTCGCCATCCATGCCGTGACAAATGCGCCCCCCGCCGCCAAGGTGCAAGCATGGCGGGCGGCAGCGAGATCATGACCCCCTTCCTTTCCGACGCGCTGGTCATCCTCGGCGCGGCGGGGATCGTCATCCCGGTGTTCGCGCGCTTCCGCATCACCCCGGTCATCGGGTTCATCCTAGTCGGGATCGCGGTCGGGCCGTTCGGGTTGGGACGACTGGTCGCAGGACACGCTTGGCTGGCCTGGGTGACGATCAGCGACCCCGCCGGGCTTGGCCCGTTCGCCGAATTCGGGATCATCCTGCTGCTGTTCTCGATCGGGCTCGAGCTGTCGTTCGACCGGCTGTGGGCGATGCGCCGCCAGGTTTTCGGGGTCGGCGCGATCGAGCTTGGCGCCAGCGCAGCGCTGATCGCGGCGGTGCTGGTGCTGACGGGACTTTCGCTCGGCGGCGCGCTGGCATTGGGGCTCGCGCTCGCGCTGTCGTCGACCGCGCTGGTCTTGCCGATTGCCGGAACCGCGACCCCGGTCGGCCGCGCGGCGCTGGCGATGCTGCTGTTCGAGGACATCGCGCTGGTCCCGATCCTGTTCCTGCTCGACGCGCTCGCGCCCGCGAAGGGGGGCGGCGAAGTCGCCCATCTACTGCGCACGTTGAGTTACGGCGCGGCGGTGATCGTCGGCTTGCTGCTGATCGGCCGGTTCGCGCTGCCCAAACTGTTTGCGCAAGCCGCGCGGACCAAAAGCCCCGAGTTGTTCCTGTCCGCCAGCTTGCTCGTGGTAATCCTCGCCGCGCTGGCGACCGCGGCGGTCGGCCTTTCGCCGATCGTCGGCGCGCTGCTCGCCGGGCTGCTGATCGCGGAGACCGAATACTACGGCGAGGTCGAGGTCATCACCGCGCCGTTCAAGGGCCTCGCACTCGGCATTTTCCTGATTACCGTGGGGATGAGCATCGACTTGCGGGTGATTGCTGCGGGGATCGGCCCAATCGTGCTGGCCACCGCGGGCGTGGTAATCGCCAAGGCGCTGGTCACCGGGTTCGCGCTACGCTTGACCGGCGCGCGCAGCGCGACCGCGACCGAGGCCGGGATCCTGATGGCGAGCCCATCGGAAACCACGCTGATCGTGCTCGGCGCGGCGGCCGCGGCGGCGCTCATAGCACCGGGCACCGCGCAGTTCTGGCAGATCGTCACCGCGCTCGGGCTGACGGTCACACCGCTGTTGGCTTGGCTCGGGCGGCGGCTGGGGCGCCGCGTCGCGGGGGCAAACGCCGCGCGCGTACCGTCCGAACCCGACGAGAGCACCGAGCCGCGCGCGATCGTCGTAGGGTTCGGGCGCGTCGGGCGGCTGGTCGGCGAAATGCTGGCAACACACGGCAAGGCCTATGTCGGGCTCGACAGCGACGCCGAGCTCGTCAGCGCGGCGCGGCACGACGGGTTCCCCGTGCTGTTCGGCGACGCTGGCCGCGGCGCGGCGCTGACGCGGCTGGGGATCGAGCGCGCGCCCGCGCTGATCGTCACGATGGACGAGCCGGTCGCGGTCCAGCGGCTGGTGCGCAAGCTGCGGGCTGCGTTCCCCGCGCTGCCGATCATCGCCCGCGCGCGCGATGCGCGTCACGCCGCGCAGCTTTACCGCGCGGGAGCGAGCCATGCGGTGCCCGAAGCGCTCGAAGCTTCGCTCCAGTTGTCCGAAGCGGTGCTGGTCGATCTGGGCGTCGCGATGGGTCCGGTGATCGCCTCGATCCACGAAAAGCGCGACCAATTCCGCGCCCAGATCATGGAGGAAGGCGAGCTGAGCGAGAAGCCATCGCTGAGAAGCGCGGGACTGTCCGACCGCGGCTGAGCCCCAACTTGCCAGGCGCGCCGTAAGGGCGCACCCTCCACCGGCCGATAGGGGGGACCTAAGCCATGGCGACTGCAGCGCAACTCGAACAACTCGCTCCAACTCCACGCCGCGAGGCGCAGCGCTCCACTTTTTACGTGTGGACCTCAGCCTTGTTCCTGATCATCGCGGTCGGTGGGTTCGTGCCGACCTATTGGGCGCAGCTGCCGATGGGGACGTTCAACGGCACCCCGCTGATGCACCTTCATTCGGCGCTGTTCACCGCGTGGCCGCTGCTCCTGCTGAGTCAGGCGCTGCTGATTTCGCGCGGCGGATTGCGCCACCATAAGGCGTGGGGGCTCGCCGGCATTTCGCTCGCCTCGATGATGCTGGTGGTCGGGCTGATGACCGCCGTTGCCGGGATGCAAGCGCGCCTCGATACTGGATATGGCGATGCCGCGCGGAGCTTCCTGATCGTACCCTTCGCGTCGATCTTGCTATTCTTCGGCTTCTTCGCCGCCGCGGTCGCCAACATCAACCGGCCCGAATGGCACAAGCGGTTGATCGTCGTGGCGACGACGTCGGTGCTGGTCGCGCCCATGAGCCGCTTCTTCTTCCTCGCCGCGAACGGAATGGCTCCGGGCCTGCGCCCGGGAGCGCTGCCGCCTCCGCCCATCGCTCGCTCGATCGTGTCGATCACTTTGCTCGACTTGATCCTGGTCGCGGCAATGCTGGTCGAGTGGCGCCGCGACGGCCGGGTCCATCCGGCGTGGAAATGGGGCCTTGCGATCCTTGTTCCGCTCCAATTGCTGCGCGATCCGATCAGCCACACCGCCGCGTGGCTGAGCTTCGCCGAGCGCCTCGCGCACTTCACCTGAAGCGCGGGCACCGTTTCGCCGCCGGTTCGTTGTCCCCTCGAAGTTCGAGGAGACGAAGATGACCGGCCGCGACCCCAACCAGAATGACGAACCCGTCGATCCCGCGACGCAAGCGGGCGAGGACAAGGGCCGGATCAAGCGGCCGCAGCAGACCGACGCGACGATGGCCGGAAAGAACCTGCCGCGCGGTTCGGAGGTGGAAACGCACGCGCGCAAGTGAGTCTCCGCGAAGGCGGGGACCTCAGGCCCAACGCGAGCGCTCGCCCAACGACTGAGGTCCCAGCCTTCGCTGGGGCTACCAGGGGTCATGCCGACAGCGCAGCCTTCACGGCTTCAATCGCGCCTGCCGCCTTCGCGCCGTCCGGCCCC
>JBBRER010000046.1:0-15677 GCA_038202745.1 Sphingomonadales bacterium
CAGCACCCAGCCCGGTTCGAACAGGCCGGTTTTGGCGGCGTCGGCATCCCCCCGCCGGGTGCGCGCGCCGGTCGCGGCGGTTCGCGCAGGCGGCAAAACCGATGTCTGGGACGGGAGAGGATCGGCAGGTGTGCCGGACACGGCGGTTCGCGCGCGCGTTGGCTCGCGCGCTTCGGCGTCCGATCGCCGTAGCGGACTTCCCGTCATGGGGCCGACTCTGCAGCAGGTCCGCTTGCGAAACCGTTAATTTTACCGTGCCGGGTGTTGCCCGAAAAGCGCGTGAACCGGGCCTCCCGCCAGCTTGCAATGGTTTCCCGCGCCGTGCATCATCGCTGCGCAAGCGGGAGACGGCGATGGCCAAAGGCACCCACGGGCTGGAAAACGAGGCGGCGCAATCGACCACCGCACTCGGGCCGCTGATCGGGCTCGCGCGCGAGGACTTCGTCGGCGCGGTCGCCCTGTTGCTGCGCGAAACCGCAAGCGATCCGGCGCGCACGCTGAGGCACATGCAGGCGTTCGGCGGCGACGTGGTCAAGATCATGACCGGCAAGTCCGAGCTTGCGCCCGCGCCCAAGGACAAGCGCTTCATGGACCCGGCGTGGCAGCACAACCCGTTCTTCCGCGCCGGCGCGCAGTATTATCTCGCGGTCCAGAAAGGCATGAAGGGCTGGCTCGAAGACCTCGAGCTCGACGATCTCGAGCGCGACCGGGCGAATTTCATTTCGACGATCATCATCGACAGCCTGAGCCCGACCAACACGCTCGCGGGCAATCCGATGGCCCAAAAGCGGCTGATCGACAGCGGCGGACTGTCGCTGATCAAGGGGCTCAAGAACGCCTACAACGACATCGCGCACAACAACGGCATGGTCAGCCAGGTCGACAAGCGCCCGTTCAAGCTCGGCGAGAACGTCGCGGCGAGCAAAGGCGCGGTGGTTCACCGCAACGCGATGATGGAGCTCATCCAGTACGCGCCGACCACCGACGAGGTCTATGCGGTCCCTCAGCTGACGATCCCGCCGCAGATCAACAAGATGTACATCAACGACCTCAGCCCCGAGAAGTCGGTGGTCAAATGGCAGCTCGATGGCGGCATTCAGCCATTCATGATCAGCTGGAAGAACCCGACCAAAAGCGAAGGCCACTGGGACATGGGCGACTACATTGCCTCCTGCCAGGAAGCGGTCGAGGTTGTTTGCAAGATCGCCGGGTCGGACAAAGTCAACGTCTCCGCCGGGTGCTCTGGCGGGCAAACCGCGGCGCTGCTGGCGAGCAAGATGGCGGCCGCGGGCGACGACCGGCTCGGCGCGCTGACGCTGATGGTGACCGTGCTCCACCCCAAGCAGAACGATATCGAGGCGGGGTCGTTGATGACCGAGAACGGCCTCAAGCTGGCCAAACAGCGCGCCGCCAAGAAAGGCGTGATCGAGGGCAACAGCCTCGCCCGCGGGTTCGCGTGGCTCAGGCCCAATGATCTGATCTGGAACTACGTGATCAACAACTACCTGATGGGCGACGACCCGCCCGCGTTCGACGTGCTGTTCTGGAACGCGGACGCGACGAACCTTTCGGCGGCACTGATGGGCGATTTCCTGAC
Organism: Sphingomonadales bacterium; assembly: GCA_038202745.1. Classification (GTDB taxonomy): domain Bacteria; phylum Pseudomonadota; class Alphaproteobacteria; order Sphingomonadales; family Sphingomonadaceae; genus Novosphingobium. Next base: position 1,598 of record JBBRER010000046.1, read on the forward strand.
CCTTTTCGAAACGCTGGCGTTCACTCGGCGGGGCGAGGTCGAGATGGCCGATCACAAGGTCGACTTGTCCAAGGTGACGAGCGACTTGTTCATCCTGGGCGGGGTGACCGATCACATCACCCCGTGGCGCGCGTGCTACCGCTCGACGCAGCTGTTCGGCTCGGACGACGTCACGTTCGTGCTCAGCCAGTCGGGCCACATGCAGGCGATCCTCAACCCGCCGGGCAATCCCAAGGCCAAGTACTTCAAGACGAAGCAACCGGGGCATCCGCCCGCCGAAGTCGAGGACTGGCTGACGGGCAGCGAGGAAGTTGCGGGTAGCTGGTGGCCGTTCTGGATGGAGTGGATGCAGGCGCGCTCGGGCAAGAAGATCAAGGCGCCAAAGGCGCTCGGCGCGAAGAAATATCCCCCGCTCGAACCCGCTCCGGGGCTTTACGTGCTCGAACAGGCCTGACAGCACACCGCGCATGAAAGCGAGCGACACCGCCGAATACTCGATGGAAACCGTCGGCGGGCGCACTTTGCGCGTGGCGCGCTGGCGCTGGGACGAACCGAGCGAGCACTTGCCGCTGCTGTTCTTCAACGGGATCGGGGCGAATATCGAGGCGGTGGCGCCGCTCGCCGAAGCGCTGACCGAACGGCCGTTCATCATGTACGACATGCCCGGCGTCGGCGGCAGTCCCGAGCCGACGATACCCTACAATCCGGTGATGGTCGGATGGCAGACCAGGGAGCTGCTCACGCGTTTCGGTTGCGAGCGCGCGGACGTGATGGGGGTGTCGTGGGGCGGCGCGATGGCGCAGCACTTCGCGATCCAGCATCCGGGCTCGGTGCGCCGGCTGGTGCTCGCCGCGACCACCGCGGGGATGCTGATGGTTCCCGGCGCGCCCGCAGCGCTGTCCAAGATGGCCAACCCGCGCCGCTATATCGACGCCGCGTTCATGGCCGAGCACTTCGAGACGCTCTACGGGGGGATGGTCGGCGCGAAAAGCGAACACATACGCCGCCTCAAGCCGCCCACCCCGCGCGGTTATCTTTATCAGGTGCTCGCGATGCTGGGATGGACCAGCGCCCCGATGCTGCCCTTCCTCAAGAAGCAAACGCTGATCATGATGGGCGACGCGGACAAGATCGTGCCGCTGGTCAACGGCCGGTTCCTCAATGCGCTGATCCCGAACAGCCGCCTCGAAGTGTTCAACGGCGGCGGGCATCTGTTCATGCTCAGCCACCACGACCGGACGCTCGAGGTGTTGCGCGACTTTCTCGACGCGCCCGAAGCCGGACAGCGCAAGGCCGCCTGACCATGCGCCACCTCGCGATCATCGGCTCGGGACCGGCGGGGTACTACACGGCCGAAGCGGCGCAGAAGCGGTGGGGCGACGAAGTCCGCGTCGATATTTTCGACATGCTGCCCGTGCCGTACGGGCTGATCCGCACCGGGGTCGCGCCCGATCATCAGTCGATCAAAGGCGTCTCGCGCCGCTACGAGGCGACCAACCTGTCCGACAACGTCCGCTTCGCCGGCAATGTCAAAGTCGGCGAGGACGTGTCGATCGCGGAATTGCAGGCGCTCTACGACGCGGTGATCCTCGCCACCGGCGCGCCGCACGACCGCCCGCTCGACATCCCCGGCGGCGCGCTTCCCGGGGTGATCGGCAGCGCTGCGTTCGTCGGCTGGTACAACGGCCACCCGCAGTTCGCCGGGCTCGATCCCGACCTCTCGGGCGAAACCGCGGTGGTTATCGGGATGGGCAACGTCGCGCTCGACGTCGCGCGGATTCTCGCCAAGACGCAAGCCGAGTTCGACGGCAGCGACATCGTCGCCCATGCGCTCGAGGCGTTGCAGCATTCCAATATCCGCCGGATCGTCATTCTCGGGCGGCGCGGCCCGCACCAGATCATGATGACCCCCAAGGAGCTCGGCGAACTAGGCCACCTCGCCCGCGCCGCGCCGCGCGTCGATCCCGCCGATCTGCCCGAAATCGGCGAAGATGCGCTGCTCGAACCCGGCTTGCGCAAGTCGGTCACCCATCTGCGCAGCTTCGCCGCAATCCCCGAAAGCCACTACGGCGAGATGCCGATCGAAGTGGAGTTCGACTTCTTTGCCGCGCCCAAGGCGGTGGTGGGAGCCGAGCGGGTCGAGGGCATCGAGGTCGAGCGCACCACGGTCGAAGCGGGCCGCGCGGTGCCGACCGGCGAGAGCTACACGATCCCGTGCGGGCTGGTGATCGGCTGTATCGGCTACCAGACCTCGCCGATCGCCGGCGTCCCGTTCGACGAACGCCAGGGACGCTTCGCCAACGACGAGGGCCGCATCCTTCCCGGGCTCTACTGCGTCGGCTGGGCGCGGCGCGGACCGTCGGGAACGATCGGCACCAATCGTCCCGACGGGAACGGGGTAGTCGAGAGGATTGCCGAGGACATCGGTAGCGGCGCGGGCAAGGCCGGGCGCGCCGGATTCGACGAGATCGCCACGGCGCGAGGTATCGACGTCGTCACATTCCGCGACTGGAAAAAGATCGAAGCCGCCGAGGAAGCGCGCGCCCGCAGCGGCGCCCCACGCGAGAAGTATGTCGATGTGGCGAGCATGATTGCAGCGCGGGGGGAATTGTAGCGCGTGTGCTGCCTTCGCACCGCACCGCTTGCGCGACTCCCTCGTCCATGATTTAATCGCACGGTTAAACTGGGAGGACTTGAGCCATGGCCACCTACGACCTGATCCTCCGCAACGGAACGATCGTCGACGGCACTGGCGCGCCGCGCTTCGTGGGCGATGTCGCAGTCAAACACGGACTGATTGCCGCGGTCGGAACGGTCGAGGGCCACGGCGCTCAGGAGATCGACGCTGCCGGAAAGATCGTCGCGCCGGGCTGGGTCGATATTCACACGCACTATGACGGTCAGGCGACGTGGGACGCAGAAATGGCGCCGTCATCGTGGCATGGGGTCACTACCGTCGTGATGGGCAACTGCGGGGTCGGCTTCGCGCCCGCCGCGCCCGACCGCCACGAATGGCTGATCGGGATGATGGAGGGCGTCGAGGACATCCCCGGCACCGCGCTCAGCGAGGGTATGACCTGGGATTGGGAGACTTTCCCCGAATATCTCGACGCGCTCGAGAAGATGCCGCGCGCGGTCGACGTCGGAACGCATGTCCCCCACGGCGCGGTCCGCGCTTACGTGCTCGGCGACCGCGAAATGCCCGGCGCGGTGCCGACCGCGGAGGACATCGCCAAGATGAGCGCGATCGTCGAGGACGGCATCCGCGCGGGCGCGCTCGGCTTCTCGACCAGCCGCACGGTGCTCCACCGTTCGATCGACGGCGAGCTGGTTCCCGGCACCACCGCCACCGCCGACGAGCTGATCGCGATCGGCCGCGCGATGGGCCGCGTCGGTCACGGCGTGTTCGAGATGGCCAGCGACCTGATGCGCGAATGGAACGAGTTCGAGTGGATGGGTGCGCTCAGCCGCGAAACCGGCCTGCCCGTGACATTCGCCGCGCTGCAATCGATCGCCAAGGAGCAGCCGCTCGACGAGCAGATCGCGCGGATGCGCGCCGAGAACGACAATGGCGCCAACATCGTCGCGCAGATCGCGCTGCGCGGCAACGGCATCGTCATGGCCTGGCGCGGGACGGTCCATCCGTTCCGCATGCGCCCGAGCTGGCAGGCTATCGCCGATCTGCCGTGGGCCGAGCAGAAGGCCAAGCTGTTCGACCTCGCGTTCAAGGCGCAGCTGCTGTCCGAGGCCAACGACTTCAGCCTGGTCCCGCCCGAGATCGTGGGGGTTGTAATGGTCATCGCCGGCGGCTGGACGATGCAGTTCGAGATGGACGAGGACTTCGATTACGAACCGCAAGCCGAAGCCAGCGTCGCCGCGCGGGCCGCGGCGAAGGGCGTGACGCCCGACGAATACGCCTACGATCTGCTGTGCGAGAACGACGGCACCGGCTTCGTCTATCTGCCGCTGCTCAACTACGCCGACGGCAATCTCGATTTTCTCGAGGCGTTGCAGACGGCGGGCGATACGGTCAACTCATTGAGCGACGGCGGCGCGCATTGCGGGACGATCTGCGACGCGGCCAGCCCGACGTTCATGCTCGAGCACTGGGTGCAGGGCCGCAAGCGCGGCGGGCGGATTTCGCTCGAAAACGCGGTCAAGCGCCAGTGCCGCGACACCGCGGTGCTGTACGGGCTCGAAGACCGCGGCGTCCTGGCGCCGGGCTATCTCGCCGACCTCAACGTGATCGACCTCGAAGCGATCAAGCTGGGCAAGCCGTGGCTGGCGTTCGATCTGCCCGCGGGCGGGAAGCGCCTGCTCCAGAAAGCCGACGGGTATGTCGCAACAATCAAGGGCGGCGAAGTGACCTTCCGCGATGGCCAGTGGACCGGGGCGACGCCCGGCGGCCTCATCCGCGGTCCGCAACGGGCGGAAATGCTCGAGGCGGCCGAGTAAGCTAACGGAAGTCTTGTCGGCGCGGCGCAATCTAGCCGAGCGGGATGAGCGCGCCTCCGGGATGGCCGTCGCGCGGCTGGAGGCGCGGGTCGTCGTCGCGGACTTTGGCCGCGCCCCACGTTCCGTCGGGCCGTTTTCCGGTTACGACCTGCTCGTCTGACGCGACGCGCCCCAAATCGACATCGCGTTGCGGAAATATCGCAAAAACGTGCGCCCCGACCGTCACCAGCACCTGCCGGTTGTCGGCCACCCCCACCGCCGCGAGCCGCTTGATATCGGCGTAGTACGGCGTTTCGCGCCATCGGTCGGGGTGGTCCGCATCGACGTAAAAATTGATCCGGAATCCAAGCTCGCTGACGATGACGATTCCCGAGAGAGCCGGCAACCAATGCGCGGGGATCGCGTCCCAAATCAGGTATCCGCACGCAAACTCGCGGCAGGGCGCAGGCCGCTCGCGATAGATCCGGCAGCCGTCCCCGATCGCGCAGTGCCCGCACCAGCTGTCGCGCGGCGAATCGACTTCGACGATCCCCATAACCTTGCAGCACAGCGTGCACGTGCCGCACTCGCGCCCGGGAAGATACGCGACGCCCGGCGTGCCCAACGCGGGCTACACCCGCATCGGCATCAGCACGTAAAGCGCGGGGCTGGATTCGCTTTGGCGGATCAGCGTCGGCGCGCCGGCATCGGCGAGGTGGAGTTCGACGGTATCGCCTTCGATCTGGCCGAGGATATCCTTCAGATATGTCGCATTGAAGCCGATCTCGAACCCTTCCGAGCTGTAATCGGCGGGAATTTCCTCGGCGGCGGTGCCGTTGTCGGGGCTGGTGACCGAAAGCGTGACCTTGTCGTTTTCGAGCGCCATCTTGACCGCGCGGGTCTTTTCGGTGGCGATCGTCGCGACCCGGTCGACGCCGTCGTAGAAGCTTTTGGGATCGAGCTTGAGCAGCTTGTCGTTCCCGGTCGGGATCACCCGCGTGTAATCGGGGAACGTCCCGTCGATCAGCTTGCTGGTCAGCACCACGCCGTTCTCGCCGCCGAGCGTGAAGCGGACCTTGCTCGCCGACAGATCGATCAGGACGTTCGAATCGAGCGATTCTTCGAGCAGCTTGCGCAATTCGGCGACGCATTTGCGCGGCACGATCACGTCGGGCATGCCCTCGGCCCCGTCGGGCCGCTTGATCGTGAAACGCGCAAGGCGGTGGCCGTCGGTCGCGGCCGCTTTCAACTCTTCGTCCGAGGCGTGGAGGAAGATGCCGTTGAGGTAATAGCGCGTCTCTTCGGTCGAGATCGCGAAGCGCGTCCGGTCGATCAGCTGCGCGAGCGTCGTCGCGGGCAGCTCGAAGCTCGTGGGCAGGTCGCCCTCGACGATCATCGGAAAGTCGTCGCGCGGCAGCGTCGGCAGCGAGAAGCGGCTGCGTCCGGCCTTGACCGTCATCCGATTGTCGGCGGTTTCGAGGCTGACCTGGCTGCCGTCGGGCAGCTTGCGCGCGATGTCGAACAGCAAGTGCGCCGATACGGTGATCGCGCCGGGCGTGTCGATCGAGACCGCGCCCATGATCTCGACCACCTGAAGGTCGAGATCGGTCGCCATCACCTTGAGCGTCCCGTCGCCCACCGCCTCGATCAGCACGTTCGAGAGGATCGGGATCGTGTTGCGCCGCTCGACGACGGACTGGACGTGCGACAGGCACCTGAGCAGCGTCGCGCGTTCGATCGTAGCCTTCATTGGACTCGTGTCCCCCAAACGGACGCGCGGCCCCGATGCGGCCCCGCCGGAATTTCGGACCACCTTCCTTAACGCCGGGCCGGTGGCGGGCAAGGCCGCAATCGCCGCGCCCGGCGGAAATTGGGGATAATTCGGCTTTACGACAGCATCGCCATCCCGCCGTTGACGTGAAGCGTCTGCCCGGTGACGTAGGCGGCCTCCTTCGACGCGAGGTAGGCCACCGCGGCGCCGATCTCGGGCCCCTCGCCCATCCGGCCAAGCGGGATGCGCGCGTTCAGGGCCTCTTTTTGCGCGTCGGGCAGCGCATCGGTCATCGCGGTGCGGATGAACCCCGGGGCGACGCAATTGACCGTGATCCCCCGGCTGGCGACTTCCTGCGCCAGCGCCTTCGACATTGCGGTGAGCCCGCCCTTGGCCGCGGCGTAGTTGACCTGGCCGGGGTTGCCGGTCGCCCCGACGACGCTGGTGATCGTCACGATCCGCCCGAACCGGGCCTTCATCATCGGCCGGGTCGCGGCGCGCATCAGCCGGAACGCGGCTTCGAGGTTGATGCGGATCACCGCGTCCCACTCCTCGTCCTTCATCCGCATCATCAGATTGTCGCGCGTGATCCCGGCGTTGTTGACGAGGATATCGAGCTTGCCGAGCGTGTCGACTGCGGCCGGAACCAGCTTTTCGACATCGTCCGCATTCGACAAGTCGCAGGCGATCGCGACATGATCGACCTTTTGGTGGCGCTGGACGGTATGCTCGTCGAGTTCGTCGCGAAATGCGCGCAACTTGGCGGCGTTCGAACCCGAAACCGCCAGCCGCGCCCCTTGCGAGGCCAATGCGCGCGCAATCGCGCTGCCGATTCCCCCCGAAGCTCCGGTCACGAGCGCGGTCATTCCAGTGAGATCGAACATCCGGTCCATCGTCACAGTTCCTTCGCCAAGACTTCGATATCGGCCATGGTGACCGCGCTGACCACCGTGACGTCGTCGACCGTTCGCCCGATCATCGGGCCGAGCACCTTGCCCCCGAGTTCGACGAAGCGATCCACCCCCGCTTCGTGCATCGCCAGCACGCTTTCGCGCCAGCGGATGCGGCCGGTGACTTGTTCGATCAGCAGCCGCGCAACTTCGGCGGGGTCGGTGACGGGGCTTGCAGTCACGTTGGCGTAAAGCGCAACGCGCAACGCGCCCGGCGGCGTCTTGCCGAGCGCCTCGGCCATCGCATCGGCGGCGGGTTGCATCAGCGGACAGTGGAACGGCGCCGAGACCGGCAGGATGATCCCGCGCTTGATGCCGTAGTCCTTGGCCAGCGCCACCGCGCGCTCGATTGCGGCCTTGTGGCCCGAGAGCACGACCTGGCCGGGATCGTTGTCATTGGCGACCGTGCATACCTCGCCTTCCGCCGCAGCATCGGCGAGCGCCTGCGCTTTTTCCAAATCGGCGCCGAGCAGCGCGCACATCGCGCCTATTCCAACCGGGACCGCCGCCTGCATCGCCTGCCCGCGCAGCTTGAGCAAGCGTGCGGTGTCGGCCAGGCTAAATGCGCCCGCGGCGCACAGCGCGGTATATTCGCCGAGGCTGTGCCCGGCAACGAAGTCGGCTTTGTCAGCCAGCGCGATCCCGCCTTCCTGCTCTAGCACGCGCAACACCGCGATCGCGTTGGCCATGATCGCGGGCTGCGCGTTTTCGGTCAGCATTAGCGCGTCCTCGGGTCCGTCGCGCATGATCGCGGACAGCTTTTGCCCGAGCGCATCGTCGACTTCCTCGAACACCGCGCGCGCCGCGGCGCTGGTTGTGGAGAGTTCCGCGCCCATCCCGACCTTCTGGCTGCCCTGCCCGGGGAACACGAACGCTCTCATGAACATCTCCATCGTCTCAGGCCGGGCGGACTATGCCCCGCCCGCGCGGCGTTCAAGCCCCGAACGGGACGATTTTGTTGTCGGCATCGTGGCCGATGTCGGCGGAGCCCAGGTAGGGGACCGCGTAGCGTTCGCACCAATAGCGCGCGATCTGCTCGGGGGTCGAGCCGAACGGACGGTCGTTCTCGGGCACTTCGCTGATCCGGCCGAGCCTGAGGCCGGCGATGCCGCGCAAGTGCGGAGCGACGTGGCCGAACAATCGGTCGATGGCGTAAAGGTGCTCGCACACTTCCTCGACCATCACGACGTGGCCGGCGAGGTCGGGCAGGAGCGGCGTTCCACACAGCATCGCCAGTGTGGTGAGATTGAACGCGACCGCCGGACTTCCGTCGCGGCTCGGCTCCCGGCCACGCTCGTCGCCAGACAGCCAGGCGAGCACGCGCCGGACTCCAGCCTCGCCTCGCGCCTGGCCGATCCCCCCCGGCATCGAGGCATGGATCGGCTGCCCGATGCCCGCACGATAGAGTCCAGCCAGCAGCATCCCGCTGTCCGAGTAGCCAAGAAATTGCTTGTTCTGCGCTGCCGGCCCCAAAGCAGCGATGGCGGCCTCGGCGATCCGACCCGCGCCGTAACCGCCGCGCGCGAACCACACCGCGTCGAACGATGGATCGTTGGCGCATTCCACGAACGCCGCGAGCCGCTCGGCATCGCTGCCCGCAAAGTGGCCTTCCTCCCGGAAGCATTGTTCGTGGAACTGCAGGCCGACGTCCGGAAAGTCCGCGGCAATCTCGACGACCAAGGCGGCGGCTTCACGCGGCAGCGGGCGGGACGGAGCGCAGATCGCGACACGTGTCATCGCCGCCTCCTAGCAACAATCACGCAAATAGTGAGTCCCCGCGAAGACGGGGACCTCAGGCGGCTAGACTGGTTGTCCGATTGATGTAGTTGCCGCCGCACGAGGCCCCCGTCTTCGCGGGGACTCAAGGACTTTCGATGCCCGCCGCCACCGATCTTACCGCCCATCCCTGGTTCTTCTGCGGAATCGGCGGCTCCGGAATGTTGCCGCTGGCGCTGATCCTCAAGGGTCTTGGCGCCGAGGTGGCTGGCTCGGACCGCAGCCGCGATCAGGGCCGCACGCCGGAGAAATTTGCCTGGCTTGAAAGCGAGGGCTTCCGGCTGTTCCCGCAGGACGGCAGCGGGATCGTTTCGGCGGATCAGACGCTGGTGGCTTCGGCGGCGGTCGAGGATAGCGTCCCCGAAGTGATCCGCGCGGGCGAACTCGGCTGCCCGCGGGTGAGCCGCGCCGAACTGCTCGCCGCGCTGTTCAACGCCGCTCCGACCGGGATCGCGGTAGGCGGAACGAGCGGCAAGTCGACCGTGACCGGGATGGTCGGCTGGATCCTGACCCAGACCGGTCGCGATCCGACGATCATGAACGGCGCGGTGATGAAGAACTTCGTTTCTCCGAACGCGCCGTTCGCTTCGGCGCGGGTGGGCCATGGCGATGTCTTCGTCTCCGAGGTCGATGAGAGCGACGGTTCGATCGCACTTTATGAGCCCGCGGTCGCGGTTCTCGGCAACGTCAGCCTCGATCACAAGAGCCTCGAGGAATTGCGCGCGCTGTTCGGCGGCTTTGTGTCGCGCTCTGGCGCCGCGGTGATCAACGCCGACGACGCCGAAGCGTTTGCTCTGGGGGCTTCCGCGAAGCGCCTGACGACTTTCGGCATCCTCAGCGCGGAGGCCGACCTCGGGGCCGAAGAAATCGCCGAAGCCACAACCGGCTTGACCGCGACCATAATCGACCGCCGCTTAGGCGCGCGCCACGCGCTCGCGCTGCAAATCCCCGGCCGCCACAACCTCGCCAACGCGCTCGCCGCGCTCGCCGCGGTCGATGCAATCGGCGTTCCGCTTCGCGATGCAGTCGCCGCGCTAAGTGGATTCGCCGGCCTCGCCCGCCGCTTCGACATCGTCGGCATCTCGCCGAGCGGTGTGACGGTGATCGACGATTTCGGCCACAACCCCGACAAGATCGCGGCCACCTTGCGCACGCTCAAGGCGCACCCGGGGCGGGTAATCGCGTTCTTCCAGCCGCACGGCTACGGCCCGCTCAAGCAGATGGGCGTCGAGCTGGCGGGGACGTTCGCACACCAACTCGACTCAGGCGACCTGACGATCCTTTGCGATCCCGTTTATTTCGGCGGCACCACCGACCGCAGCGTGGGCAGCGCACGGATCGTCGCCTTGATCGAAGCTGCCGGCGGACATGCCGAGCACATTGCGGACCGCGCCGCTTGCGGCGATCGTATCGTCGATCTCGCGCGCCGTGAGGACCGCATCGTCGTCATGGGCGCGCGCGACGATACGCTGAGCGCATTCGCTCGGGACATTCTCTTGCGGGTTTAGTCGATCACTCCACCGTCACCGACTTGGCGAGGTTGCGCGGCTGATCGACATCGGTGCCTTTGACGCAAGCGACGTGGTAGGCGATCAGCTGGACCGGAATCGCGTAAACCAGCGGCGCGATCAGCGGGTGGACTTTGGGCATCTCGATCGTCGCCAGGCAGCCCTCGCCCGCCTCCGCCAGCCCTTCCGCGTCCGATACCAGCACGATCTTGCCGCCCCGCGCGCGGACTTCCTGCATGTTGCTCACCGTCTTTTCGAACAGCGGACCCGATGGCGCTAGGACGATCACCGGCACCGCCTCGTCGATCAAGGCGATCGGCCCGTGCTTCATTTCGCCCGCAGCGTAACCTTCGGCGTGGATGTAGCTGATTTCTTTTAATTTCAGCGCGCCCTCCAGCGCCAGCGGATAATCCTGGCCGCGCCCCAGATAAAGCACATCGCGCGCCGGCGCGATCAGCGGAGCCATCGCCGCGATTTCATCGTCGTGCGCAAGCGCAGCGTTGAGGCTCGCGGGCACCTCGAGCATATGCTTGACCAGCTCGGTTTCTTCGGCGCGATCCATCCGCCCGTTCTTGACCGCGAGATGCGCGGCGAGCGCGGCGAGCACCGCCAGCTGGCAGGTGAACGCCTTGGTCGATGCGACGCCGATCTCGGGGCCGGCATGCGTCGGGAGCAGCAAATCGGCCTCGCGCGCCATCGAGCTGGTGGGGACGTTGACCACCACCGCGATCGTCTGCCCCGCCGCCTTGCAATGCTTGAGCGCCGCGAGCGTGTCGGCGGTCTCGCCCGATTGCGAAATGAACAGCGCGAGCCCGCCGGGTTCGAGCACCGGTTCGCGGTAGCGAAACTCGGACGCGAAATCGATGTCCACCGGGATGCGCGCGAACTGCTCGATCCAGTATTTGGCGACCATGCCCGCATAAAAGCTGGTCCCGCAAGCAACGATCGTCACGCGGCGAACCGCCGACAGATCGAAGTCGAACTGGGGCAGCGCGATCGACTGATCGACCTGGCGGATGTAACTGTGCAAGGTCTGCGCAACGACGGTCGGCTGTTCGAAAATTTCCTTCTGCATGAAGTGCTTGTAATTGCCCTTTTCGATCGCCGCGGCGGACGCGCCCGACGTGACGATCTCGCGCTCGGCGGGCGCGTTGTCCTTGTCGAAGATTCGCGCCCCGTCGCGGTCGATGACGACCCAGTCGCCTTCTTCAAGGTAGGCAATCCGCTGGGTCAACGGAGCCAGCGCCAGCGCGTCCGAGCCGAGGAACGTCTCACCCTCACCATAGCCGACGACCAGTGGCGAGCCGAGCCGCGCGCCGATCAGCATCTCGGGGTGCGAGCGGAACGCCACCGCCAGCGCGAACGCGCCGCGCAATTGGGGCAGCACCTGCCTGACCGCATCCTCCGGCGAAGCCCCTGCCTCGACGAACTCGGAGATCAGATGCGCGACGACTTCGGTGTCGGTTTCGCTTTCGAACTTGCGCCCGCGCGCCATCAGCGCCTCGCGGAGCTGGCGGAAATTCTCGATGATTCCGTTGTGGACCAGCGCCAGTTCCGCGGTCGCGTGCGGGTGCGCGTTTGCCGCGGTCGGCGCGCCGTGCGTCGCCCAGCGGGTGTGCGCGATCCCGGTCGTGCCGGGTGCCGGGTGCCGCGCCAGTTCGTGGACGAGGTTGCCCAGCTTGCCCGGAGCGCGGCGGCGGATTAGCTCGCCGCCGTCGATGGTGCACACCCCCGCGCTATCATAGCCGCGGTACTCCATCCGCCGCAGCCCATCGACGAGCCGCCCCGCGACCTGGTCCTTGCCCACAATGCCGATGATTCCGCACATGCGTTTCTAGACCTCGTTCGGTTTGATGTAGGGGACGCGGATTCCCGGCATGTTGGCCGGAAAGTCCTTGGTATTGCGAGTCACGAGGATCGCGCCATGCTCTTGAGCGGACGCGAAGATCACGGCATCGGGCAGCTTGAGCGAACGCTTATTGAAGCGAAGATCGGCGGCACGGCGCGCGATTTCCGGCGACAACTCGCGGATCGAATAGTTCTGCAAATAGGCTTCGGTTTCGGCGCGAGCGGGGACAGGCATCCCCGCGAGTACCTCGATCCAGGTCATTCGACTGATCCATTGCCGACTGGCGCGCCGCAACTCCGCGAGCGCCTCCGGCCGTCTGGCCAACGCGTCGATGATTATGTTGGTGTCGAAATAGATATCGCTCACGCGGCGGCATCTTTGTCGTCGCGAAGTGGACCGTGCCGGGTTGGATCATACTCGGGATCCCACTCGCGCACCCACTCCTCGCGGAGCCGGTTCTGATAGTCCATCCCGTCTTCGGTAAAGCCGTATTTCGCCCACAGACCGAACCCGGCTTCGAGCCAGTCCTGGCTGCCTTGCGCGATGTAGTTGGCCACAGCCTCACGGATCACCGCGGTCCGCGATTTACCTTCGGCCCGCGCGATCTCATCGAGACGCCGGACATCGTCAGCGGGAACGTCAACAAGGAAGCGGCCCATAGCGATATCTAGATATCATATCATGATATCATGTCAAGCCAGATTTGTCAGTCTGGTCAGGCCATCCCAAGCGGAAGGCCCAATGTTTCGAACGCGCGGGTCAATCAGCCCCAGCTGTCCGAGAGTCCAATTTTCCTTTCCGCAATTGCATGGCGCACAACATGGAACGAGGTTCTCAAGGCCGTTGGTGCCGCCTCGTGAGTGAGGAACGACGTGATCGAATTCGTTATCCATGCACATGAAGGCCGTATGCTTCTCGTCATTCGTCCTGCCCCACCGCAAGATGCTCGGATAGCTATGCCTCAATATGTCACGCCCACTTCGCGCGATGAGTGGAATTCTGCAGTAAGCGCAATTCCACCCAAACTTCGCGATGATTTGCTGGCCAAGCTGGCGCCCCGGTCCTCGCGCAGGAACGCGTTCTTCCCTCGCAAGCGAGGCCGATAGAAACTCTACGGGACGCACACGTAGATAATGCACCTTGTCCGGGTAATCCCGTCGCTTTCCCCACAAGGATTCAATCCAATCACGGATCGCTGGGATATCCGCGGTTTCTATCGCGCTCGCCGCTCGCTCGTTTTCGCCAGCGAGATGCGCGTCCGCCGCGTCGCTCAGAAGCGCTGCGGCCTCGAAAATCTCTGCGATGGGTTGTCGCAGGCATTCCCTTAGAGCCAAATATTCCGTCGAACCGGGTTCAGGGCTGAAATTCACTTACCTTCGACTTTCTTCTTCTTCTTCATCGCGTCGTGAAAACGGTCGGCCCAGCCCGGCTTGATCAGCTGCTCGGCGCGCACCATTCGCAGTTCGCCGGCCGCGACGTCACGCGAAACCGCGCTTCCGGCAGCGACGATCGCGTCGGCGCCGATCTTTACCGGTGCGATCAACGCGCTGTTCGAGCCGATAAATGCGCCGGGTCCGATAACCGTCCGGTGCTTGAAGTATCCGTCGTAATTGCAGGTGATCGTGCCCGCGCCGATGTTCGCGCCCGCGCCGACTTCGGCGTCGCCGATGTACGACAAGTGGCTGGCCTTCGCGCCTTGGCCCAGCGTGGCGTTCTTGATCTCGACGAAGTTGCCGACTTTGACATTTTCTCCGAGCACCGTGCCCGGGCGCAGCCGCGCGTAAGGTCCGAC
>JBBRER010000047.1:0-15032 GCA_038202745.1 Sphingomonadales bacterium
AGCCCGCGCGGCCCCAGCGCGAACCGCAGTTCCAACCGCGCGCGTTCCCGCGCGCACTTCCCCCGCGCCTGAAGTCGCGGCCGTGGGTGCGGCTCCGATAGCTGCTGCGCCCGCCGAGCAGACATTGCCGGCCGCCGAGCCCATCGCCCCTGCGACCGTGACCGCCGCGACGCCCGTTCGCAATGATTCGGGTAGCGGCATGGCATTGGCCGGCCTTGCCGGTATCCTCGCGCTCGGCGGGGTCGGGCTGTTGTCGACGCGCCGCCGTGACGGTCGCGTGGTTGGCGAGAGGCGCGCGGTTGCCGAACCGATCGCCGCGGCGCTCCCGCCACTCGCCGTGGCTCCGCGCATAGCCGCGCCGCTTCCGCTCGCCATTCCCGCAGTGGCTTCGGTCGCGGGGGCAGGCGCGCTGGCAGCGGGAACGTTGCCCGACACGCCCGAACGCCGCCGTGATCTGATCGAAGCGATGGTCGCGGCCCAGCCCGACGAGGCCAACCCGTTCCGCACGCGCAAGGCGCGCCGCCACCGGGCGCGGATTATCCTCCAGGGAATGGCCGCGCGTCATGCCGACCGTGCGCCCGCCCAACGCGACAGCTACGATTGGAACAAGCTCCATCCCACAGCCACGCCGCAGCGCGAGTTGCAGGACGCCTGAACCGTCACGCCGGGGGGCGGTGCATTTTCGCTCCCCGTTTTGACCAACCGCTGCTCCGGCCCGCTTGCCCCGTGTGGTGCGCCCGCTAAGCTGTCGGCTCTGACAATAAGGGGCGGACGATGGCAAAATGGATTTGGTTGATCGGCGCAGCCGCAGCGGTGGCGAGCGGCCCCGTGATCGCACGCACGCCCGAGGAAACCGCCGCCGCTGCGCTTCGGGCCGCGCCCGTCTGGGACGGGCACAACGACGTTCCCGAACAGCTGCGCGACCGGCGCAAGGACGTGCTTGGCGCGCCGGGCGCGGCGGGCAGCTTCGACTTTGCCGACACTTCCTCCACCGCCGATGCCGCCGCGGGCAAAGCTGCGATGCAGACCGACATCCGGCGGCTGCGCGCGGGGCACATCGGCGCGCAGTTCTGGTCGGTTTACGTCTCGGCCGGGCTGAGCGATCCGCAAGCCGTCCAGGCGACGCTCGAACAGATCGACGTGATGAAGCGCGTGATCGCGCGCCATCCCCGCGACCTTCAGTTCTGCGCCGACAGCAAATGCGTGGAAGGTGCGTGGAAGACCGGGCGGGTCGCCTCATTGCTGGGAATGGAAGGCGGGCACTCGGTCGCCGGATCGCTCGGAGTCCTGCGCCAGATGTACGCGCTCGGCGCGCGCTACATGACACTCACCCACTTCAAGAACACGCCGTGGGCCGATAGCGCCACCGACGCGCCTGCGCACGGCGGGCTGACGGATCACGGCCGTGACGTCGTGCGCGAGATGCAGCGACTGGGGATGCTCGTCGATCTCAGCCACGTCAGCGCCGAGACGATGCTGGATGCGCTCGAGGTCGCGCGCGCGCCGGTGATTTTCAGCCATTCGGGCGCGGGCGGGGTCGACGGGCACCCACGCAACGTTCCCGACGCAGTGCTCGACAAGCTCAAGGCCAATGGCGGGATCGTCATGGTCGTCACCGCGCCGGCCTATGTCAGCGGCGAAGTGCGCGAGTGGAACGCGGCGCGCGTGGGCGAAAAGGCCCGGCTCGAAGCGTTTTACATCGGCTTTCCCGACCAGGCGAAAGACGCGCTGGCCAAATGGGAGAAAGCCAACCCCACCCCGGTCGCGACGCTGGCTGAGGTCGCCGATCACATCGACTACATCGCCAAACGGATCGGCGTCGATCACATCGGGCTCGGCGGCGATTTCGACGGGATCGAAGACACCACGCAAGGAATGTCCGACGTTTCCGCCTATCCCGCGTTGTTCACCGAACTGGCGCGGCGCGGGTGGTCGCAAGGCGATCTGGAGAAAATTGCCAGCCGCAACATGCTGCGCGTGATGAAAGCCGCCGAAGCTTATGCCGCCGCGCATCGCGGCGATTTGCCGATCGAGGATGGGACGACCTTTTAAGCGCGGCTTTTAGCCGTGCCCGGGCTCTTGCGTGGGCGCGGCCTGGTTGGTGACCTCGCCCGTCCGGCTGCCCTGAGGTACCATCAGCGCGCCCGTCACCCAGATCAGCGTCAGCGCCGCGATCGCCAGGAACAGGCTGATCACCAGCACATAGCGCACGATATGCGGGGTGCTGCCGCCGCGCGCTTCGTCGGTTTCGACGTGCGTTTCTTCGCCCTGGCGCTCCATCGCGGAATTCTCCCGTTCGCTCTCAACATCGACAACGCGCCAGCTTTACGCCCGTTCCGCGCCCTAGTCGCGCAGCAATTCGTTGATCGCGGTCTTGGCGCGGGTCCGGGCGTCGACCGTCTTGACGATCACCGCGCAATATAGGGACGGGCCGGGGCTGCCGTCCGGAAGCGGCCTGCCGGGCAGCGCGCCGGGCACCACCACCGCGAAAGGCGGAACCCGGCCTACGTGCACGTCGCCGGTGGCGCGGTCGACGATCTTGGTCGAAGCGCCCAGATAGACCCCCATCGACAGCACCGCGCCTTCACCGACAATCACGCCTTCGGCGACTTCGGAGCGCGCGCCGATGAATGCGCCGTCCTCGATCACGACCGGCCCGGCCTGGAGCGGTTCGAGCACCCCGCCGATCCCGGCTCCGCCGGAGATGTGGACGCCCCGGCCGATCTGCGCGCAACTGCCGACCGTCGCCCAAGTGTCGATCATCGCGCCTTCGCCGACCCACGCGCCGATATTGACGAAGCTCGGCATCAGCACCGCGCCGCGCCCGATATGCGCGCCGCGGCGCACGACCGCCCCGGGAACGACGCGAAAGCCCGCCTCGCGGAACCGGTTCTCACCCCAGTCCGCGAACTTCGAGGGCACTTTGTCGAACGCCGGCGCTCCCGCTGCGCCTCCCGGAACAACCGAGTTTTCGGCAAGCCGGAACGAGAGCAGCACCGCCTGCTTGAGCCACTGATTGACTCGCCAGCCGCCCTGGCCGTCGGGCTCCGCCACACGCGCCGCGCCGCTATCGAGCAGGCCGAGCGCGGCCTCGACCGCGGGCGCGACCACGCGGCTCGCCGGGGATACCGTATCGCGGGCGTCCCACGCCGCGGCGATCGTCTGGGCAAGCTCGGCGTGCGATTCGGCGGGCATCGGGGTTCCGTTCGGGCTGTCCGGGGCGAGCACAAGCGCCTATCGTTTCACCCGCAAAGCGGCAAGCTTCGCCGCACTCTCAGGATAGATTCGCGGTTTCGCGCGTTATGCATAGCAGCCCCGGGTCGCATCCATTAAGCTTCGCGAAAGCGCGGTCATGCCAATGAAAACACGTCGCAATAAGGACGGCTGCGCATGATTTCCTTTCGGGCTCCGCAATGGGGAATGACGACCGCGCTGGCGACGCTGGGGTTGGTCGCGGGCTGCGGCGGGGGCGGTGGGCGGGTTGTTTCGCCCACTCCGATCGCCAGCGCGCCCGCGCCCACCCCGACACCGGTCCCTGCTCCGACCCCGGCGCCCGCGCCGACCCCTACCGCAACCCCGACATCGACTTTCATTACCGCCGAGTTCAACCGTTCGACCGGCCCCGCGCAGCACGGCGCGATTACCGCCTGGGCGGGCGGGACCACCGGCGCCGGGGTGACGATCGGGGTAGTCGACAGCGGGATCGACAGCGACAGCCCCGAATTCGCTGGACGGCTGTCGGTCGCCTCGGCCGACGTCGCGGGGTCGCGCGGGATCGACAATCCCGACGACGATCACGGCACCAACGTTTCGCTGATCGCGGCCGCGGCGCGCGACAACACCGGCATCGTCGGGATAGCCTTCGGTGCGACGATCGCGATGTTCCGCGCCGACAGCCCCGGAAGCTGCGCGACTTTCGATCCGGCGAAAAAGGACAGCGGGTGCTCGTTCAACGACGTCGCTATCGCCGCCGGGGTCAACCGCGCAATCGATGCCGGGGCCAGAGTCATCAACCTCTCGCTGGGGGGATCGCCACCCAGCGCAGCCTTGCGCGCGGCGGTCCAGCGCGCTGCGGCTTCGGGGGTAGTGGTCGTCATTTCGGCGGGCAACGACGGCGATTCAACCGATGCGGCTAAAGATCCCAACAACCCCGATCCGTTCGCCGCCGGGCTCCAGTTGGTCGGCAACGGCAACGTCATCATCGTCGGTTCGGTCGACGCCAACAACCTGATCTCAACCTTCAGCAACCGCGCGGGGACGTTCGCCAATTCGTACTTGACCGCGCGCGGCGAGCGGGTGTGCTGCACGTACGAGAACGGCGTGCTCAAGGTCACTACTGATTCGACCGGGGCGCGGTTCGTCACGGTGTTCTCGGGCACGAGCTTTTCCGCGCCGCAAGTCGCAGGTGCGGTGGCGTTGCTGCGGCAGGCGTTCCCCAATCTCAGCGCCACCCAGACGGTCGATCTGCTGCTGCGGACCGCGCGCGATGCGGGCGCCGCGGGAATCGATGCGACGTATGGCCGCGGGATTCTCGACATCACCGCCGCGTTCGCGCCGCAAGGCACAACCAGCCTAGCCAACTCGACTGCGGCACTGCCACTGGGCGGGAGCACGCTGGTCACATCGAGCGCGATGGGCGACGCGCGCGGGTTGGAAGCGCAAAGCGCGGTGGTGCTCGACAGCTACAGCCGCGCCTACGGCTACGATCTGAGCGCGGGCTTCCGCCACGCTCAAATCGCGCCGCGGCTGGCAAGCGCGCTCGACGCGTCGAGCCGCAATCTCAGCCTGGGCGGCGGCCGGCTCGCGCTGGCGTTCTCGGTCGATGCGCGCGGGCGCACCGCGGCGCTTCCCTGGCGCGGGCAATTGCGGCTGAGCGGCGACGACGCGCAAGGCGCGCGCGTGTTGGCGGCACGGGTGATCGCGCGGATTGCGCCCAAGACGCTGCTCGGCTTCGCGATGGCGCAAGGACCCGACGGGCTCGTTGCGCAGCTTCAAGGGCAGGAGCGCGCGGCGTTCCTGATCGCGGGGTCGCCACTCGACGATCTCGGGTTCACTCAGGCGCGCCAGACCAGCGTCGCGGTGCGGCGTGAGCTGGGCTCGTGGGGGCTTACCGCCAGCGCCGCCACGGGAAGTGCGCTGACCGGTGCGCCGGTCGCCTATAACGAAAGCCTCGCCCGCGGGCGCGAGGAGAACCGCACGGCGCGTTATGGGGTGGCGTTCGACAGGAATTTCGGCGCGGTCGGAACCGCAATGGGCGCGACATGGCTGCGCGAGGACCGCACCGTGCTCGGCGCGCTGCTCAACCCCGGGCTCGGCGGCGGGCGCGGCGCGGAGAGCCTGGTGGTCGATGCGGCCGCGAGCTGGCGCGTGGGCGACGCGTGGCGGCTCGGCGCCAACTTGCGCGGCGGCGCGACCTGGCCGCGCGCCGGCGGCGTGCTCCAGGGCCGCGGCGCGCTGCTCAGCTCGGCGTGGTCGCTCGACGCCACGCGCTTCGATTTGCTCGCGCGAGGAGACAGCATGTCCTTCCGGCTGTCGCAGCCGCTGCGGGTGGAGCGCGGCGCGCTCGGGCTGCTGCTGCCGGTCGACTACGATTACGCGACGCTGGGGGTGACCGAGGCGGGCCGTAACGTGTCGCTGACCCCCAAGGGCCGCGAAATCGACGCCGAGCTTGCCTGGCGCGGGGCGCTGATGGGCGGGACCGCGGGGGCGAGCCTGTTCTATCGCCGCGACCCCGGCCACTACGCCGCGCTGCCCGACGACAAGGGACTGGCGATGACCTGGAGCCGCGCTTTCTAGACAGCCGCCTTTACGCCGGGCAATGCGGCGCGATGATTAAGACTCCCCGCGCGCTCGAAGGCGTCAGAGTGCTCGACTTGTCGCGCGTCCTCGCCGGGCCGTGGGCGACGCAGATCCTCGCCGACTTCGGTGCGGAAGTGTTCAAGGTCGAGCAGCCCGGCAAAGGCGACGACACCCGCGCCTGGGGACCGCCGTTCCTGACGCTGCCCGACGGCTCGGACGACGCGCAGGAGAGCGCCTATTACCTTTGCGCCAACCGCAACAAACGCTCCGCCGCGATTGACCTCGCGCATCCCGAAGGCGCCGCGCTGGTGCGGCGGCTCGCCGCGAAGGCCGATGTGCTGGTCGAGAATTTCCGGGTGGGCGGGCTCGCCAAATACGGGCTCGATTACGCGAGCGTCAGCGCAGCCAATCCGCGCATCGTTTACTGCTCGATCACCGGGTTCGGGCAGGATGGGCCTTACGCGGACCGGGGCGGCTACGACTTTCTTGCCCAAGGGATGGGCGGGTTCATGTCGGTGACCGGCGAGGAAGGCGGGCGGCCGTTGCGCGCCGGGGTGGCGATGGCCGACCTTTCGACAGGCAATTTCGCGGCGATCTCGATCCTTGCCGCGCTGCGCCACGCCGAGCGCACGGGCGAAGGCCAGCAGATCGACATCTCGTTGCTCGACACGCAGATCGCGATGATGGCCAACCAGGGTTCGAGCTACCTCGTCGGCGGGCAGGTGCCGGGGCGGATGGGCAACCGCCACCCGACGGTGGTGCCTTACACCACTTTCGAGGTCGCCGACGGGACGGTGATCCTGGCGATCGGCAACGACAAGCAGTTCCGCGCATTTTGCGAGGAAATGGGCGTGCCCGAACTGGCGAGCGATCCACGCTTCACCCGGGGGCGGGACCGAGTGATCAACCGCGACGCGATCGAAACGATAGTCGCCGATGTGGTGCGCGGGCAGCCCCGCGACGCGCTTACCGCGCGATTGATCGCGCGCGGCGTGCCGATCGGCCCGGTCAACACGCTCGAAGATGTGTTCACCGACCCGTTCGTCGAGGCCCGGCGCACGGTCCACCGCTTCGCGCGCGCCGACGGGGTCGAGGTTCCGAGCGTCGCTTATCCGGGCAAACTTTCGGCGACGCCGGCGGATTACCGCCATATCCCGCCCAAAGTGGGCGAGCAGACGCGCGAATTGCTGGGGGAATGGCTGGGGCTCGCCGACGCCGAATTAGACGCGCTGGAGGCGGCGGGCGCGGTCGTGCAGGGCTGATCCTCCCCCTTGGGGGAGGGGGACCATGCGAAGCATGGTGGAGAGGCACAGGCGGATAATCCTAGTCCCGCGCTTCTGCACTGTTCTGATTACCGCACGTGCCCCTCCACCCCGCCGCTGCGCGGCGCGGTTCCCCTCCCCGGCCGGGGAGGATCAAGCCCCCGCCTTCACGGCATACTCCCACGCACGCTCCGCCAGAGCGCCGACCCGCTCCGATTGGGCCTTGGCGTGGGGCGAGCTGGCGGTGCCGTCGATCACGCGCTTCTTGATCCCCTGGAGGATGCCGGTCAGGCGGAAGAAGTTGTAGGCGAAGTACCAGTTCATGTCGGGCACGCTGGCGCGTCCGGTCGCCGCGCAATAGCGCTCGATCACCTCCTCGAGCTCGGGGATGCCGAGCGCCTTCCGGTCGAGATCGGCGACTCCCGAGCGGCCGCCGTTATCGGTCACCCAGGCCATGCATACGTACGTGAAGTCGGCGAGCGGATCGCCGAGCGTCGACAGCTCCCAATCGAGCACCGCCAAAACCTCGGGCCGCTCCTTAGCGAAGATCATATTGTCGATGCGGTAGTCGCCGTGGACCACCGAAGTGCGCGTCTGCTCGGGCAGCGTCGCCGGCAGCCATTCGATCAGTCGTTCGACCTCGGGGATCGTCTCGGTCTCGGCGAGCTTGTATTGCCGCGTCCAGCGCTCAACCTGGCGGCCGAAATAATTCCCCGGTTTGCCGAAGTCGGCGAGGCCAACCGCCGCTACATCCACATTATGCAGCTGCGCCAATGTGTCGATCATCGCCTCGTAAGTGGCGCGGCGGTAGCCGGGGGCGTCGTGCGGCATCGCGCCGTCCCAGATCGTTCGCCCGTCGACCATTCCCATCACGTAGAACCATGACCCGACCACGCTATCGTCGGTGCACAGGCCGTACTGGGGCGCTACCGGGAAGCGGGCCTTCCCTAACCCCGATTGAACCTTGAACTCACGGTCGACCGCGTGGGCGCTCGGCAGCAGCGGCCCGAACGGCTTGCGCCGCAACACGTAATTGCCCGACCTGGCTTCGAGTTTGTATGTCGGGTTCGACTGACCGCCCTTGAACTTGGTCAGGTGGAGCGGGCCTTCGAAACCCGCAACGTTCGCCGCCATCCATTCCGCCAGCCGCGCTTCGTCGAGCCGGTCGGCGCCTTCGGGTTCGACCGTGCCGACGAAATCCGCTTCGGCATTGATCGGCGCCGGCTCGCTCACCGGTCGAACACGATTACCGACCGTGCCGAGTGCCCGGCGCGCATCTTGTCGAAGCCTGCGTTGACCTCGCTGAGCGGGATTCGTTCGGCGATGATCGTGTCGAGATCGAGCAGCCCGCGCATGTAGAAATCGACGAGGCGCGGCATATCGACCGGGAAACGGTTCATGCCCATGATCGCGCCCTGGAGCTTCTTGCCCGAGAGCAAGTCGAGCGCCGAAAGCCCGACTTTCTCGCTCAGCGGCATCATGCCCAGGATCGTCGCGGTGCCGCCGCGGCGCAGCGAGGCGACCGCGAGCGCTGCCGAAGCCGGTCGCCCGACCGCCTCGATCGCGTGATCGACCCCGCCGCGCGACAGCTCGACGATTTGCGCGGCGGCGGTGTCCTCGCTCGCATCGACCGTGTCGGTCGCGCCGAGCTTCTTGGCTAGTTCGCGCTTCTCGGCCATCGGATCGGCGGCGATGATCCGCCCCGCGCCCGCGATCTTGGCGGCGTTGACCGCCGCGAGCCCGACCCCGCCGCAGCCGATCACCGCGACCGTCTCGCCCGGAGTGACCGCGCAGGCGTTGAATATCGTCCCCGCGCCGGTGGTCACCGCGCAGCCGATTATCGCGGCGCGATCGAGCGGCATCTCGGGATCGATCCGGGTGCAGGCGTGCTCGTGGACAAGTAGCTGCTCGGCGAACGCCGACAGGTTTAGCATCTGGTTGACGGGCGTGCCGTCGGCGCGGCTCAGCCGCGGGGGTTCGACCGGCGCGCGGCGCGTTTCAGCCCCCAAGCACAATGCCATCCGGCCCGTGACGCAGAACTCGCAGTGCCCGCAGAACGCCGAGAGGCAGGTTACGACCGCGTCGCCGACTTTGACCGTGCGGACTTCGCTGCCGACTTGCTCGACGATCCCCGCCGCCTCGTGCCCCGGCACCGCGGGGAGCGGATGCGGATAAGCGCCGTCGATGAAGTGGAGGTCCGAATGGCACAGGCCGCACGCCGCGGTGCGGATCAGCACCTCGTGCGGGCCGGGCTTGCCGATCGTCAGCTCCTCGATTTCGAGCGGCTTTCCGGTTTCGACGAGGACTGCGGCCTTCATCAGCGCGAAACTCCGATATCGGCCGAGCTCATGCCTTTGTCGTTGCCCGGCGCCATGTTCGAATGGCGCGCGTATTCGATCCGGGCGACCGCGCGGGCGTGAACTTCGTCGGGGCCGTCGGCGATCCGCAGCGTGCGCTGGTGAGCGTAGGCCTCAGCGAGACCGAAGTCTTCGGATACCCCGCCCGCGCCGTGCGCCTGGATCGCGTCGTCGATGATCTTGAGCGCCATGTTCGGCGCCTGGACCTTGATCATCGCGATCTCGCCCGCGGCGGCCTTGTTGCCGATCTTGTCCATCATGTCGGCGGCCTTGAGGCACAGCAGGCGAGTCATCTCGATATCGATCCGGGCGCGGGCAACGCGATCGTTCCACACCGACTGCTCGGCCACCGGCTTGCCGAACGCGATTCGCGTCTGGAGCCGCTTGCACATCTTGGCGAGCGCTTCCTCGGCGACGCCGACCGTCCGCATGCAATGGTGAATCCGCCCCGGCCCCAGGCGTCCTTGCGCTATTTCGAACCCGCGGCCTTCGCCAAGCAGCATGTTCGAGGCCGGGATGCGGACGTTTTCAAGGATGATGTCCATGTGGCCGTGCGGCGCGTCGTCGTAGCCGAACACCGGCAAGTGGCGCACGATCTTCACGCCGGGCGCGTCGAGCGGCATCAGCACCATCGATTGCTGCGAATGCCGCTTGGCCTCGAAATCGGTTTTGCCCATCACGATCGCCAGCTTGCAGCGCGGATCCCCCGCACCCGACGACCACCACTTGCGGCCGTTGATCACGTATTCGTCGCCGTCGCGTTTGATCGAGCATTCGATGTTGGTCGCGTCGGACGAAGCGACCGCGGGCTCGGTCATCAGGAACGCCGAGCGAATCTCGCCGTTCATCAGCGGAGTCAGCCATTCGTCCTTCTGCTCGCGGTTGCCGTAGCGATGGAGCACTTCCATGTTGCCGGTGTCGGGCGCCGAGCAGTTGAACGCCTCGCTTGCCCAGCCGGCGCGGCCCATTTCCTCGGCGCACAGCGCGTATTCGAGGTTGGTCAGCCCGGGGCCGTCGAATTCGAAGCTGTCATCGACGTGCGTGCGGCCGAACTGCGGCGGCATGAACAGGTTCCAGATGCCCTGCGCCTTAGCGCGGGCCTTTTCCTCCTCGACGACCGGGATCACTTTCCAGCGCTCGCCGGTGGCGCGCTGTTCGCGAAACTCGGCGGTGCGCGGACGGATATGGTTGTCGATGTACTGCCGTATGCGGTCGCGCCAGTAGCGTTGCCGTTCGGTGGGTTCGAAGTCCATGTCGCCCGCGTCCTTTTGCCTGATGCTGTCGAGTCTCGATTAAGCCAGTGCCAGAGCCGCCGTGCTGCGCCAAGGGCAATTAAGCGTTCGGTTAAGGGTGCATGCCGATCGCGTCGGGATCGGCCCGCGCCGCGGCATCGAGCGCCGCCAGCCGCGCTTGGTGATCCGCCCGAGTGATCGGGAAGCGCCGCAGGACCAGCGCAACCGCGATGCCGAGCACGATCACCGCGCCGACGTAGCTGAGCGCCAAGCGCTCGACGACCGCAGGATCGACCCCGCCCGGCTTGGCGCCCGCGGGCATCCCCGCAAAGCTCAGGAGGAAGCCCGTTACGAAAATTCCGAGCCCGGTGGAGCACTTCGACGCGAAGAATGCGCCCGCCGCGAACGTGCCTTCGGAGCGCCGTCCGGTCTGTTGTTCGGATACTTCGACGACATCGGCAACCATCGACCAGATCGAGATCGAGGCGACCACGCTGAACAGGTTCGAAAAGAACGTGAACGCGAACATCGTATAGATGGATTTCGGGCTGCCGTCGGTGGCCCACAGCCCGAAGTGTCGCGCGAGCAGCGGCGTAACCCAGAACAGGACCCCGAGCAGCGCGGTGCCGATCGCGGTGTCGCGCTTGCCCCAGCGCAGCTGGAAAGGGCCGGCGAGCAGGAAGCTGCCGACGACGCTGGCGAACAGCAGGAACGGGTAGAGCCGCAGCGCCAGCGGAGTGAACTGCCAGACGAACACATAGAGATAGGGTGAAAGCGAAAAAGTGATGCCCTGGCTGGTGGTCGCTGTCGCAATTGCGATCAGGAGGACCAGGAACGCAGGCTGGGTCAGACACTCGCGGATTTCTCTGAACGAACCCGCCAGACTGGTCTTGGCCGGGACCTTGGCCGGATAATGCGCGACCGTGCGGTGCTGACCGAGGGCCGAGAGCAAAACGGCCGCGAGCATAATCGCCGCGCCGACCAAGCCGTAGAGCCGGTAGCCATCGCGCGCGAGCATGTTGCCGTTGAGAAACACCCCGTAAGCGAGCAACAGCATCAGCAATCCGCCGCCCCACGCGAACAGGAAACGATAGCGCGTGAGCCGTGTGCGCTCGTCGTAATCGCGGGTGATCTCGGCCACCAGCGCGGAGGAGGGCACCTCGCACGCGCCGACGGAGGCGCGCACCAGGATCGCGATGCCAAGCAGCGTCCAGAAATTCGCCGGGCCGACCGGCGACCACAGGATCACCCAGAAAATCGCCAGCGGAATCGGCGCGATATAAAGCCACGGCAGCCGCCGCCCCCAACGCGTATACGTGCGGTCGCTAAGGTGCCCGAAGACCGGATCGATCAGCCCGTCGAAGACGAGCGCGATCAGCAGCGCGAGGCTGACCAACCGCGCGTCCATCCCCAGCACTTGGTTGTAGAACAGCAGGAGGAACGTGGAAAAACCGTTGTCCTTGATCCCATAGGCGACGCTGCCGAGCCCGTTGAAGAGCGCCAGTCGGGTCGGGACGCGACCCTTGATCGGGGTCACGCAGCGGCTCCCGGGGGCGCCTCGGCCATCGCGCGCAGCGTATCGAACATCCCCGGCGCCTCCGGGTCCCACGAATGGCGCGGGCCGGTGGTGATCCCGCCATCGACGATCAGCGACGTGCCGGTGACGAACCCCGCGGCCTCGCTGCACAGGAACGCGACCGCTTGCGCGATATCCTCCGGCTGGCCGCCGCGCGCGACCGGCTGCGCGTTCGACGACATCTGCGCGATCATCGCCTTGGCGGTATCGACGCGGTCGGCGGGCATCTCGACCGAGGCGGTGAAGATGTTGGTGTTGATGAAGCCCGGCTGGACCGCGTTGACCCGAATGCCATAGCGGGCAAGGTCGGTCGCCGCGCACTTGGTCAGGTGGAGCACCCCGGCCTTGGCGACGGCATAGGCGCTGGGCGAATAGCCCGGCCCGACCGCGGCGACGCTGCTGGTGTTGACGATCGCGGCGCCGGGCCGGCCTTTCATGTGTGGGACGGCGTAGCGAATACCCATCGCGACCGAGCGCAGCAGCAGGTCCATCGTGCGGTCCCACGCGGCGGCGTCGATCTCGTCGATCGGTTCGCGCGCACCGCCCGCGCCGGCGTTGTTGAAGACGATGTCGATCCCGCCACCCTCGCGCGCGGCGCGCTCCATCAGCGCATCGATCTGCGCGACATCGCACACGTCGCAAGCGACCGCGGTGATGCCTTCTGCTTGCGTTGTGAGCTGTTGTGCACCTCTCAGATCCAGGTCCGCCGCGAAAACCTGCGCGCCCTCGCGCGCGAACAACAGCGTTGTTGCCCGGCCGATGCCCGATGCCGCGCCGGTGACGACCGCCATTTTGCCAGAGAATCGCATGCTCGCTCCCAAGGTTCTGCTTTGTCGCCAGCTTAGGCGCGCGCGGCCAACCGTCAACGCTGACGGCGTTGACGCTACGGCATGCGCACCGGCGCGAGCGCGCGGAAATGCGCGCTTGCGCGGCGCTGCCGAGTCGCCTTAACCTTCCGATTAAATCGAAGGAGCGATTGCGATGTCCGACCTCGACGCCTTTCGCCAGGAGGTCCGCGCCTGGCTCGAGCAGAACTGCCCCGCCGAAATGCGCGAGCCGGTCAAGGACGAGGAAGACGTCTGCTGGGGGGGGCGCAATTGGACGCCCAAGAACGCGGCGCAGAAGGCCTGGCTCGAGGCGTGCGTCGTCAAGGGCTACACGGTTCCGGACTGGCCCAAGGCTTATGGCGGCGCGGGCCTGTCGGCGGCCGAAGCCAAAGTCTGGCGCGAGGAAATGGCACGGATCGGCGCGCGCCCGCCGCTCTCCAGCTTCGGCATCTGGATGCTCGGGCCGGCGCTGCTCAAGTTCGGGACCGAGGAACAGAAAGTCCACTACCTCGGCCAGATTGCGCGCGGCGAAATCCGCTGGTGCCAAGGTTATTCGGAGCCGGGCTCAGGCTCGGACCTCGTCAGCCTGCAGACCTTTGGCGAAGACAAAGGCAATCACTGGGTGGTCAACGGCCAGAAGATCTGGACCAGCTACGCCGACAAGGCCGACTGGATTTTCTGCCTCGTGCGGACGGATAAGGCGAACAAGTACCAGGGCATCAGCTTTCTGCTGTTCGACATGGCGAGCCCCGGGGTCTCGACCAAGCCAATCCTGCTGATCAGCGGCAACTCACCGTTCTGTGAGACATTCTTCGACAACGTCGATGTGCCGAAGGATCAGATCGTCGGCGATCTCAACCGCGGCTGGGACGTCGCGAAGTATCTGCTCGGCCACGAGCGCGAGATGATCTCGGGCGCGGGCGGGGGCGACCGCACCGCGGCGATCGGCGCGGTGCTGGCGCGCAGCGGGCTCAGCGATCCGATCCTGCGCGCCGAGATCGCGCAGTTCGACGTCGATGCGCTCGCTTATTCAGCGATGGGCGAGAAGTTCCTCGACGAAGTCAAAGTCGGCAAAGGCCATCCCGCGCAGCCCAATATGATGAAATACGCCGGGACCGAGCTCAACAAGCGCCGCCACGAGCTGTTCATGGCCGCGGGCGGAAGCGCCGCGCTCGAGTGGGACAGCGAGGCGACGGGCGGCGGCGCCAAGGCGCGCGGGTGGCTGCGGACCAAAGCCAATTCGATCGAAGGCGGGACCAGCGAGGTGATGCTCAATGTCGTCGCCAAGCGCATCCTCGACCTGCCGGGAGCCTGAAATGCCGCTTTACCACACCGACGATCAGGCGATGCTCGCCGATACCGCGACGCAGTTCATGGCCGAGGAAGGCGCGGTCGGCAAGCAGCTGCGCCACTGGCGCGACAAAGGCTGCAAGGATGGTTTCGGACATGACTTGTGGAAACAGTTCGCCGAGCTCGGCTTCACCGGCGTGATGGTGCCTGAGGCCGACGGTGGGCTCGGCATGGGGCATGTCGAAGCAGGGATCGTGCTCGAGGAAATCGGGCGCAACCTCACCCCGTCGCCGTTCCTGACGAGCAGCGTGATGGCCGCGACGGCGCTCGCCGCGGGCGGCGACGAACTGCGCGGACGCTGGCTTCCCGGGCTGCTGTCGGGCGACAATGCCTTCGCCGTCGCGATCGACGAAGGGCCCAAGCACAACCCGGCGCGGATCGCGACCAAAGCGACGCGCGCGGGCAACGGTTTCCGGCTGTCGGGCGCCAAGACCTTCGTCGTCCACGGCGGCTCGGCCGACATGATGGTCGTCGCCGCGCGGACTTCGGGCGGCGATGACGACGAAGACGGGATCACGCTGTTCGCGGTCCCGAAAAATGCGAGCGGAATCGATCAGGATCCGATCAAACTGGTCGACAGCTCGGTCGCCAGCCATGTGAGGTTCGACAATGTCGAACTCGACGGCGAC
>JBBRER010000048.1:0-14933 GCA_038202745.1 Sphingomonadales bacterium
GAACGCGCAACGACATGCCTGTGGTGTACATGTGGTGCGCCCACACCACGAAGCCGACGACGCCGATCGCGACCATCGCGTAAGCCATGCCCAGATAGCCGAATATCGGCTTGCGGCTGAATGTCGCGACGACCTGGCTGATCATCCCGAAGCCCGGGATGATCATGATGTACACCTCCGGGTGCCCGAAGAACCAGAACAAGTGCTGGTAGAGCACCGGATCGCCGCCGCCGGATTCGTCGAAGAACGTCGTGCCGAAGTTGCGGTCGGTCAGCAGCATCGTGATCGCCGCTGCCAGCACCGGCATCGCCAGCACCAGCAGGAACGCGGTGACTAGCACCGACCATACGAACAGCGGCATCTTGTGGAGCGTCATCCCCGGCGCGCGCATGTTGAAGATCGTGGTGATGAAGTTGATCGAGCTCATGATCGAGGCCGCGCCGGCCATGTGGAGCGAGAAAATCACGAAATCGACCGATGGTCCCGGCGATCCGCTGGTGGCGAGCGGCGCATAAAGCGTCCACCCGGTGCCCGCACCGCGCGCGGCGCCGCCGGGCACGAACACCGAGAACATCAGCGAGCAAAAGCCGGTAAATGTAAGCCAGAAGGCGATATTGTTCATCCGCGGGAACGCCATGTCCGGCGCGCCGATCATAAGCGGCACGAACCAGTTGGCGAAGCCGCCCATCGTCGCCGGCATGATCACGAAGAACACCATGATCAGCCCGTGCGCGGTGACCATCACGTTCCAGGTGTGGAGCGCCTGGTCCATGTCGGTGCTGCCGTTGAGCCAGAGCGAGATGTGACCGAGGATCTGGATGCCGGGCTCGGCCAGCTCCCAGCGCATCAGCCCCGAGATCGCTCCGCCGATAATCCCCGCGAAAATCGAGAACAGCAGGTACAGCGTCCCGATATCCTTGTGGTTGGTCGACATGAACCACCGCGCGAAAAAGCCCGGCATATGGTGGGCCTCATCATGGTGGGCGTGATCCCCGTGAGCCTGGAAATGGTCGGCGGTGGTGGCCATCGGATTGGGAACCTTCTCGGAAAAATCAGGGCCGCGCGGCGGGCGCGGGGCTCGCGGTCGCTCCGGCGGCAACGGGCCCGGCGGTGTTCGCCGGGGTCGGCGTTCGCGCGTCGGGGTTCGCGCCGAGCGTCGAGGTCGCGGCGGGAGCCGCGGCCGAACCGGCAGGCGCAGCCGCCGCCTTCTGGTGATCGATCTTGCCGCCTTGCGACAGCACCCAGGCGTTGAACTTGTCCCGCGGCAGCGCCTCGACCACGATCGGCATGTAGCCGTGGCGCACGCCGCACAGTTCCGAGCACTGGCCGAAATAGACCCCCGGCTTTTCGACGAACAGCACCTTCTCGTTGATCCGGCCGGGGACCGCGTCGAGCTTGAACCACAGCGAGGGCACCGCAAACGCATGGATCACGTCCGCGCCGGTCGTCTGCAGCCGGATCGGCTCACCCACCGGGACGACCATGCGGGTGTCCGCCGCGAGGTGGGCGGGTCCGTCGGCGTCGGTGCGCGTGCGTTCGCCCGGCTTGAGCGACGGATCGCCCGCTTCCTTGAGAATGTTCGAGATCACCTGGACCCCGCCGTTGTCGGGGTAGTCGTACGTCCAGAACCACTGGTTGCCGGTCGCCTTGACCGTCAGCGCGTTTGCCGGCGGGGGAGTGAATTGATTGGCCAGCAACTTGATCGAGGGGATCGCGATCAGCGCGAGGATCAGCACCGGAACCAGCGTCCACACGACTTCGAGCACCGCGTTATGGCTGGTCCGCGAAGGCACCGGGTTGCGAGCGCGGCGAAAGCGCACCACGACCCACAGCAGCAGCGCGAGCACGAACAGCGAGATCACCGTGATCACCGGCATCAGGATCGCGTCGTGCATCCACAGCGCCTCGTGCCCGGTAGGCGAAAACTGCTGCTGAAAAGTCAGCCCACCATCGGTGGGCATCCCGATCCCCGGGGTCGCGGGCATCGGGGTATAGCCGCCGCCGGCGGCAGCGGCCGAAGCCGAGGCGACCGGCGCCGGGATCGGCGCTTTTGCGAACGCCGCCTGCGGCAGCGCGACGAGCGCCAGGCCTTTCATGGCAGCGCCGGCGGCGCGGGCGATACGGCCGACATGGTGTGCGTTCACAGGCAAAGTTCCGGTTCGCTGAACGGGGGCGCGGGCGATCGTCCCACCCCCTGCTGGGTCCAATTGGGACGGGCCTATACGCGCGCTTGCCGGGCACCTCAAGCGCCTCTAGGGGAATTTTCACCGCAAGACCGGCGCTTTGCCGGCCTCGCCATGAAAGTTGCGAACCGGGCATGACCGACGACGAAGTGCTGGCCGAATTTCGCGGCTGCCAGGCGCTGCTCGAAGGCCACTTCCTGCTCTCGTCGGGCCGCCATAGCGCGCACTATCTGCAATGTGCACGCGTGCTCGCCGATCCGATGCGCGCCGGCCGCCTCGCCGCCGCGCTCGCCGCCAAGCTCCCGCGCGAAGTGCGCAAAGACATCCAGAAAGTCGTCTCGCCAGCGATGGGCGGGGTCATCATCGGGCACGAGATGGCGCGCGCGCTGGGGGTCGAAGCGGTGTTCGTCGAGCGCCCCGCGGGCACGTTCGAGCTGCGCCGCGGGTTCGAGATCGCGTCCGGCGAAAAAGTGTTGATGGTCGAGGACGTGGTCACCACCGGGCTGTCGAGCCGCGAGGCGATCGCCGCGATCGAGGCCGCGGGCGGCGAAGTGATCGCCGCCGCTGCGCTGATCGACCGGACCGCGGGCGCGGTCGATCTGGGCGTTCCGTTCACCGCGCTGATCGCGATCAACTTCCCGACTTACGCCGCGGACGAGTTGCCGCCCGCGCTGGCGTCGATCCCGGCGACCAAACCGGGGAGCCGCGCGGCGTAGTGGCCCAGCGGCTCCGTCTCGGCGTCAACATCGACCACGTCGCCACGATCCGCAACGCGCGCGGCAGCGATCATCCCGATCCAGTGCGCGCCGCGCAGATCGTCGCGGCATGCGGCGGCGACGGGATCACCGCGCATTTGCGCGAAGACCGCCGCCACATCCGCGACAGCGATCTGCAGCGCATCCAGGCCGCGACCGGCTTGCCGCTCAATCTCGAAATGGCGGCCACCGACGAAATGCTCGGGATCGCGCTGCGCCATAGCCCCCACGCCGCGTGCATCGTCCCCGAGCGGCGCGAGGAGCGCACGACCGAGGGCGGGCTCGACGCCGCCGGGCAGCACAACCGCCTCGCGCCGGTGGTCGCGCGGCTGAGCGATGCGGGCATCCGCGTCAGCCTGTTTATCGCGCCCGAACCGCGCCAGGTCGAAGCCGCGCTGCGCCTCCGCGCGCCGGTGGTCGAGTTTCACACCGGCGAATACGCGCATGCCGAGGGCGAGCAGGTCGCGGTGGAACTGAAGCGCTTAAGCGACATGGCCGCGCTCGCCGCCAAGAACGGCATCGAGCCCCACGCCGGCCACGGCTTGACTTACGACAACGTCCAGCCCGTCGCCGCGATCCCCCAGCTCGCCGAACTCAATATCGGGCACTACCTGATCGGCGAAGCGGTGTTCGTCGGGCTTGAGGTCGCGGTGACGCGAATGCGCGCGTTGATGGATGAGGCGCGGTGAGATTGAAAAAGGGCATAGCAATCTTGGCCATTGGTCGGGCTGCTGCGGTTCTCGCCATGGCCTTTCTGAGCTTGGTCATGTTCGGCGCTTTCGCTTGGCAGGTCGCCAATGGCGATAGGCCACGCGTCAGCAACATCTTGGCAGTCGTCCTTGCGCTGACGTTTGTGCTGCAAATCGTGCTTTGGATTGCTCAACGCCTGCTGGCGTTCGCTTCCCGTGATCAGAGCGCTCCATGATCCTCGCCATCGGCTCGGACCTCTGCAACATCGAGCGGATCGCGGGTTCGCTCGACCGTTTCGGCGAACGCTTCGAAAACCGCGTATTCACCGACATCGAACGCGCCAGGGCGGCGCGGCGGCCGTTGACCAAGGCGGGCACGCTGGCCAAGCGCTTTGCCGCCAAGGAAGCGTTTTCCAAGGCGGTCGGGACGGGGTTCAAGCGCGGGGTGTTCATGAGGGACATCGGCGTGGTCAACGCCCCCTCGGGCGCTCCGACGCTTGAACTCACCGGGGGCGCGGCGGCGCGGCTTGCGGCGCTGACCCCGCCGGGCCATGAGGCGCTCGTGCACCTGACGCTGACCGACGACCATCCTTTCGCGCAAGCTTTCGTAATTATCGAAGCGCGCCCTTTATGAGTGAAACCGTGACCGAACCCCTGCCGACCGAACCTGGGCCGATCAAAGCCGCCGCCGATTCCGCACCGAAGAAGAAGGAAAAGGTCGACTGGATTGCCGAGCTGCGCGGGCTCGCGTTGATGCTGCTGGCGGTGCTGGCGTTCCATTCGTTCGTCGCCAAGCCGTTCTACATCCCCTCGATCTCGATGATGCCCAACCTGCTCGTCGGCGACCGGCTGGTGGTCTCGAAATATCCGTTCGGGTGGAACTGGACTTCGTTTTCGTTCCACGTCTTTTCACGCGGCAACTGGCGCGTTGCGGGCAAGACCCCGCAATACGGCGACATCGTCATCGTCGTCCCGCGCGGACGCACCGACGACTTGATCAAGCGTGTGGTCGCGCTGCCCGGCGACAGGATCGCGGTCGTCCACGGTCAGATCGTGCTCAACGGACGCCCGACCCCGCAAGCGGTCGAGCCGCCGGTGCAGATCCCCGCCGACGACGGGCTCGATTGCGAAGGCGAAGGCTACTGCTACGCCGCGTTCGCCGCTTACCGCGTGCGGCTGCCGTCGGGGCGCTACGTTATCGAGCTGCCGACGCTGCGCGAAACGCTGCCCAATGGCGCGACATACCGGGTGATCGACCACATTCAGCAGCCGTGGGACGACACGCCGGAAATCGTCGTTCCTGCTGGCCACGTGTTCTTGATGGGCGACAACCGCGACCATTCGGCCGACAGCCGGGTTCCGACGTATGACAACGGGCTCGGCGGGCCGGTGCCGCTGTCCGACATCGGCGGTCGCGCCGAGTTCCTGACTTTTTCGTGGGACGGCAGCGAAAGCTGGAATCCACTGAGCTGGTGGGGCGCGCTGCGCCCGGGACGCCACTGGAGTTCGCTTCGGCCCCAGCACGCTCCGGTCAGCCGGTGAGCGAACCCGCGGCCTCCAAGCGCCGCGCGCCCAAACGTGCCGCGCCGGTTCCGGGGCCGACCGACATCGTCGATCCGGCGCTGCGCCGCGAGGCCAAGAAGGCGTTCGTGTGGGTCGCGGTCGCCGCGCTCGTCGTGCTCACGGTGTTCGTCGCGCAGCCGCTGCTTGTGGTGTTCGGCGGAATGGTATTCGCCGCGATCATCGACGGCGGCACCCGGCTGCTCGGGCGGGTGTTGCCGATCGGGCGCGGATGGCGCGTCGCGATCGTCATGCTGCTCGGCGCGGCGTTCGTGGTGTGGGTGGGATATTACGCGGGAAGCCAGATCGCCGCGCAGGCCGCCGCGCTGCCGCTCACGCTCAACGCGCAGGCGCTGCGCGTGTTCGCCTGGCTCCAGGCGCACGGCGTCGCGCTCGAAGCCGCGAACATCCAGGGGCTGGCCGAAAAGGCGCTGGGTGGGGTCGGCTCGCTCACCCGCGCGGTCGGCGGGGTGATCGGCGCGGCGACGACGTTCCTGCTGATCGTCGTGCTTGGCATCTACATCGCCGCCGAGCCGCGGCTCTACCAGCGCGGGATCGCGTGGATGCTCCCCGCCGCCGAGCGCGAGCACTTCCACGGCACCGCGGCGCTGATGGGCCGCAGTTTGCGGATGCTGATGTTCGGGCGGCTGCTCGGGATGATGGTCGAAGGCGTCGCAACCGGAATTCTGCTCGCCGTCTGGGGTGTGCCGATGGCCGCGCTGCTCGGCCTGCTCACCGGGATGCTGGCGTTCCTGCCCAACATCGGCGCGCCGATTTCGGGGCTGATCATGGTGCTGGTCGGGTTCTCGGGCGGGACCGACATGGGGCTTTACTGCATCGCGGTGTACCTTGTGGTGCAGACCGTGGACGGCAACGTGATCGTGCCGATGGTCGCGCGCAAGACGGTCGATCTCGCGCCTGCGCTGGTGCTCGCCGCGCAGCTGGTGATGGGCGCGCTGTTCGGCGTCCTCGGGCTGGCGCTCGCCGATCCGCTGGTGGCGATGATCAAGGTCGCGCTCGAGCGCCAGGCCGGGCGCAACGTCCCCGCCGCAGCCTGAGCTCGTCTAATGGTCCGCAAGTTCCTCTATCTGATCGCGTTTTGCATCGTGCTTTACCTCGGCGCGCGGCTGGCCCTGCAGTTCTACCCCGGCGCGCTGTCGCGGCTGGCGTTCGTCCCGCGCGAGAAGTTCGTGCCGCAAAAGCCGCTCGCAACCAAGGTCTATGCCGATCCCAAAATGTGGATTTCGCGGCCGGGCCTAGCGGACGATCCAGCGCGCTGGGCGCCGCAGGGCGCACCCGCGCAAGTCCCGCCGGTGCGCGCCGCAGTGTTCTTCATTCACCCGACCAGCCTGCTCACCGCCGCGCACTGGAACGCTTCGCTCGACGACGGCGCCACCAACGAGCGCGCGCGGCTGTTCGTGCGCGGGCTCGCCAGCCCTTTCGCGGGCGCGACCGAAATCTGGGCGCCGCGTTACCGTCAGGCCGCGTTCGGCGCATTCCTTACTGATGATCCAGCGGGCAAGCGCGCGCTCGATGCCGCTTACGCGGATGTCGTGCTGGCTTTCGATCAGTTTCTCGCGAGCATACCCGACGACGAGCCGATCGTCCTCGCCGGGCACAGCCAGGGCTCGTTCCACCTCATCCGCCTGCTGCACGAGCGCGTGGCGGGCAAGCCGCTGGCGAAGCGGATCGCCGCGGTTTACGCGATCGGCTGGCCGGTTTCGCTCGAGCGCGACTTGCCCGGAATGGGCTTTCCCGCCTGCGCGCGCGCCGATCAGGCTGGCTGCGTGGTCAGCTACCTGAGCTTCGCCGATCCTGCCGATCCCGGGATGATGCTCGATGCCTGGGCACGTCAGCCGGGGCTCGACGGCCAGCCGCACAAAGGCAGCACGGTGCTGTGCTCGAACCCGCTGACCGGTGGCATCGGCGGCTCGGCGCCCGCAAGCGCCAACCTCGGCACATTGGTCCCCGACCTGACGCTCGCCAACGGGGCGCTTGCAACGGGCGCGGTCGGCGCATCGTGCCGCCCCGACGGGATGCTCTCGATCGGCGCGGGCTACGCGATGGGGCCGTACGTGCTCCCCGGCGAGAACTACCACGTTTACGATATTCCGCTGTTCTGGGCGAACGTGCGCGCCGATTTCGCGCGACGGGTGGCGGCGTGGAAGCGCTAGTCACGTACGATGCCGCGGTGTTCCGCTTGGCGCTGCCCGACGGCGGGGCCCTGCTCGGGCTCGATCTCGGCACGCAGACGATTGGCACCGCGTTCTGCGACGCGGGCTGGCGCTTCGCCTCGCCCGGCAAGACGTTGCCGCGCGGCAAGTTCGGCGCGGACCGCGTGGCGCTGGCGGCGCTGGTGGCTGAGCGAAGCGTCAAAGGCGGGGTGATCGGCCTCCCGCTCAACATGGACGGCAGCGAGGGGCCGCGCAGCCAGTCGAGCCGCGCTTACGCGCGCAACCTCGCCGAAGCGCTCGCGCTGCCGGTGCTGTTGTGGGACGAGCGCTGGTCGACCGCGAGCGCCGAGCGCGGGCTGATCGCGCAGGACATCAGCCGCGCCAAGCGCGCCGCGCGGATCGATGCGGCGGCGGCGGCGGTGATTTTACAGGCGGCGATAGACGCGCTGACCGGCGGAT
Organism: Sphingomonadales bacterium; assembly: GCA_038202745.1. Taxonomy (GTDB): domain Bacteria; phylum Pseudomonadota; class Alphaproteobacteria; order Sphingomonadales; family Sphingomonadaceae; genus Novosphingobium. The sequence goes on from JBBRER010000048.1 coordinate 7,821, forward strand.
TCTAGGCCGCCAGCGCCACCCGCCGGGCCGTGGCTTCCAGCGCAACCAAGAGGCTGCCCGCGCCCTCCGCCATACACCACAGCGCATCGCGCTCGCCGGCGTCGCTGCACCCGGCCGCCAGTGCATCCAAGGCGCACAGCCGCATCGCGTCGCTCGGGTGGCGGCGCGCGAAAGTGTGCGCGAGATCGACGGCTTCATCGCTCCCCAGCGCGACCGCGATCCGCAGCAGCGCCTCGCTCGAACGGTTGGTCAGCATCTTGCCGACTCGCCGCTGCTCGAGATCGAAGCTGTATTGATCGCTCCACCCTTGCGCGGCCCCGACGTGCATCACGTTGAGCGAGACCGATAGCGAGTCGGCGGGAAACTGCGCGTGGACGTCGCGGTGCACGCGGTAGTGGAGCATGCGCCCGCGCTTGAGGCGGGAGCGCTCGACGAAGCGCAAGCTCGGCACCGGCTCACCGCGCGCTCCCGTCACCGCGGCGTAATCGTACTCGTAATAGTCGCTCCAATAGCCTGGGCCGAAGTAACCGAGCGTGAGGAAATCGAAGTTGTGATCGTGCGGCAGACCATAGACGAAGCTCGCCCCGCCCGAGGCGCGCAGCATCGGCTCGTCGGTCGAGGGCCAGAGGTTGGCGCGGATGAAGAATTGTCCGCGCGGCGGTGCGAGCATGATCACTTGCGGCCCGTAACCGCCCGCTTCGCTCGTGTCGCGGTGCCGGTCGGCAAGTTCCGCGACGAGGATATCGCCGAGGAAATCGGAATCGTTGCCGAGCCGCCGCAGCCACACCGCAGCGTGGACCAGGCTGGCCTCGTCTGCCGGGTCGAAGCCGGACGCGGACAGCGCATCGACGCATTCGGCAAGCGAGGCGTGCCGCGCGTCGGCGTGTTCGATCAGGCCGGGCATAGCGCGAGCTCGGGGTGTTGCTCGATCAACTGCGCCCGTAACGCGCCCGCGGGCGCGGCAAGCGTGTCTGTGGGATCGGCGGCGATCCTGGAAAGAGCAATGAAGCCCGCCGCGGCGTCGAGCCCGAGGCATTCGCGCAGCGCGCTCCATCGCATGTGCGGCGCGGCGTTCTCAATCGCGATCTCGGCCAGGACAGGCGCGGCGTCGGCGCGGCCCATCCGCCCGAGCAGCGCCGCGGCAAGCTCGGTCCGGCTGTCGCGCGGGCTCCCCGCGGCCTGATGGATCAAGGCCCCGTCGGCGAGCCGGTACTCGCGCGTCACGCTGCCCGCCTCGCGGCGCTGGAGCCGCAGCACTACCAGCGGCGAAGCCACATGTTCGAGCACCATCGCTTCGACGCGCCCGTCGCGGTCGCTGACCACGCCGGGCCGCAGCGCGAACGGACGCCGCTCGAGCCGAGCCGCGCGCGGGCCATCGGGCGTGCAGCGCACGATCGCCGCTTGCGCCAACCCTGCCAAAACGTGTTCGTGCGTCTCGACCGGAGCGAAACTGAGCGAGAGCGGCGCGGCCGCCCCGCATCCAGAAATCGCCTGCACCGAAAGCGTCGCCGCTCCGCTGCGCGCAAGCATCAGCGACGCGAGCGTGTCGTCGCCGAAGTGACGCAGTGGAACCAGCCCCAGCGGCGCTTGGGTGAGCGCAGCGCACAGGCGAGCGACCAGTGATCCAGTCAGATTGTACGCGGCGGGATCGCCCGGCGAGAACAGAGTGCCGAGCATCGCCAGAGCATCGAGCCCCGCGCGCCCCGCGAAAGCCTCCAACTCGCCATCGAGCGCCGCGGCGGAGGTTTCCTCGCGCCACGCGGCCAGCGCCGCCTGGAGCAGCGCCTGCGCCTGACGCTGCGGAGCAGGATCGCTCCGCAGCGCGGCGATTTCCGCGCGGACCAGCATTGCCGCCGGTTCCGCTTCAGGTGACGATGATATCGTGGACGAAGACCATCAGGATGATCAGCGTGTCGTCCGACTGAAGCGCTTGTGCGGGGTGGAGCATGCTTCCGAACACGCCCGTCAGGGTGTCCAGATCGGGCAGCGCGGAAACGTCGATTTTCGGCAGGTTCATGTTGAGGTCCCCCCTTCGGGCCGGGACGGTTCGTCCCGCCCGCGCAGGCATCGCCAAACCGGGGCCGAGGCCGAAATTAAAGGCGATTGTATAGATTGCAAACACGCTACTTTTTAGGTGTTTGGGGGACCACTCCCGCATCCCGTTCAAACCCGGCAAAAGCGCCCTCTGAAGGGAAGACGGTGACACACCCACTTGTAGCGCCGCACTCCACCACTTCGCCGGTTTGAGTATCCATCCGATAATGCGGGTCGCTGCTGCTTAGTTGGTAACGAGGCAGCGGGTGGTGGAACGCTAGGATCACAGCGCCGCCTAGAATGACAGCGGCCAGAACTATCGCGCCAGCTATCTCTCTCACTTCGGCTTCACCGGCGCGGGCTTGACCTTAGCCAGCTTCTTCAATCGCTCGTCCCAGTGAGTCTCGTTCTCGTCCGCGCCCAGCTCGCGCGCGGCCTCTTTGAACTTATCGAGCTGGGTATTGTCATCGGTCACGCGACCTCCTCCAAAACGTCCGGCTGATCGATTTTATGTGGCTGCAACTTCATTTCCAGTGCGCCACCCGACGTGGCATTCCGCCCAACCATATAACTATAGAGCGATGTAGGCCATATATCCAATTGACGACCCAGAATCGTCTTTTTGTCTTGGTATGTCTTTGTGGTCAAAAAGACACTAGCGATAGTCGGATGCTTGTTCAACAAAACCTGCATAGACTTGGTTTCGGACCAAACACTCTTTGCAGCCCTGTCCGACCACTTAACCTCGCCTATCCATATGGGGCGATCATCACTGAAGCTAAGGAAGACAACATCTACCTCACCTTCATTGCGCCACCTAGCATATCGAAGTTGCCTGAATGCGTAGGAATGCTGCCATTGTGAAAAAACAGCAGACTCCGCGAGATGGCCTATCAACGTGCTATCGTCTTCTCCGACAGGACTAAATAATGCAGCACGCATCGAAGGATTGTTAAGATATACCTTGAAATTGCGCTCGCGTTGCATTGATCGGCAAGTATCATTGACCGTTGGGATTTTAATGATGAGAAATGCACTCTCAAGGTATTCGATATATTTGCGTACGGATTGCTTGCTTATACCAGATGATTGCGTAATGTTTTCGTAACTTGCTTCCTGTCCGGCATTATATGCTAAAAACGTGAATAGCTGATTTAGCTCCTGTGTATTACCTATACCGTAAAGGGAGGGTAAATCTTTGAGAAGAACTTTCTCAATTATGTCATTACGGATAAACTGTTCTGGATTGTTACGAATTTCATCGTTCAGAACAGCCTCCGGGTAGCCACCATAATTAAGGTAATCAATGAACGCTAGGTTCAGCTTTCCAATATCATTGCATACGCCAACCTTGTCTTCTATCGACGCCAAGTCAGACTGACCAGAGAAATCTAAGAACTCGCTGAAGGTTAGCGGTGGTAGCATAAAATCGGAAAACCGCCCGGCGCCAGATTCTTTGCTTTGCAAGGACAGAGCTGCTGCTGCTGATCCAGATGCGATAAATTTAACATTTGGATAACTGTCAACTAAGTCCTTTAAATGAACCTGCCAATCCTTGAGGTATTGGACTTCGTCAAAAGCAACAAGATAATTCCCGTCCTGACAACCTGATGGCAGATAGCTCAGAAATGCTTCAAGCGAAATTCCGGAGTAAACAGGCGTGTCTATGCTGACATAGAGGATATTGCTACTAGACCATCCGGCTTTTACTGCTTCCTGTAAGACTTGCTTTATCATGACCGTCTTGCCGACGCGGCGTGGCCCTAAAAGGATCGCCGCTCTCTGGACGGCTCGATTCAGGGCGAGCTTTTTGAACGAGTCGAAATAGACTCGGTGCTTCAGGTCAGCGTGGGGAAACGCTCGGCCTTCCCACCATGGGTTGTCTCTGTTGAGTCGCGCTTGGATGTCGTCGCGTGTGAAGCTGTGCATTTCAACTAGGTATCAGAAATTTTCTTAGTTCGCTATATGCAATTAAATGATTGATAAATAAGCTGAAAAGCTCTGAAAATAGCGCCCGTAGGATCATTTCCGGTGAGATTTGCAATGCCATCGAGACCGATTTCGCCGTTGCCCGACTCGGTGAGTTTTAGGCGCTGAAGTCAGGCCTCGCATAAGTCAGTCGCTTGCCGACGATGCCGTGAAGGGCTTGGCGCGAGCGGTCTGCGTCGTTGCAGCCGAGCGCTTCCCGGTTGTTATAGCGGAACTCATACTCGGCAAGATAACGGTGCAGATGCTGCTCGCCGCAATGCTGGTAGATGCCCTTCATGCCGCGCTTGAAGATGCTGAAATAGCCTTCGACGGTGTTGCTGTGGACGGTCGGGTTTTCCAGATCGACATATTGGCCGTGCTTGTGAGCGGTTGTGCCGTGACCCGCGAAATGCTCGCGCACCGGGCGATAACCCCAATGCTCGTCCGTCATGATCGTGGCTTCGCGAGAGACATTCTTGCGATGATCGGCATTAGGTGCTCGGCCTTCACCCCTTCGATAACCATCGTGCGAGCCTTGCCAGTATCGCGGTCAACCAGCGCCAGCACCTTCATCTTGTGGTGGTAGGCGGCCTTCTTCACGCCGCCCTTGAGCCGCCCGATGAAAGTCTCGTCCACTTCGACAATGCCGCCGCCCTCGCCAAACTGGCCAATGTGACCGTCGCGCATGGCCTCGCGGATGCGGTGCGCGAGGAACCATGCGCTCTTGTAGGTGATCTCTAGGACGCGGTGCAGTTGATGGGCGCTGATGCCCTTCTTGCTGCTAGTCATAAGGTAGGTGGCTTGCAGCGCCTTGTGCAGCGGCAAGCGCATGTGCTCGAATACCGTGCCGACCTTGACCGTGAACTGGCCCTTGCACTGGCCACACCGATGAAGGCCGATGCGGATGCGCTTCGCCGGGTTCGCTGTTACCTTTGTGATACGGTCAACGCCGCCACAGTGCGGGCAAACGGGCATCCCGGCCCACACAATCCGCTCCAGATGGGCGAAAGCGGCTTCTTCACTGTGGAACTCGGGGCGGGAAAGGGCAGACATTGGCTTAACTCCTGATGGGGAGCTTATGCCACGCCTTCACCGTGTTTGCAAGGTATATAATCGCCAAATTAAAAGATTGTAATCGCGCATCCCCACCCGCATTGCGCGCGCCGATGAGCGACGCCGCCGACCCCACCCCGGGCGCATTCCCGTTCACCGCCGGGCTGGCGTTCGACCCGATGATCGGCGCGCGGATGATGACCGGGCGCGGCCACGGATCGTGGCTCGGCATGCGCTACCACGCGCATGGGTCCGACTGGCTCGAACTGGCGCTGCCGTGGCGCGCGGACCTGGTCGGGGTCGAGGCGACGGGCGTGCTTGCTTCCGGCCCGATCATCAGCCTGATGGACAACGCCACATCGATGGCGGTGTGGACCCGGCTTGGCGTGTGGCGGCCGCAAGTCACGGTCGACTTGCGCGTCGATTACATGCGCGCGGCCGAGCCGGGCCGGACGATCGTCGGGCGCGGCGAATGCTACAAAGTCACGCGTTCGATCGCGTTCGTGCGCGGGATTGCGTACGACGAGAGCCCCGACGATCCGATCGCGCACGTCACCGGAACGTTCATCGCGATGGACGGGAACCCGCGGTGAACGCTGGCGACCCGCTCGTCAGCGGCGGCGGTTTCGCGCTGCCGCCTTACGCCAACGCGCTCGGCATCGAGATCGAGCGCGATGCAGCCGGCGGCGCGCCGGTGCTCGCGGTCGATTTTTCCGGCCGCATCGAAGGCCGCCCGGGCTATCTCCACGGCGGCGCGCTGTCGGGGCTGATGGAGATGGCCGCGATCGCCGCGCTCCAGGCCGATCTTGCCGGACGCGGCGACGCGGTGCGGCTCAAACCGGTCAACGTCTCGGTCGAATTCATGCGCGGCGGCACAGCGCAGCGCACTTACGCGCGCGGGCGGGTGACCCGCGCCGGGCGGCGGCTCGCGGTGGTCAGCGCCGAGGCGTGGCAGGACGATCCCGCCGCGCCGATCGCCACCGCGCTGATGAACATCATCCTCAGCCCCGCCGAATAATCACGATCTCGCCGGCCAGCGCGGGCACGGGCTGACCCGGCGTCAGCGCGAAGCGCCGGGCATCGGCGCGCGCGCGGTCGAGCACCGCGGCGGGCACGCCGGGCTCGTAAGCCAGCACCCCCGCGCGGCCCAGCCACCGCGCCTGACGCAGCGTCAGGTCGTCGGGATCGTCCCCCGCAAAGACGAACTCGCGCAGGGCAGCCGCGGGCGCGCTGGCGCCGTCGAGCCAGCGCGGCACCGCATCGGGCGCGTGATCTGCCAGCGGATCGAGCAACCCGCCCGCGCTGAGCGCGTGGTCGAGCGCGGCGCGGCGCGCGTCGGCCGAAGGGAACGCACCGCGCAGCGCGGCCCGCGCCTGACCCAGCGCCCCGGCGAGCACGCCCAGCGAGGCCGGGACCAGCCCGTCGAGCCGCAGCCGCAGCGCCTTGGCCAGCCCGGCCGAGACCCCCCCCGTGCCGATCGCGATCAGCACTGGTCCGCGCTCGAGCAGCGAGGGCACGGTGAAATCGCACAAGTCGGGCCGGTCGACGACGTTGATCAGGATCCCGCGCGAACGCAGCTGAGCGACCGCCGCAGCGGGGGCGTCGAGCGCGACGAAGGCCAGCCGGGCAGCCCCGTCCTCGGCCCCCACTACGCGTCCGCCGGCCCGTTCGACCATCCGCCGTTTCGCTTCCGCCGCTTCGCCTTCGCCGACCAGAATGATCGGGCGATCGGCGATGCGCAGGAACAGCGGCAGCGAATGCATCGCCTCACTCCAGCCAGGCGGGAACGCGTTCGGCGGCGAGGATCGTGGCCGGCTCGATCCGGTCGGCGACCACCGCCCAGCGCGCGCCGTCGACCAGCACTTCGGGCACCAGCGCGCGGCTGTTGTAGGTGTTGGCCATTGTCGCGCCATAGGCGCCGGCGGTGCGGAACACCGCCAGATCGCCGGCGCCGACTGCATCGATATCGCGGTGCATCGCGAAGGTATCGCTGCTCTCGCAGATCGGCCCGACCACGTTGGCGATCATCCGTTCGCCGCCGGGGGCGACCGCGATAAA
>JBBRER010000049.1:0-14813 GCA_038202745.1 Sphingomonadales bacterium
GGTTAACTGGGCCGTTCCCCCGAAAAAGGCGAAAATCCCTGTTGTTTCTGCGCGTAATGGAAGCGGTGCTGGGCCGGCGGCTGATGTGGAAAGTCGGCCGCCGGATCTATCTTCATGCCCGGCGCGAAGGTTCGCTGAACATCGACACCAACGGCGAGCGCCTGCTCCAGCACGCGCTCGCGGCGCGTTCGGCAAAGCTCGGCGCCCCTTTGAAAATCTACGATGTCGGCGCCAACCACGGCCAGTGGTCCCGCGCGATGCTCGAGGAAATCGTCGCGGCCAAGGCGCCGCGCGCGCATCTGACGCTGTTCGAGCCGGTTCCACCGATCCGGCCTTCGCTCACGCGATTGAGCGAGGAGTTTGCCGAACGCGCGGATTTCGAGATCGTGCCCCAAGCCGTGTCCGACGCGCCGGGCAAGACGACGATGGTGTTTACCGACGTGGCCGCGGGGAATCATCATCTGGCGAGCGAGCAGCTGTCCTACGCGGGCGAGAAGATCGCGGTCGAGGTGACGACGCTCGACCGGTTTCATGCGGCGGCGGGCGACGACTTGATCGATATGGTCAAGATCGACGCCGAGGGGTTCGATCCGCGCGTCGTCATCGGCATGGAAGGCCTGCTGGCGCAGCAGCGCGTCGGCGTCGTGCAGATCGAATACAGCGTTCTGTTCCTTCGCAGCCGGGCATTTCTGTTCGACATTTTCGAAATCGCCGCCCGGCATGGCTATGCCGTCGCGCTGCTGACCCAGGCCGGGTTCGAAATCCACCCTTCATGGCACGCCGATCTGGAACACTTCTATCTCGCGCCGTTCGTGATGATCCGCGACGATTTTGTCGGGTTGCTGGCGTCTCGCATTGCGGTTTATGGCGACGACAATGCGCACGAATGACACTGGCGGGTTCGCTTGAGCGGCTCCAATTCTGCGCCCGCGGCGGACCCGCGGCTTACGCACGCCAGGTCGCCCGCGCTCGCCGCAGCGATTGTTTCGGCAGCCGCTCCGGCCGCCGCCGAGCTCGCCGCGCTTGCCGCCTTGTGGCTGTTCCTGCTGATTCTCTACATCGGCAAGGCGCATCTAACCGCTGACGTTGCGGGGCCGATCGGGCTGATGGCGATCATGGGCTGGGCCAACTGGCGGATGATCCGCGCCAGCGCCTACGCGATCTGGAGCCCCCTGTTTGCCTTCCGTCTGGGCGTGCTGGTGTTCTTCGGGTTCGGGTCGGTTGTCCCTTATCTGCTCGACCCGGTGCAGCTCGACCGAATCCTGGCGCTGTACAATTTCAGTAACGAAGAAGTGAACGAGTTGCTGCTCGTGTGGCTGCTCTACGTCACGCTGATCATCGCATTCGCCAAAGCCGCGGCGCTGATGATCCGCAACGCCGGAGCGAAAGCTTCGGGCGAACCGCTGCAGTGGCTCGATTCGGCTTGGCTGGGCACGGTTTTCGTCCTGCTCGGCAGCGCTTATGCGGTGATCATCGACGTCGGGCTGGCGCTGGGATGGTATGGTTTCGTGCTCCCCGGCACGATCTCGACCATATTCCAGGCGATCAATGCCGGCGGGATCTTTCTTATCGCCCGGACCGCGTTCGAGCGCCGCGGGTTCTGGTACGTCGCGCTAATCGTCACTATCGCTTTCACCGCGCTTGTCGGCTTTGCCCTGTACAACAAATCCGCGGTCATCTTCCCGATCCTGCTGGTGGGGCTCGCGCTGGTCCTCCGGCGGGTAACCGCCATGCGAATCCTGGCCATCGGGGCGGCGCTCGTGTTCGTTCTCCAAGCCTTGCAGCCGGCGATCGAAAATGCCCGCATTCTGCACGGGATGACGATCGGGGTGAGCGACGCGGGGCTCACCGGCGGGACGGTGGGCGAACGGCTGGACAACGTCGTGTCCTACTGGCGGGACGGTCCGGTCATTCAGGAAGAGCTTGGGCAAGGCATCGCCCGCCTGTCGTATCTCAACATCGGCACCTTCCTGATCACCGAATACAATGAGGGCATCGGGGGCTCGACGATGACCGGCGCGTTCTCGACGCTGATCCCACGGTTCATCTGGCCGGACAAACCAATCATCACAGATGCCGGCAGGGATCTCCACGAACGCATCTTCGGCGTGGCGGCAAGCTTCATCGCTCCGACCACGCCCGCGGACATCTATTGGAACATGGGGTGGTCGGGAATTCTGCTGATCGCGCCGCTGCTGGGGATTGCGATGTGGATCGGCTCGGTCGCCGCGATCTCGATCATGCGGCAATCGGACTGGTTCATGATGCCCTTTGTGCTGGTCGCCTACCGCACCGCCGTGGGCGTCGATCAGGCGTTTATCGTCGGCATATTCGTGCCGCTCGTCTTTTCGGTTGTGCTCCTCTTCGCTCTTCGCTTCACCAAGTCCGTTCTCGCCACGCGCGAGCAGCGCGTCCATCCGGTCGGCAATTCGCCGTTCTTGCGCGGCACAGCGGTTTCGGATACCCGGGCGACCTGATACCGCTCTGCTGGGCGGCACAATCCATAACGGACTGATAGTCTTGCGTTTACATTTGTTAATCCCGCTCGCCCTGAGCCTCGTTCTGAGCGCCTGTGGCACCTCGTATGGCGGCCTGACGCCAAATTCGTCGGCGGTTCGGGTCCAGGCTCAGCTGCCGCCACCCGATCAGGTCGCGCTCGCTGCCGCGGATGCCGCTGACGTTCAGCCGGCGCTGCTCGGTCCGTTCGACACCGTCACCGTGCGCGTCTTCGGCGCGGACACGCTCCAGACCCGCGGAACGATCGACAACGCGGGGATGTTCAGCATGCCGCTTGCCGGCCAGATCCGCGCGGGCGGGCTGACCACCGCGCAATTCGAGCAGGCGGTCGCCGCGAAGCTGCGCGGGCGTTATGTCAAGGATCCCCAGGTTACCGTCGAGATCAACGAGTTACGCAGCCAGACGATCACAGTCGACGGGGCGGTGACCCAGCCGGGAATCTATCCCGTGACCGGGCGGATGTCGCTGATCCGCGCGATCGCCACGGCGCGCGGCGCGACCGACCTCGCCGCGCTCAACAAAGTCGCGGTGTTCCGCACGATCGACGGGAAGCCCAACGCGGCGCTGTTCAGTCTCAAGGATATCCGCGAGGGCGTTTACGCCGATCCGCAGATCTATCCCAACGACGTCATCGTCGTGGGTGAGAACGGAACCCGCCGGTTTCTGCGCGACCTGTCTCAAAGCCTCCCGGCGTTGGGCATTTTCGCGCCGCTCGTGCGGGGCGTCCCGTGAACGACAACGCCGGAAGATTTCAGCCCGAAGCGGGCGCGCCCGCGATGGCGGAAGAGCCTGCTGCGGCACTCCCCATGGGCATGGTCGAGGACGAGGAATCCATCTTCCGCCAGTACTGGCGCATCCTCGCCAAGCGCCGCTGGATCATCGCCGGTGTAGTTCTGGTTTGCGTGCTGATCGCGGCGGTGTGGGCGGTGCTCAGCCAGCGGTTGTACAGCGCTACGGTACGCTTGGAAGTCGCCCGCGAAGCCGAAAAGGTGATCGATCTCGACAAGGAATCGCGCACCGCGGCGGTCGATCAGGAGTTTTACCAGACCCAGTACGCCTTGCTCAAAAGCCGCTCGCTGGCCGAGGCGGTGGTGGCCGACTTGCGGCTGGCGGACAAGCCCGACTTCCTTCATGGTTATCGCGGCGGCGCCGGGAATCTTCCCACCGAACGCGCCGCGCGCACCGCGCTTGCGACCAAGCTCGTGATGGATACCACCCAGGTGGTCCCGGTGCGCCTGTCGAGCATCGTCGATGTCCGATACAACTCGCCGAACCCGCAGATCGCCGCGGCAGTGGCCAATTCGCTGGGCGAGAACTTCATCCAGTTCAATCTCGAGAAGCGTTACGAAGCCAACACGTACGCGCGCAATTTCCTGGAAAATCAGCTGGCCCAGGCGCGCGCGCGGCTCGAGGGCTCGGAGCGGCAGTCGACCGCTTACGCCGGGCAGAACCAAATCATCAATATCGCTCCGGCGACCCCGGGGGACGAGAAGGGGCAAGGCGAACAATCGCTGGTCGTCGCCAGTCTTGCATCGGCCAACGCGGCGCTCAACGACGCTCGCACCACCAGGATCGCAGCCCAAAACGCGTTTCGCCAGGCAACCGGCACGCCGACCGAGGTGCTGCAGGATTCGGCTCTGAGTTCGCTGCGCCAGCAGCGCTCGACGGTCGCCGCCGACCTCCAGAAGTTGCTCAGCGCGTTTGGCCCGGACTATCCTCCGATCGTCGCCGCGCGGGCGCAGCTCGCCGAACTTGACCAGCAGATCGGCCGCGAAAGCGGCCGGGTGCGCTCGACCGTGTCGGGCGACCTGGCGAGCCGTTATCGCCAGGCGCTGGCCACCGAGAACGAGCAGGCCGCGCGCGTCGAGCAACTCAAGCAGGGCGCGATCGATTTGCGCCGTCGCAGCATCCAGTACAACATCTTCCAGCGCGACGTGGACACCAACCGCGCGCTCTACGATGCGTTGCTGCAGCGTTATCGCGAGGTCGGGGTCGCCGGCGGCATCGGGACCAACAACGTCACGATCATCGACCGGGCGCTGGCGCCTTCGGGTCCGTACAGCCCCGACATTCGGCTCAACATCCTGCTCGGACTGGTCATCGGGCTGGTCCTGGGCTCGATTGCCGCGCTGCTGATGGAGCAACTCGAGGACTCGGCGATCGCTCCGGCCGATTTCCAGCGCAAGCTGGGCGTTCCCCTCCTCGGCAGCATTCCGGTGCTGGGCGAGGGCGAATCGGTCGACGACATGCTCGTCGATCCCAAGTCGCCGATGTCGGAAGCCTATTTCTCGGTCCTGACCGGGTTGCGGTTCTCGACCGCTCACGGCACGCCGACGTCGATCACGGTGACCAGCACGCAGCCGTCCGAAGGCAAGTCGACGACGGCCATGGCACTGGCCCGAAACCTCGCCAAAATCGGCAAGCGGGTGCTGCTGATCGACGCCGACTTGCGCAATCCGTCGATCCACCGGGCGTTCGGCCTGAAGAACGATCACGGCCTCGCCAACCTGCTGATCGGCGAGGGCACGGTCGCCCAACAGGCGCAATCGTCCGGGTTCGAAGGGCTTAGTGTGCTGACTTCGGGAGCGGTGCCGCCCAACCCTTCGGAACTGCTCGCCAGTGGCTTGCTCGGGCCGGTGATCGCTCAGGCCGCGTCGCAATTCGATCACGTGATTGTCGATGCCCCTCCGGTTCTGGGACTCGCCGACGCGCCCCTGCTCACCCATGTCACCGAAGCCACCGTGTTCGTTCTGGAAGCGGGCCGGACCGGCGTCGGACAGGCCCGCGCCTCGCTGCGCCGGCTGCTCCAGGTCGGAGCACCCGTCGTCGGTGCGGTACTGACCAAGCTCGACAGCCAGCGCCATGGCTACGGCTACGGCTACGGTTACGACTACGGCTACGGCAACAAGGGCGAAGCCTCGGGAGGATTGCTGCGGCAGCTGACTTCCGGCCGTAACTGATGTGCGGGATCGCTGGGTTTTTAGGCGATTTCGACGCTGAAGCCGCGCGCGGGATGGCGCGCCGCATCGCGCACCGCGGCCCTGACGACGAGGGCTTTTATTTCGAGCGCGATGCAGGTCTGGCATTCGCGCATCTGCGGCTGTCGATCCTCGACCCCTCGCCCGCCGGGCATCAGCCGATGGTTAGTGCGTGCGGCCGGTTCGTCCTCAATTACAACGGCGAAATCTACAATTTCCCCGAATTGAAACGCGACCTCGAGGCGCGCGGGGTGGCCTTTCGCAGCAACTGCGACACCGAGGCTATCGTCGAGCTGTTCGCGCGCGACGGGACCGCTGCGTTCGCCCGACTCAACGGCATCTTCGCGCTCGCCATCTGGGACCGGGCCGAACGGACGCTGCTTCTCGCGCGCGACGGAATGGGGGTAAAACCGCTTTATCTGTGCCGGACCGCATCGGGGCTGGCCTTCGCCAGCGAGATCAAGGCGTTCCTGGCGTTGCCCGACTTTGCGTCGGAAATAGACCCTGTCGCGGCGGTCTCTTACCTCTCGTTCCTGTGGTCGCCAGGCGAGCGCACGATGCTGCGCGGCGTCACCAAGCTCGAGCCCGGAACGTGGCTGCTGCTCGACCGCGCCGGCCAGCGCGATTCGGGCGAGTTCTATCGGCTCCCCCCACCGCGACCCGACGAAGGATTGGGCGAACGGGAGATAATCGCCCGAACGCGGGAAACGCTGCGCACCGCGGTGCACCGGCAAATGCTGGCCGATGTCGACGTCGGCGCGTTCCTGTCGGGTGGGCTCGATTCGAGCGCGGTAGTCGCGTTCGCGCGCGAACGCTGCGACGCGCGGCGCCTGCAATGCTTCACGATCGATTACGCGAGCGATTCCGACGAGAGCGGCGAGCTGGTGCCCGATCTTCCTTATGCGCGCAAAGCCGCCGCGCACCTCGGCGTCGATTTGCACGAAGTGCGCGCGGATGCGTCGATGGCGGACCGGCTCGAGCAGCTCGCCTATACGCTCGACGAGCCCACCGCGGATCCCGCTGCGCTCAACAGCCTGATGATCTCCGAGCTGGCGCGCGGGCAGGGCATCAAGGTTCTGCTCAGCGGCACCGGCGGCGACGACCTGTTTTCCGGGTACCGACGGCATCAGGCGGCGGGGCTGGAGGGTATTCTCGAACGTACGCCGCGTTTCGCTCGGGCCGCGCTGGCCGGCGCCGCGGCGCATCTTCCGGTGGGCGGCACTCGGGCGCGCAGGCTGCGCAAGCTGTTCGAACACGCCGATCGCGCCACCGACGAGCGGCTTTGTGGCTATTTCGAATGGCTCGACGCCGATCGGGCCAACCAGCTCCTCGCCGCTCCGCTTGCGGACGGTGCCGCGCGCGCGCGCGAACCGTTGCTGCGGGTGCTCGCGGAGCATCGCGCCGATCCTGCGCTCGAGCGGATTCTCCGGCTCGACCAGCATTTCTTCCTCACCGACCACAATCTCAACTACACCGACAAGACCGGGATGGCCGCCGGGGTCGAAATCCGCGTCCCGTTTCTCGATCCGGACCTGGTGGCGTGGGCGGCGCAGGTCCCCGTGCGCTACAAAATGCGCGGGCGAACGACCAAGTATGTCCTGCGCAAGGCGATGGAGCCGCTGCTACCGCGCGATGTGATTTATCGGCCCAAGACCGGCTTTGGCGTTCCGCTGCGGGCATGGCTGCGCAAGCCCATCCGCCCGCTGATGGAAGAGCTGCTCAGCGAAAGCTCGATTCGGGCGCGGGGGTTGTTCTCGCCCGCCGCGGTCACCGCGCTCAAGGACGAGACGCTCTCGGGACGCCGCGATGCAAGCTACAGCCTGCTGGCGCTGATGATGATCGAGCTTTGGCTGCGAAAATTCACGCAGCGGCAGTCGCTCCCGCTCGACGGACCGAGCATGGCGATCGCCCGAGGCGGGTAGGCGCCGGCGCTCAGCCGCGGTGCCGGGTCACCACCTCGAGCATCTCGCGCGCGCGCTCGTAATAGCTGTAAGCCGGAACGCAGCGCGCGTGGCCGCGCTCGGCGATGGCCACGCGCTCGTCCTCGTGGGCAAGGTAGTATGCGACTTTCTCGCAGAGATCGTCGAGCGAGGTGAATACACCGCACTCGGCTCCGGGAACAAACAGCGCGCGCAGTTCGGGGTTGTCCTCGTGGAGCATGAAACCGCCGCACGCCGGAATTTCGAAGGTGCGCGTGGACACGCCGTCGCGCCAGCCCTCCGGGCCATCGGGGCTGGCGTGGATCGCCAGGCTTACGCGCGAGCGCTGGATGATCTCGGCCATCAGATCGCCGGTAATCCGTCCTTGCGACGTGCGCCCGTCCAATGGCGTGCCCTGCGCGAGCTGCGCCCAGCGGTCGCCGGCCACGATCATCCGTCGGTCGGGAAAACGGCGGGCGATTTCGGTGAGCCAGGCGAGCTTCGTCGCGTCCGGATTCCCGATATAGGCGATGTCGTAAAGGTAGCCGGCCGGGTCGCTCAAAGGATGGTGCGGGCGGTGCACCAGCGGCGAGTAGCCATGATGGATCAGGTGGGTACGCCCGGGCCCGCGGAGTGTGTCAAGATAGCCGAGGTGAAACGCTTTTGTCGTGAACAGCAGATCGACATCCGCGATCAGCCGCCGTTCGACCTTGTCCGCCGCGACATCGAAATAAACGTCGGGATAGAACAGCGCACTCGTCGTCCCGGCGCGGCGGCAATGCGCAAGCACTGCGGGATCGACATACGAACCTTTGACCAGCAGCAGGAGATCCATCGTCGCAGTGTCGACCGCGCTTGCGATCGCCGCGTTGTAGGACCGGGCTCCGAACCGATCGAGCAGCCGCGCCGCGATCCGCAGCGCCAGCGCGCGGCTGCGCAGCTGGTGATCGAGCAGGGGAACTTCCTGCACGTTCCACCCGGCCTCGCGCATTCCCTGAGCCAGTCCGCGCTCCGAGGCGCCGTGCCAGAAATCGCCGGTAACAACCGCGTTGCGCCCGCCCGCCAGCGCGAGTGGGGACGCGGCGGGTTTTGCGATCGTTCCTGCCAGCGCGCTCACGCGTGCGCCGTCACACAAGAACAGCGCCGGCGCAAGGCGGGGCTGCGGGGCAGAAATGGATTGCGCCGTGGCGGCCCACCCGGCAGGGCAAGGCCATGACAATCCTGGTGACAGGCTGCGCGGGCTTCATCGGCTTCAGCGTAGCCCGGCAACTGCTCGCCCGGGGCGAGCAGGTAGTCGGCATCGACAATCTCAATGCGTATTACTCGGTCCAGCTCAAGCGGGACCGGATTGCTCTGCTCGAAAGCAGCCGCGGCTTCCGCTTCGTTCGCTGCGATTTTGCGGATCACGAGGCGCTTTTGGCTGCGGTCGCCGACCTCGGCGTGACTCGCATCGTCCATCTCGGGGCGCAGGCCGGGGTGCGCTACTCGATCGAAAACCCGCACGCCTATGTGTCCTCGAACCTCGTCGGCCACGTCAATATCCTCGAACTGGCCCGGCGACTGGAGGTCGTCCACCTGGTCTATGCGTCGTCATCCTCGGTTTACGGCGGCAACACCGCGCTGCCGTTCAGCGTCGAGGATCGCGTCGATCACCCGCTCTCGCTTTATGCGGCGACCAAGAAGTCCGACGAACTGATGAGCGAGACTTACGCTCACCTGTTCCGCCTGCCCCAGACGGGCCTGCGTTTCTTCACCGTATACGGCCCGTGGGGGCGGCCCGACATGGCGATGTGGCTGTTCACCAGCGCGATCCTCGAAGGCCGGCCGCTGCAGCTCTACAACGGCGGCGATATGCGGCGCGATTTCACTTACATCGACGATATCGTCGCCGGGATCGTCGCCTGTCTCGACAATCCCGCTCCGGACGACGGTGGGCGCAAGCCGGGGGGCAGCATGGGACCCCATCGTATCTACAACATCGGCAACAACCGCTCGGAAGAGTTGCGGCGCATGCTGTCGCTGATCGAGGCGGCGTGCGGGCGCGAAGCGATCGTCGAACTCGCACCGATGCAGCCCGGCGACGTGCCCGATACCTACGCCGACATCCAGGCGATCCAGGACGACCTCGGTTTCATTCCCGAAACCACGATCGACGAGGGCGTTCCGCGTTTCGTCGCCTGGTATCGCGACTATCACAGCCGTTAGACCGGCAGCGAATTCACACACCGCTTTTTCCGCATACCCCAGCCCGCCAGCCGACCATCGCCAGGAGCCGCAACGCAGCCGTGACCGTCCGTTTCCAGATTGTTTCCCACGCCGGATTGAAAGTGAACGCCGGCGGCAGGGAGCTGTTGATCGACCCCTGGTTCGTGGGCAGTTGTTATTGGCGATCGTGGTGGAATTACCCGCCGGTCCCAGCCAGGGTGGCCGATGCGTTGGCGCCCGACTTCATCTACCTCACCCACCTCCACTGGGATCACTTCCACGCGCCCTCGCTGCGGCGGTTTTCGCCCGACATTCCGGTCATCGTGCCTTACGATCGTTACCCGCGGATGGTCCGCGATCTTCGCGCGGTGGGGATGCGCAACGTGATCGAGTTGCGCCATGGCGAGCGCCTCGTGCTGGCCCCCGATCTCGCCATCCGCTGCTA
Source organism: Sphingomonadales bacterium (assembly GCA_038202745.1). Lineage (GTDB taxonomy): Bacteria > Pseudomonadota > Alphaproteobacteria > Sphingomonadales > Sphingomonadaceae > Novosphingobium. The sequence goes on from JBBRER010000049.1 coordinate 10,065, forward strand.
TCATTTCTCGCCGTTCGTGACCGACAGCGCGGTGGTCGTCGAAGCGGGCGGGCAAGTCCTGTTCAACGCCAACGACGCCAAGCTGGCGGGGCCGCCGCTGGCGCAAGTCCTGCGCGATTATCCGCGGATCGATTTCTGCTTTCGCAGCCACAGTTCGGCCAATCCGCGCGCCTGCTTTCACATCGTCGGCGAGCCCGATGCTGCGCCCGACGACAACGATCACTACTTGCGCGCGTTCGCGCTGTTCATCCAGCGCGTGGCGCCGCGTTATGCGATCCCGTTCGCCAGCAACAGCTGCCTGCTCCACGACGATGTGTTCGCGCTCAACGATGCGGTCCAGACGCCGCAGATGGTCGAAGCGTACTTTCGCGATTTCGCGGAGCGGCGACAGCTTGCCACGCAGCTTCAGGTGATGGTGTCCGGCGACAGCTGGTCGTCCGACGAAGGCTTCGCCGTAGCCGAACAGGACTGGTTCACCCGCCGGCCCGAACGGCTTGCGGAATATCGGGCGCGGGTTGCGCCGGCGCTCGAGAAGCAGCGCCGACTGGAGGCCAGGGTCAAAGTCTCGCCAAGCGCGGTCGAAAAATTCTTCGTCCGTATAGCGCGGGACACCCCGCGCCTCCTGCTGGGGCCGCTCAAGGGCCGTGAAGTGCTCATCGTCGCGCGCTCGGAGCGCGAGACCGCGCGGTTCGCGGTCGATGTCGCCCGCGGCCGGGTCCGCCAGCCGGCCCCGGACGAGCAGTTCGCAATGCGGATCGAATTCCCCGCGCTCATTCTCGCTCAGGCGATGGCGATGAACATGTTCGGTCACGCGGGGATTTCCAAGCGGGTGCAATATCACGCAACGCGCGAAGCGATGCCCCGGCTCAAACGCTTCAACCTGATCCTCGAGCTGTTCGAGGCCGAGGTCTTGCCCTTGCGCGGCTTGGTTTCGCGGCGCGCGTTCAAAGCGCTATCAAGACGGTGGCGCGAGGGCCTGCTCTATGCCAAGGTGCTGGTGGGACTATCTCGGGGTTTGCACCTACCCGAAATCGAGGAGAAGCTTCTGGGGGGGAAGCTCGCCTCTTTCCCTGAATAACTGCAGGCGAATGCTGTGGCCGCGCGCACCGTGTCGGACGGCGGCCATGAAGCTCGCCGGCATCAACCCAACCATCAATGGAGCCCCAACCGATTGAGCCAGGCGGAGTCGTGTATGATCGGAGCTACCATCAGGGCTGGCGTGGGGTGGCTGGAAAAAGGCCGGGCGGTACTGCGCAACTGGCTGGTTTCCAGCAGTTCTCAAAACTTCCTCGACGCGCGCTGGGTGACCCTGCTGATTCGCGGCGTGCCCAGGCCCATGCGCAAAAACGTGGCGTTGAAGATGGTCTGGCTCAGTCCCCATTATTTCTACGCGCCGATCGCGGTCGAGCATCCCCGCTTGAGGGCGAGCCGTGAGCTGCTGGTCCGGGAAATCGTTGCGCCGCATGTGACGCCGGAGACGATCGCGATCGATTATGGATGCGGTCCCGGCTACGCGACCCTTGCGGTCGCTCCGCTGGTCGCCGAAGCGATCGGCCTCGATATTTCTTCGGGCGCGCTCGAAGCGGCGCGCATCGTCAATCCGGCCCCAAATGTGCGCTATTGCCAGATCGGCAGCGCGGAATTCGATGCGCTGCCCCGCTCAGCGACCGACGTGGTTTTTTCGTTTGCCTGCATTCAGCATGTCACCGACGAGGTTTTCAGGGAAATCCTGGCGAACATCTTCGCGTTGCTCAAGCCCGGCGGCAAGGCCATCCTGCACCTGGTGGTCGAAGCACCGGGGTGGACGTACGAGTCCGACTGGCGTTCCGACCGCTCGCTGGTCGGCCGGGTCAAGCTTTCTCACGGGCTGCACTGCTTCAACCGGTCGCGAGAAACGGTCCAAAGACTAGCCGAGGAAGCGGGATTCAGCGTCGACGAGCTGGTTCGCGCGGGCGAGCGGACGAGCGTCGTCGACGACATCGCGAGCCAGCATATCGGCTATTTCAGCAAGCCGGCGGTGAGCCCCGAGGCGTCGGCGCCCGCGCCATGACGACGACGATGTTGGGGTCCAGCGGCACGCGATAACCGTAGTAGAGCAAACCCAGGACGATTTCCGCCAGATCGCGAACCCAGTAGGCGAGGCGCCTCTTGATCGCCCGGGCCAACCCCGGTGGGCGAGGTCGCGGATTCACTGCCCGCACAACCTCGAAACCGCGCAACAGCGCGATTTGCTTGATCGCGAGCGCGGTGCGCGGAGCGACGTGCGTCATGTCCGAGAATTGATAAAAGCCGAACATCGGGCTCGCCCCATTCGGAAAGCGGGCAACCACTACGCCATCTTCGCGCAGGTGCCGATCCGCGTATTCGAGCATGTCGAGCAGCTGCGCGGTCGTAAGGTGCTCGAAAACGTCGAGCGCGACGACCAGATCGACGGGCTCGATCTCGGGCCGGCTCGAATATACTTCGTGACCGCGTTTTGCGGCGGCGGCAATCGCCTCTGGTCTGATCTCGGATCCGATCACCGCGTGGCCGGCCGCGCGCGCCCAGTCGAGGAAGGCGCCATCCCCGAAACCGAGTTCGAGGATGCGCAAACGACCCTGCTTGCCGGCGATCGCGACGATATTCTCGAACGTACCCGGGGCGACCGGAGCCGGGGTGTCGGACCAGCCCTTGTAGCGGTCGTAGTCCGCGTAGAACGGATCGTCGGTCACTTCCGAAAGCCTCGAACAGCGTTCACAGCGACCACCGCTCGACGTCCGGGCCGAATTCCAGATCGCGCCAGATGCCCTTGAGATCGCCGATGCACCCGTCGGGTAACACCAGATCGCGCACGCGCTGGGCGGCAAGCGCCTTGTACTGACGATGGGCGACTGTTGCGCAGACGATGTCGTAACGCCGGTCCAGCGCGTCGGCGTCGAGCACGATCCCGTACTCGCGCTCCGCTTCGGCCGCGACGGCCAGCGGATCGTGGACCACCACCTGGTGCCCCAGTTCGATCAGGCGGCGATAGACATCGACCACCCGACTGTTGCGCAAATCGGGGACATCTTCCTTGAAGGTCAGGCCGAGCAGCAGAACGGTGCCCGGACGGCCGCCGCGCTTTTCGTGAAGGCGATCGGCGATCCAAGCGCCCATCCGGTCGTTGATCGAGCGGCCGGCCAGGACGACCTCGGGATTGTGCCCGAGTTGCTCGGCGCAATAGCTCAGGTAGTAAGGGTCGACGCCGATGCAGTGACCGCCGACCAGGCCCGGCTGGAACTTGAGGAAGTTCCATTTGGTTTCCGCAGCCGCCAGTACGTCCCAGATCGAAAGCCCCATTTGGGCGAAGATTTGCGTGATCTCGTTCATGAACGCGATGTTGATGTCGCGCTGCGCGTTTTCGATGACTTTGGCGGCTTCCGCCGCCTTGATCGAAGCCGCGCGGAAGACCCCGCCGGTGGTCGCGCGCCCATAGATTTGCGCCAGACGCTCGGTCACTTCGGGGGTCTGTCCGGCGACGACTTTCACGATCCGGTCCACGGTATGCTCGCGGTCGCCCGGGTTGATCCGCTCGGGCGAGTAGCCGAGGAAGAAATCGCGGCCCGCCACAAGCCCCGAGACCCGCTCGAGGATCGGCCCGCAGACGCTCTCGGTGACGCCGGGATAGACCGTGCTCTCGAACACCACGATCGGCTTGTTGGCGGCGCCAAGCAATTCGCCGACCATCTCCGAAGCGCCGATCAGCGGGCGCAGGTCGGGACGGTTGGCGCCGTCCACCGGGGTCGGGACGGTTACGATGTAAACGTCCGCGCGCGCGCAGTCCGCGGGATCTGCGGTCAACGTCAAGCTCGAAGCGGCGAGCGCGGCGCTGTCGACTTCGTCGGTGCGGTCGTGCCCGCGATGAAGTTCCGCAATCCGCGATGCGTCGATATCGAGACCGGTGACCCGCGCCGACCGGGCCAGCGCGACCGCCAACGGCAGCCCGACGTACCCCAGGCCGATGACCACAATTCGCAAGTCTTTGTCGTCTTTCAAAACATTCTTCCCGGTCGGCGTCATTCAAGCGGCCTTATCGGCAACCGGCGGCGCTCACCATGGGAAATCGCTCCGGCGTTCACACCGATTCGGAGCGTTTGCGCAAGTCTTCGACGCAGCGCGCCGCGGTCTGCCCGTCCCACAGATCGGGGCGCGGGTGGCGCGCCTGGGGGGCCAGAGCCACGCGCAGATCCTCGGCAAGTTTTTCCACCCGGACCAAGCGGTTGGTGCCTTGCTCGATGGTTATCGGGCGTTCGGTATTTTCGCGCAGGGTCAGGCAGGGGATGCCAAGATAAGTCGTTTCCTCCTGGATTCCGCCGCTGTCGGTGATCACTGCGGCGGCGCCCAGAACCAGGTTCATGAAACGGATGTAGGACAGCGGCTCGATCAGCCGGACGCCCGCGCTCTCGAGCCGGCCGCGCAGACCATACCGATCAAGCTTCGCAGCGGTCCGCGGATGGATCGGGAAGACCAGGTCGAGCTGCGCCTGCGCACTCTCGAGCGCGCCGACCAGCGCGGTCAGCGCTTCGCGCGCGTCGACGTTCGACGGACGGTGCAGCGTGACGACGGCATAAGCCCGGGCTCCAAGGCCTAGCGCGGCGGCGACGTTCTCCGCTTCGATCCGCGGCCTCACCAGCTCGAAACTGTCGAGCATGATGTTTCCGACCCGGGTAATCCGCTCCGCCGGAATGCCTTCCGCGGCAAGGTTGGTGTCGGCATCGCTCGACGGCGTCC
>JBBRER010000050.1:0-14743 GCA_038202745.1 Sphingomonadales bacterium
GCCCTCGTTCTGCCACAGATGCGCGACCAGCGTGCGCAGCTGGTTGAGCACCGCGGTGCCCGAAACCACCGCCAGCCCGATCGCCAGCGGACGCCAGTCGAACCGCCACGCGGCCGCGATCAGCAGCCACGACCACAGCCACACACCGATCTCCTGCCATAGCACCTGGCGGCGAAAATCGTCGCCCTCGGCGGGGCGGCGGCGGAAGTCAGGGTTGATGGAAAGCGCCGAAGCGCGCGCCCAGACGACACGGCGCAGCGCGGGGAATACCGCGCCCAGCGGCACCAATACCGCCGAGCGCAGCAGCAGCCCGACGGGCAGCAGCAGCGCGGCGAGAATGAACATCGGCAGCGACCACGGCTTCATCAGCGCGAGCGGCAGGTATTCGGGATCCTCCGCGGTGCCGTAGCGGGTGCGCGCATGGTGGAGCGTGTGGACGTTCTCGTACATCAGCGACGGGGTCAGCAGCGGAATGCCGACGAGAAGATTCCACGCCAGCCGAAAGCCCGGGAGCGCGTCGCGGTGGATATGGCTAAGTTCGTGGATGAATAGCAGCGCGCGGTAAAACGCCAGCGCTGAGATGACGCCGCACACTAAGGCGAGCGAGGGGCTGCCGGCCAGTATCGCACCCGCAAGCCCGGCATAGCCGAGAATCGCCGAGCCGAGCATGTCGGGCCAGTAAATCGCGGCCCGCGCGGCGGAAAGATCGCGGGTCAGCTCGACCGCCGCGCGCAGCATCGCCTTGTCGTCGGGGATCGTCCCCGAGAACGGCCGCTCCGCCCGGTCGGGGGCGGCGATGGGGCGAGCCGGGATGCTGTCGGCAATCATCGTCGTGTCGGGTCCAGGTGCTGCTAACGCGCTGTCGAGGAACGGGGCCGATCTTGCGCCGCGCGTGTTGACAACGCGCGGCCCGGACCCGCAGGGCATGCCGACTTAACCGCAAACAAAGGCAAGATCGTGGCTGACGGCGAGATAAGGGTTGCTCGGGTAAGCGGCAAGGCAGACTTCAATGCTTTCGTCGATCTTGCCTACCGGCTCAACGCCGACGACCCCAACTGGGTCCCGCCGCTCCGCTCCGAGGCCGAGGAAATGATCACGCCGGGCAAGAACCCGTTCTTCGAGCATGCCCGGCACCAGTTTTTCCTCGCTCGCCGCGCCGCCTGCGTCGTCGGACGGATTTCGGCGCATATCGACGAACTCGCGCTGACCCAGCCCGCCGCGCAGGGAATGGGACCGGGCACGGGCAACTGGGGGCTGCTCGAAGCCGAGGACGAAGCAGCGGCGGGTGCACTGATCGAGGCGGCCGAGGGCTGGCTCCGCGAACAGGGGATGACGCGAGTGCTCGCGCCTCTGAGCCTGTCGGTGTGGGAAGAGCCCGGGCTGCTCGTCGCAGGCCACGATCATCCGCCGATGGTGATGATGGGCCATCATTCGCCCGCGTATCAAGGCTGGATCGAGCGCGAAGGTTACACGCTCGCCAAGCGGCTGCTGACGTACGACATCGAAATCGTAAGCGGCTTCCCGCCGCTCATCCGGCGGATCGTCGCTTCGGGCGAGAAGAACCCCCGCATCCGCATCCGCAACGTCGACAAGCGCCGGTTCGAGGCGGAAGCCCGGCTGATCCTCGATATCCTCAACGACGCGTGGTCGGACAACTGGGGTTTCGTGCCGATAACCGACAGCGAAATCGCCTACACCGGCAAGAAGCTGAAGCCGCTGGTGCGCGAAGACCTGATCCGGATCGCCGAGCTCGACGGCGAACCGGTGGCGTTCATAATGGCGCTGCCCGACGTCAACGAGCCGATCCGCGCGATCCGCGGCAAGCTGTTCCCGTTCGGCTGGGCCAGGCTCCTGTGGTGGCTCAGAAAGCCGATGCGCGGCGGGATGCGCGTACCGCTGATGGGGGTGCGCAAGTCGCTCCATGCCTCGCGGCTGGCGAGCCAGCTGGCCTTCATGATGATCGAATACATCCGCCGCGATACCGTCCGCGATTACAGCTCGACGCGCGCCGAGATCGGCTGGATTCTCGAAGACAACCAGGGAATGGTGGCGATTGCCGAAGCGATCGAGGGCCGCGTCAACAAGCAATACAACATCTATGAAAAGGCGCTCTAGCGCCTTCGGCGGCGACCCGATAGGTTCGGCTGCGATGAATGCTCCGCTGTCCGATCTCGAGCCCGCGACAATCGAGGCTTCTCCGCCTGCCGCCGCCGCGCAGGAGCTGCGGCTGGTCTCGGCGCTGGTGGTGATCCTGGGGATCGGGCTGTTCCTCGCGCTGCCGTTTGTGCTGTCGATCGGATCGGCGGTGTTCCTGCCCTTCGTCACCGCGGTGATCCTGTCGATCGTGTTGTCGCCGCTGGCCGACCGTCTCGCCGGCTTCGGCATCCCCAACATGCTCGCCTCGCTGCTCGCGCTGGTGGTGTTCCTCGCGGTCGGCGTGGTCGTCGTTCTGCTGATCCTCCAGCCGGCGTTCGACACGCTCGACAAAGTGCCCGCGATGATCGCGCAAGTGTCCAAGGAAGTGTCGCAGCTGCGCGGCAACTTGTCGTGGGTAAACGATCTCAACCACCAGCTCGCGCGGATGACGGGCACCGCCGCCACGCGCGAGGTCGTGATCGCCAAGCCGACGGTGTTCGAACAAGTCGCGTTCTCCGCGCCGCAAGTCGTGCTCGAAGTGCTGTTCGCGCTGCTGATGACGTTCTTCATGATCGAATCGCGCACCCGCATGCGCCGCCGCCTGCTGCTCGAACGCACCTCGTTCGGCGCTAGCCTCAAGGCCGCGCGCGCGATCCGCCAAGTCCAGGACCGGGTCGCGGGCTACATCCTGACCGTGGCGATGATCAACTTCGGGGTCGGCGTAATTGCCGGGCTGGGCGCCTGGGCGTTCGGGCTCGACGCGCCGGTGATGTGGGGCGGAATCGCATTCGTGCTCAATTTCCTGCCTTACGTCGGGCCGCTGACGATGGTCTCGATCCTCGCGCTGTTCGGGCTCGGCACCGAGCACTCGGTGCTCGCTGGGATCGCGCCGGCGGCCTGCTATCTGGGGCTGCATGCGATCGAATCGAACGTGGTCACGCCTTCGATCCTCGGTGCGCGGTTCACGATCAGCCCGGTGCTGATCCTGCTGTCGATCAGCTATTTCTCGTGGATCTGGGGGGTGATCGGCGCGCTGCTGTCGGTGCCGATCCTGATCACGCTGGCGGCGCTGATCGACCATTTGGGCAAGCCCAACGTCGTCGGGTTCCTGTTCGGCGAAGCGCTGTTTCCCGAAGCGCCGGATCTGCCAGAAGATCCTGCCCCGGCCGAGGCACATCCCGCCTGATTAGCGCTAGTCCGCGGTTGCGCGGCGGTCGACGGTTGCGGTCACCGCCACGTCCATCGTCACGTTGCCCACGGTGCGCATGATGTCGGGCAGCACCTCGACCGCGACGAGCAGCGCCAGCGGCCCGACCGGCACCCCCATTGCCAGCGCGATTGGGCCGATCGAGGAGACGAAGCTGATCGCGCCCGGAAGCGAAGGCGCGCCCAGCGTGGTCAGCAGCGCGACCGCGATCCCGCTCGCCAGCACCGGCGGCGATAGTTCGACCCCGGTCAGCCGCGCGACGTAGATCGCCACCGCCAGGTTCATCGCCGGGCCGGTCGCTCGAAACAGCGCAACCGCGAGTGGCAGCACGAATTCGCCGCTTTTTTCCTTGAGCCCGAGCCGCGCACAAACCGCGAGCATCGCGGGCACGCTGGCGAGCGACGACTGGGTCGAGATCGCGACCGCCTGCGCGGGCAGCATCTCGCGCGCGAAACGGCCGAATGGCTGACGCGCTCCGACCAGCGCAAGAACATACGCGCCGAGGAACACCACGAAGCCGATCGAGGCGACCAGCAGGATGTAATGCCCCAGCGCCACGATCGCGGCGGTTCCGCTCTTGGCCGCCACCGTCAGCGCGAGCGCGAACACGCCGATGGGCGCGAGCTTGAGCACCCACCCGATCACCACCATCATCGCCCCTGCGACCGCCTCGAACAGCATCGCGAGCAGCCGCCGCGGCTCGGCGGGCAGCCGGGTTATCGCTGCCGCGAAGAGCGCGAAGAACACCACCAGCGGAAGTATCGCGCTGGCGGCGGCGGCGGCGAAAACATTCTCGGGCACCAGCGCCTTGAGGAACGCGGCGAGCGAGGGCACCGGCCCGGCCGGTCCGGTCGCGAAGCCTTCGCTCAGCGCCTTGACCGCCGCGGCAGGGATCGGAAAGGCATCGAGCAGCAGCGGCATCGCCAGCGCTGCCATCAACGTGCCGGCGGCCAGCGCCGCGAAGAACTGCCCGAGCGAATAAGCCGCCATGCGCCCGGCCTCGGCCGCCGCGACCGTGCGGACGATGCCCATCACCAGCAGCGCCACCACCAGCGGGACGATCGTCATTTGCAGTCCTTGCAACCACAGCCCGCCGATCAAATCGGCCGCCGCCGCGACCGCGGGCGGCGTTCCTGCGCGCGCCAGCAGCAGGCCGACGATCAGTCCCGCGGCAAGCCCTCCCAGCGTCCACGCGGCGGGCACGCGGACGTCCGGCAGATGCATCGCAGGAACTGGGGCGGGTTCGGTCATCGGCGTCCTTCGGCTGGCGGCGTTTCACCGTGACTTTAGCGAGGCCCTGCGACATAGCAATTTGCGAAACAGGCAACGGGCGCGGGCGCTTAGATGGCGAAACAGTACTTCGGCACCGACGGCATTCGCGGGCGCACCAACGCCGGGGTGATGACCGCGGCGGTGGCAATGAGAGTCGGCCAGGCCGCGGGGACGCACTTCCTGCGCGGCGATCATCGCCACCGGGTGGTGATCGGCAAGGACACGCGCCTGTCGGGCTACATGATCGAGAACGCGCTGGTCGCGGGCTTCACCAGCGTGGGCATGGACGTGGTCCTGACCGGGCCGCTGCCGACCCCGGCGATCGCGCTGCTGACGCGCGAACTGCGCGCGGACGTCGGCGTGATGATCTCGGCCAGCCACAATCCGTTCGAGGACAACGGGATCAAGCTGTTCGGCCCCGACGGCTTCAAGCTGTCCGATGCCGACGAAGAAGCGATCGAGACCATGCTCGGGGCCGATCAGCCGCTCGCCGCGTCGGGCGAGATCGGGCGCGCGCGGCGGATCGAGGATTCGCGCGGACGCTACATCCACGCGGTCAAGAGTTCGCTGCCCGACGACATCCGCCTCGACGGACTGAAGATCGTCGTCGATTGCGCCAATGGCGCGGCTTATCAGGTCGCGCCCTCGGCGATCTGGGAATTGGGCGCGCACGTCACCGCGGTCGGCGTCGCTCCCGACGGGCGCAACATCAACGCGCGCTGCGGCTCGACCGACCTCGAACTGCTCAAGGAGACGGTCGTCGCCTCGGGCGCGGACATCGGCATCGCGCTCGATGGCGACGCCGACCGCCTGATCGTGGTCGACGAGCACGGCAAGACGGTCGACGGCGACCAGATCATGGCGCTGATCGGCAGCCAGTGGGCGGCGCAAGGCCGGCTGCGCGGCGGCGGCGTGGTCGCGACGGTGATGTCGAACCTCGGGCTCGAGCGGTTCCTCCAAGGCGAGGGGCTCGAGCTGGTCCGCACCAAGGTCGGCGACCGCCACGTGCTCGAGGCGATGCGCGCGGGCGGCTATAACGTCGGCGGCGAACAGTCGGGGCACATGATTCTGCTCGACCATGCGACCACCGGCGACGGCACCGTGGCGGCGCTGCAAGTGCTCGCCGCGCTGGTCCGCTCGGGCAAGCGCGCGAGCGAGCTGCTGCACTTGTTCGATCCGGTGCCGCAACTGCTCAGGAACGTGCGCTTTTCGGGCGGCCGACCGCTCGACGATGCGGGGGTGAAAGCCGCGATCGCCGAGGCCAAAGCGAGCCTTGCGGGCAGCGGCCGGCTGGTGATTCGCCCCTCGGGAACCGAGCCGGTGATCCGCGTGATGGCGGAAGGCGACGATGCCGCACGGGTCGAGCAAGCGGTCGAGGCGATCTGCGGCGCGGTCCGCGAGGCCGCCGGCTGATGCTCGAAATGCGCCCCGACTGCGAGCGCTGCGGCGCCGACTTGCCTGCAGAAGCGCCGGGCGCGTTCATCTGCAGCTTCGAATGCACGTTCTGCGCGGCCTGCGCCGAGGCGCTCGACGAACGCTGCCCCAATTGCGGCGGCGAGCTGATGGATCGCCCGACGCGCGCGGCCTCGCTTCACGCCAAGTTTCCGCCTTCGACGACAAGGAAGTTCAATCCTTCGACAAGCTCAGGATGAGCGGGACAAGTACCCCGCCCCGCATCCTCGCCATCGCCGGGTCGGACAGCTCGGGCGGGGCGGGCGTCCAAGCCGACATCAAGACGATCACGATGCTCGGCGGCTATGCGATGACCGCGATCACCGCGGTGACCGCGCAGGACACGAGCCGCGTGCATGCGATCGAAGTTCTCTCGGCGGAGATGATCGGGGCGCAGATCGACGCTTGCGTCCACGATATTGGGGTCGATGCGGTCAAGATCGGGATGCTCGGATCGCCCGGGATCGCCGATGCGGTCGCGGGTCGGCTCCAAGCTCTGAGCGTGCCCGTGGTGTTCGACCCGGTCATGATCGCGACCAGCGGCGCGGTGTTGGCGGACGCTGCGACTGTAGCTGCGTTCGAGCGGCTGATGTGTCTGGCGACGGTTACCACTCCCAACCTGGCCGAACTTGGCGCGTTGGGCGGAGCGCAAGCTATGACCCGGCGCGGTATCTCGTGGCTCGCCAAGGGCGGGGACGCTCACGGCGATACGATCGAGGACAGCCTCCACCGGCCGGGCGAGCCGGCCCGCGTCTGGCGTAGCGCGCGGATCGGAAGCGACGCCAGCCACGGTACCGGCTGCACACTGTCGAGCGCAATCGCGACATTCCTCGCGCTGGGCCTGGACTTGACCGCCGCGGTCGCGCGCGCGCGGCAGTTCGTTCGCCTCGCGCTCCATGACGCGCCGCCGCTGGGTCGCGGGGCGAGCCCGCTCGGCCACCACGCGGTCCGGCTCGACCTGACCGGCGAGCCGCGGCTCAATCAGGTGACCCTGCCCGCGCGCGATTACGCCGCGTCGGTCGCGTTCTACCGCGCGCTAGGGCTGGCACAGTGCGTCGACAGTCCTGAAAACGGCTACGCGCGCTTCGTCGCCCCCGGGGGCGCGACGCTGTCGGTCCACTGTGACGGAAGCGAGGCCGGCGGCGCCGCGCTCTATTTCGAATGCCTCGACCTCGATGCGCAGATCGCGCGGCTGCGCGCCGGCGGCATTGCGGTCGCCGATCCGGTCGAGCAATCGTGGCTGTGGCGCGAGGCGTGGCTGATCGACCCGGCGGGCAACCGGCTGTGCCTCTACCAGGCGGACGTCAATCGCCGCCACCCGCCTTGGTCGCTGCCACGCGAACGCTAGTCGAGCTCGTAGAACTCGCGCACCTTGGTCCACGCTTCTTCGGCGGTCTCGACCCAGTGAAACAGGTCGAGATCCTCGAAATTGATCACGCCTTCCTCGGCCAGCGCTTCGAAGTTGATCACGCGGGTCCAGAACTCCTTGCCGAACAGCAGGATCGGGATCGGTTTCATCTTGCCGGTCTGGATCAGCGTCAGCAGCTCCATGAACTCGTCGAGCGTGCCGAACCCGCCGGGGAACACCGCCACCGCCTTGGCCCGCAGCAGGAAGTGCATCTTGCGCAGCGCGAAGTAGTGGAACTGGAACGACAGGTGCGGGGTGACGAAGCCGTTGGGCGCCTGCTCGTGGGGCAGAACGATGTTGAGCCCGATCGATTCAGCGCCGACATCGCTCGCGCCGCGGTTGGCCGCTTCCATGATCGAGGGGCCGCCGCCCGAGCAGATCACGAACTGGCGCATGCCTTTCTCGACGATCGCAGCCTCGCTCGCGATCCGCCCAAGCTGGCGCGCTTCCTCGTAATAGTGCGATTTGGCGACGAGGCGTTCGACCACCGCCTTGCGCTCAGGCGTGGTCGCGGTCGCGAGCGCGGCTTCGGCCATCTCGGGCGAGGGAATCCGCGCCGAGCCATAGCAGACCAGCGTCGAGCCGATCTTCGCCTCGTCGAGCAGCATCTCGCACTTGAGCAGTTCGAGCTGGAAGCGCACCGGGCGCAGTTCCTCGCGCAGCAGGAAGTCGGTGTCGCGATAGGCGAGCCGGTACGACGGATCCTGCGTTTGCGGGGTGGTGTGCGGATGCGCCTCGGCGAACGAGGCTTCTTGCTCGGCTTTGTAGAAGCGCCGGCGGTGCAGGCGCTTTTCGGTGTGGTCGTCCATCGTGTTCTTTTCCTTCGGCCCGATGCCGTGGCTGACTGGTTCGTTTCAAACAAGCCGCGCGGCCTATCCCCCGGCCCGCGCGAGGGCAAGCCGAAGCTGCGGTGGGACAGAGCCTCTGGGGAGTGAACGAACGAGCAGCTGATGTTGGCGGGAATTAGAACGCGACGGTAACAGTCACCGTGTCCACGTAGCTTCCGGGGGCCACCGAGGCCGCGGGGCCGATCAAACCGTAGGCGGTGAGTCGCGCTATGCCGCTCGCGTCTGTACTGCCCGAAACCGATCCCGCGCCCAAGCCGTCCCAGCGGCGCGTATGCGCCGCGTCGGAATAGATGTCGTAGGGAAGGGCGAAGCCGGTGGCGGGGTCGAGCGCGCGGCGCGTGCCGGCCGCGCTGTTGCGCCCATCGTCGAGGGCGACGTCGAACGCGACGCCCGGGCCACACGCAACGTCGATCGATGCGGTTGCTCCGCTGGACGGCGCCTGCGCTTGGGTTACCGATCCGAACGCCAGCGGCTGCGCGGCGACGGTGCAGTTCGCGACGACCTCGGCGCTGACCGCCATCGTCGCCGAAGCCGTGTTCTGCGCGCTCGCCGACGCCGCTCCGCCGGTGAGGAGCGCGATGCCGGCGGCGAAGCGGAGGGTGCGGTTGGTTTCCATCTATGCGGACTATGCCGCGCGGCGTTTGGATGCGCGAGCCTTGGCTGGCGCCTGTCCCCGCTTGAAACAGGCCGAACGGGAAGCGTGAGCGCGGCCCGAATTGAAGGAGTGGGGGGCACCAGTTGCTCGTCCGGCGGTGCCAATTGGAGAAAGTTTGGTAAACATTCGGTTATCTAACTCTCACCTTTCGTCGTATGGGAGGCCCATTCCACCGCAGCGACTCGCAAATGCGGTTTGAGAATGGGGAGCAATGCCATGAAGAAGATCGTCATCGCCGCTATCGCTCTGTCCAGCCTCGTCGGTGCCCCGGCGTTGGCGGATAACGGGCCCGCCAGCCCGACCGCGACCCACGATAACCCGTCCTCATGCCTCGGCGCCGCGCGTGCGACGAGCAACTCCAATGGCGGCAATCGCGCGCACGGCACGTTCGGCGATGAGCAGGCTGCCTACGTCGCCTATATTAACTCGGGTCTGAGCAAATATATGAGCTACGGCGAGTTTCTGCAGGCCTGGAAGGCCAGCTGCTAAGCATCGGACCTAGCTCCTAACCTGGGGACGACGCCCCGCCGCATTAGGGTGCAATCTTGGTAGCCCTCGCGACTCCAGTCGCGGGGGCCGCTCCGTTTTATGCGAGCCCGCGCCCCGCAGTCCCGGCCCGAATTGAAGGAGTGGGTGCCCCGCGAGGATTCGAACCTCGATAAACGGAGTCAGAGTCCGGTGTCTTACCGTTAGACGACGGGGCAGCAAGGCGCGTGCCCCTAAAGCTGCGCCGCGGCGGCGTCAAGCGCGCGGCTTGCCCCCGCACCCGCCCGCCGCTAGCATCGCGCTCAGGTACCCGTCGCGACGGCGGGATAACGATAACGAGTGCATCCATGATGGCGGACAATCATCCGCCGGCGACGCGCAACGAGGCACCGCGCGGACACGAGCCCCGGCCGGCGCCAACGCCTCCGCCGCCCGGCCCATCCGCTCCCGAAGCTTCGTTGCCCCCCGGCGATCATCCCCGGCTCCCTTCGGCATCGCCGTCACCGCGGCCCGCTCCATTCCATCGTCAGGCGTTCGCTGCGATCGACCTGGGCACGAACAACTGCCGCCTGCTGATCGCGCGGCCATCGGGCGAGCATTTCGTGGTGATCGACGCGTTCAGCCGCGTCGTCCGATTGGGCGAAGGGCTCGCGCAAAGCGGGCGGCTGAGCGACGAGGCGATGGACCGCGCGCTCGGCGCGCTGCAAATCTGCGCCGACAAGCTCAAACGCCGCAACGTTCACCTGGCGCGCTCGGTCGCGACCGAGGCCTGCCGCCGTGCGGTGAATGGCGCCGCGTTCATCGAGCGGGTGCGCGACGAAACCGGGATCGCGCTCGACATCATCAGCGCGCAGGAAGAAGCGCGCCTGGCGGTGCTTGGCTGCCACCTGCTGCTCGAATCCGGCGCCGGTCCGGCGGTGATCTTCGACATCGGCGGCGGATCGACCGAACTCGTGCTGGTCGATCCGCAGCCCGACGGGTTGCCGCTGATCCGCGACTGGCAATCGGTGCCGTGGGGCGTGGTCTCGCTGACCGAGACCTGCGGCGCCGAACCGCTCGACGAAGCCGGCCGCGCCACGCGCTATGCCCGGATGCGAGATCTGGTGCGCGACAGCCTCGCCCCGCTTGCCGCGCGGCTCGAGCGCGCGCGCCGCGGCGCTCCCGAGCTGCGCCTGCTCGGCACCAGCGGCACGGTGACCACGCTCGCCAGCGTCCATCTCGGGCTGCCGCAATACGATCGCAGCGCGGTCGATGGGCTCATCGTCGAAAGCGCGGCGATGCGCGCGATTACCGCGCAGCTTTCGGGACTGGGACCGGAAGGCCGCGCGGCGTTGCCGTGCATCGGGCGCGAGCGAGCCGACCTGGTGGTCGCGGGCTGCGCAATTCTCGACACGATCTTCGAGCTGTGGCCGGCCGAACGGCTCGGGGTGGCGGATCGCGGCATCCGCGAAGGCATCCTGCGCAGCCTCATTGCCGCGGGCGACGCGGGCGAAAAAAGCCGGATCGCACTGCGTGAAGCGCGGCGGGCGAGCCCCGTCTAGTGCGCCCGCGACATCCGTCGAGGGCTTGCATCGCCGGCCCGCTCCCCCGGCCCAGCCTCCCCGAGCGTATCCTGTGGGTGGCTGGGCCGGGGGAGCGGGCCGGTGTTTCATCCAGCCGTGAGGCTGGAAAACAATGACCCGCTTCGGGCGCAATCCTGGCGAGCGGCTCAAGACCGGACGCGGGCGCACCGCGAGTTCGGCGCGGTGGCTCACCCGCCAGATCAACGATCCGTACGTCAAGCAGGCCCGCGCCGACGGTTACCGCAGCCGCTCGGCTTACAAGCTGACCGAGCTCGACGCCCGTTTCGCGCTGCTCAAAGGGGTGCGGCGGGTGGTCGATCTTGGCATCGCGCCGGGCGGATGGAGCCAGGTGGTCCGCGCCAATGCGCCCGCCGCGCAAGTCGTCGGGATCGACTTGCTTCCCACCGACCCGATCGAAGGCGTGACGATCTTCCAAATGGACTTCATGGCCGACGAAGCGCCCGCCGCGCTGCTCGAAGCGCTCGGCGCTGCGCCCGATCTGGTGCTCTCGGACATGGCTTCGAACACCGTCGGCCACAAGCAGACCGACCATTTGCGCACGATGGGGCTGGTCGAAGCCGCCGCGGATTTCGCGATCCGCACGCTCGCCCCGGGCGGCGCGCTCGTCGCCAAAGTCTTCGCGGGCGGGACCGACCCGGCGCTGCTGGCGCTGCTCAAGCGACATTTCAAGACGGTCAAGCACGCCAAGCCGCCTGCGAGCCGTAAAGGGAGCAGCGAATGGTACGTGATCGCGCAAGCCTTCAAGGGTGAGCGACCTGGCGAATAGGCGGGCGGATGTGTCCGCCGCGCAACTGATCTCCACTCGGAACAAATATCTAAGGTGCTGGGGAACAGACCGCCCGGTTCCCTTGTTGTGGGGGCAGACATTGCACAGGAGCCCGACCATGGCCGAAGAAACATTCACCGATGCGATTGCGCTGCTCAAGGCGGACCATCGCAAGGTCGAGGGATTGTTCGAGCGTTACGAGAACACGCGCGAGGGATCGAAGCAGGCGCTTGCCGAGGAGATCTGCAACGAGCTCAAGATCCACGCGACGATCGAGGAGGAAATCTTCTACCCCGCGCTCAAGGGCAAGATCGAGGACGACACGCTGACCGAGGCCTACGTCGAGCACGATGGCGCCAAAATCTTGATCAACGACATCATGGCCGGCGGGCCCGACGACGAGTTCTACGATTCCAAAGTCAAAGTGCTCGGCGAGGAGATCGAGCACCACGTCAAGGAAGAGGAAATGCCGAGCGAAGGCATGTTCGCGCAGGCACGCGCGACCGATGCCGATCTGGTCGCGCTGGGCGATCGGATGGCGGCGCGCAAGGCCGAGCTGATGCAGCAGGTCGAAGCGGGCGGTCTGCCGCCGGCGCAATTGACCGCGGTCCAGACCGCCGCCTGAGGGCACGCCTCGCAAGCTTCGTCGATGGACAGCGGCCGACCGGACTACGGCGCTATCGAGGCGCTCGTCGTCGATGACGACGTGCTGATCGCGTGGGCGACCGAGTCTGCTTTGGGCGATATGGGATTCCGCCGGGTCGTGGTCGCGACGACCGGGGAATCGGCGATCGAAGCGGCGCGAACCAATGCCTTCGGCCTGATCGTCGCCGACCTCAATCTCGGGCCGCTGTCGATTAACGGGCTCGAGCTGCTCGCACGGATCGACCCCGACGAGCGTGTCCCGACGATCGTCCACACTTCCTACGATAACGCCGAAGTCACAGCCGAGGTTGCCCGCGTCCGCCCGCGCGCGGCCCGATTGATCAAGCCGGTTACCGATCGCGACATGGCCGCGGCGATCGTCGCGGTCCTCTCGGACATACCACGCGGAGACACTCCGCCCGATCCCGCCGAGGCGCCCGGCTGAGCCGGACGGCTACTTCTGGGTATTGAGGTACGCGATCACGTTGGCGCGCTCGGCGGCGTCGGAAAGCCCGGCGAAAGTCATCTTGGTGCCCGGTGCGAAGCCGCGCGGGCTGGTCAGCCACGCATCGAGGCTGGCGTCGTCCCAAGTTCCCCCTTTGGCCTTGAGCACGTCGGAGAACGCAAACCCGCCGCGCCCTTCGGCTTTCTTGTCGCCATAGATCGCCCACAAGTTGGGGCCGATCCCGTTGGCGCCGCCCTGATTGATCGTGTGGCAGCTTTGGCACTTCTTGAACGACGCCTCGCCCCTGACCGGGTCGGCGGCCGCGAGCGGCGCGGCACCGGCTGCGCCCGCCGTGGGCGCTGCGGCCGGGACCGGCGGCAACGGCAGGTTAGTGCCCTGCGAATTGAGATAGACCATGACGTTGGCGCGTTCCTGCCCGTCGGGAAGACCCGCGAAGCTCATCTTGGTGCCAGGCGCGTAAGCCTTGGGGTTGGTCAGCCACTCGTTGAGGCTGGCCCAGTCCCACTTGCCGCCCTTCGCCTTGAGCACATCGGAGAACGCGAACCCGCCGCGGCCCTCGGCTTTGGCGTCGCCGACGATCCCGTAAAGATTGGGGCCGATGCCGTTCGCCCCGCCCGAAGTAATCGTATGGCAGCTCATGCACTTCTTGAACGAAGCCTCGCCCTTGGCAGGGTCGGCTTTCGCGAGCAGCGCCTCGAACGGAACCGCCGCGGCCGCGCCGTCCGTGCCGCCCGAATGGACCACGCCGGCGATCTCGTAGCCCATCTTATCGGGCCGCTCGGCCTTGTCGGCGTGGAAAATCCGCCCCGACAAGCTCGCCAGCCCGAGCGCGACTATCCCCGAAAACAGCACCCAGCCGGCGGTGGTGTTGAAACGATCGTCCATCGATAAATCCCGTGGGCCAAACTGCTGAAATGGGCGCGCGCGGGGGCGCTTTCCGCGCGCCGCTCTAGTGGCGCGCCCACCCGAGTGCAAGAGCCTGCCACCCCATTGCGCGCCGCGCTCCGCCGCCCTAGCCAGCGCAAATGATTTCCTCGCTCCTGATCGCCAACCGCGGCGAGATCGCCTGCCGGATCATCCGCACCGCGCAGGCGATGGGGATGCGCACGGTCGCGGTCTTTTCGGACGCTGACGCGAAGGCGCTGCACGTGCGGCAAGCCGACGAGGCGGTGCATATCGGGCCGAGCCCGGCGCGCGTGTGCCACCTCGTCGGCGACAAGAACATCGCCGCGGCGAAAGCGACCGGGGCCGAAGCGATCCACCCGGGCTACGGGTTCCTCTCCGAGAACGCCGACTTCGCCCAAGCGGTTACCGATGCCGGGCTGATCTGGGTCGGCCCCTCGCCCGACAGCATCCGCGCGATGGGGCTCAAGGACGCGGCCAAAGCGCGAATGATCGCCGCGGGCGTGCCGGTGACGCCGGGTTATCTAGGCGAAGATCAGTCGCCCAAGCGGCTCAAGGCCGAGGCGGGCAAGATCGGCTATCCGGTGCTGATCAAGGCGGTCGCGGGCGGCGGCGGCAAGGGTATGCGCCGGGTCGATGCGGCGGATGACTTCGCCGACGCGCTCGAATCGTGCCGGCGCGAGGCTGCATCGTCGTTCGGCAACACCGACGTGCTGATCGAGAAGTACATTCTCTCGCCCCGCCACATCGAGGTCCAGGTGTTCGGCGACACCCACGGCAACGTCGTCCACTTGTTCGAGCGCGATTGCAGCCTGCAGCGCCGCCACCAGAAAGTGATCGAGGAAGCCCCCGCCCCGGGGATGGACGAAGCCACGCGCGAAGCGATCTGCGCCGCCGCGGTGCGCGCCGCCAAGGC
>JBBRER010000051.1:0-14588 GCA_038202745.1 Sphingomonadales bacterium
CACTACCTCGGCATTCCGCACGTTCCCGGCGCGGGCGAGCTGGCGATCCTGTGCGCGGGGATCATGGGCGCGTGCCTTGCTTTCCTGTGGTTCAACGCCCCGCCGGCGGCGGTGTTCATGGGCGATACCGGCAGCCTTGCGCTCGGCGGAGCGCTCGGCGCGATCGCGGTCGCCGCGCATCACGAGATCGTGCTCGCGATCGTCGGCGGGCTGTTCGTGCTCGAGGCGGTGTCGGTGATCGTTCAGGTTGCGGTGTTCAAGCGAACGGGCAAGCGCGTGTTCCGGATGGCGCCGATCCACCACCACTTCGAACAGCTCGGCTGGCAGGAATCGACCATCGTGATCCGCTTCTGGATCGTCTCGATCGTGCTCGCGCTGCTCGGGCTGGCGACGCTGAAGGTCCGGTGATTACCTCCCCCGTCTTTGCCGGCAAACGCTATGCGGTGCTCGGGCTCGCGCGTTCGGGGCTGGCCGCGGCCGAGAGCCTGCTCGCCGGCGGTGCGAGCGTCACCGCGTGGGACAGCCGCGAGGAACCACGCAAGCTCGTCGCCGGCCGCGTCGAACTGGCCGATCCGGCGAGCATCGATCTGACCGGGTACGCGGGCGTCGTGGTCTCGCCCGGGGTTCCGCTCAACGCCCATCCGATTGCCGGCGCCGCGGAGCGCTACGGTGTTCCGGTAATCGGCGATATCGAGCTGTTCGCGCTGGCCCGGCCCAGCTTGCCTGCGCACCGCGTCGTCGGGATCACCGGCACCAACGGCAAATCGACCATAACCGCGCTCGTCGATCACCTGCTCCGCAGCGCGGCGATCCCGGCGCGGATGGGGGGCAATATCGGCCTGCCGATTCTCAGCCAGAAGCCGCTGCCGCCGGGCGGGGTCTATGTGCTCGAGCTGTCGAGTTATCAGCTCGACCTCACCCGCACGCTCGCTTGCGAGGTCGCGGCGATGATCAATGTCAGCCCCGACCACCTCGACCGCTACCCCGACTTTGCCGCCTATGTCGCCTCGAAGGCGCACCTTTTCGCGATGCAGCGCGCCGATGCGCACGCGGTTTTCGGCGCGGGCGATCCCGCCGCCGAAGCGATGGCCGCGTCCGAAACGATCCGCCGCGGCGAAGACTTTGTCGATCTCGCCGACGGCGCGCCGCTCGCCCCGCTCCAGCCCGGCTGGCCGTCGCTGCAAGGCCCGCACAATCTCCAGAACGCCGCGGTCGCGGTGCGGATCGTCGAGGCGCTCGGACTCGCCCGCGGGCAGTGGGAGCCGGCGCTGCGCAGCTATCGCGGGCTGCCCCACCGGATGGAGCGCGTCAGCGAAGCGGGTGGCGTGCTGTTCATCAACGACAGCAAGGCGACCAATCCTGCTTCGGCCGCGCCCGCGCTCGCCGCGTTTCCGCCCGCGCCGCAGCCGCGGGTCCACTGGATCGTCGGCGGGCTGCCCAAGGGCGACACGCTCGACGAGTGCGAGCGCCACTTCGGCAACCTCGCCGCGGCTTACACGATCGGCGATGCCGGGCCGCGCTTCGCCGATCTCCTAACCCCCCACACCCACGTCACCCGCAGCGAAATGCTGTGCGAAGCGATCCGCCAGGCAATCGCCGCGGCGCGCCCGGGCGATGTCGTGCTGCTCTCGCCCGCGTGCGCCAGTTTCGACCAGTTCCGCGATTACGAAGCGCGCGGCGACGCGTTTCGCGATATCGTCCACGCGCTGACCACGGGCGGCGCCGATGGGCCGACCCTGACCGCGCTGGGGTGCAAGTGATGGCGTCGAGCCCGCCCTACGTGCCGCGCGCGGGCCAAGCTCCGCAAGGCGCGGCGATCGCGCGCTACAGGCGCAGCCGCCGCGGCGAGATCGCGGTGTGGTGGCGCGAGATCGACCGCGTGCTGCTGTTCCTCGTGCTCATGCTGATGGCGATCGGCACCGCCGCGGTCGCCGCTTCCTCGCCCGCCAGCGCGCGGCGGCTGTCGACGCCCTCGGTACGGCTGTCCGATCTCCATTTCTTCACACTCCACCTCAAATGGCAGTTCGTCGGGCTGATCGCGATGATCGGCGCGAGCATGCTGCCCAAGGAGCGCGCGCGGCGTGCAGGCGTGGTTCTCGGAGCGGCGATGCTGGTGGCGCTGATGCTGGTCCCGCTGGTGGGCTTCAGCGTCAACGGCGCGCGGCGCTGGCTCAACCTCGGCTTTTCGCTCCAGCCGTCGGAATTCCTCAAGCCCGCGTTTGCGATCGGGCTGGCGTGGATCCTGTCGTGGCGCGCGCGCGATCCCAATCTACCGGTGGTCGGGATCACCGCCGGGCTGATGGCGCTGGTCGGAGCGCTGCTCATGCTCCAGCCCGATTTCGGATCGACCGTACTGTTTGCAGGCGTGTGGTTCACGATGATCCTGCTGTCGGGAATCTCGGTCAAGCGGATCGGAGTGCTGTTCGGCGCGGGTGCGGGCGGCGTGATGCTCGCCTACATGTTCTATCAGAACGGCCGCAACCGGATCGACGCGTTCATCGGCGGGGGCACTGCCTACGACCAGGTTGACCTGGCGCAGCGGACGCTGCTTTCGGGCGGCTGGACCGGCACCGGGCTGTGGCTCGGAACGCGCAAGATGTCGCTGCCCGAGGCGCATACCGATTACATCTTCTCGGTGATCGGCGAAGAGTTCGGGCTGCTCGTCTGCGCGCTGATCGTCGTGCTCTACCTCGCTATCGTGATCCGTGTGCTGCTGCGGCTGGTCGAGGAGGAGAACCTGTTCACGGTACTCGCCGCGAGCGGGCTGACCGCGCAATTGGGCGGGCAGGCGTTCATTAACATCCTCGTCAACCTTCAGTTGTTCCCGTCGAAGGGAATGACGCTGCCGCTGATCAGCTACGGCGGCTCGTCGACTATCGCGCTGTGCCTCGGGGTCGGGTTCCTGCTCGCGATCACGCGGCGCAACCCGTTCCTTCAGCGCACCCCGTTCGCCCCCGCGTTCGCTTCGCCAAAGTTGCCGCGATGAGCGGGGTCGGACGCCATTTCGTCCTCGCTGCCGGGGGCACCGGCGGGCATCTCGTCCCCGCGTTCGTGCTCGCGATCGAACTCGAGAAGCGCGGGCACCACGTCGCGCTGATCACCGACGAGCGCGGCGCCCGGCTCCCGGGCAAGCCCGATTTCCTGACCGCGCATGTCCTTCCCGCAGGCCGCTTCGGCAAGAACCCGCTGCGCTGGCCGGGGGGTGTCGCGGCGGTGCTCGAAGGCCGGCGCATGGCGCTGCGCCTGTTCGACAGCTTCGCGCCGACTGCCGTCGTCGGCTTCGGTGGCTATCCCGCGCTGCCCGCGCTGCTCGCCGCGTCGGCCGCGGGCGTTCCGGGGGTGATCCACGACCAGAACGCGGTGCTCGGCCGGGTCAACCGCCTGCTCGCGCCGCGCGTCGCCGCGATCGCCACGGCTTATGCGCGGGTCGGGCGGCTCGCGCCCAAGTTTGCCTCGAAAACGCACCTCGTCGGCAACCCGGTGCGTGCCGACGTGCTCGCGCTGCGCGACCGGCCGTTTCCGCCGTTCACCGGCGAAGGACTGCTGCGGGTGCTCGTCACCGGGGGCAGCCAGGGCGCGAGTGTCCTGTCTGGGGTCGTTCCCGACGGGCTGGCGATGCTCCAGCCCGCGCTGCGCACGCGTCTGCAAGTGACGCAGCAGTGCCGCGCGGAAGATATCGAGGCAGTGCGCGCGCGTTACGCTGCGCACGATATCCCCGCCGAGCTCGGGACTTATTTCGAGAATATGGCGGAGCGACTCGCCGACGCGCACCTGTTCATCGGGCGCGCGGGCGGGATGACGATCGCCGAGCTGACCGTGGTCGGGCGTCCCGCGATCCTCGTCCCGCTGCCGATCGCGACCGACGATCACCAGGCCGCCAACACCCGCGACATGGTCGCCGCCGGCGGCGCGCGGATGATCCGCCAGGACAAGTTCACGCCCGTAGAGCTCGCCAAGCAGATCCAGGCGATGGCGCAGCGCCCCGAAACGCTCGCCACCGCCGCGCATGCCGCGTGGAACTGCGGCTACCCGAACGCCGCCGCCGATCTTGCCGACCTAGTCGAAGGCTTCGGCGGCGCGCCGCTGATGGATGTGATTCGCGTCGCGCGGGACGTGAGCGCGACCCGGGCGGAGGCACCTGCGTGAAAGGCGCCGGGACCGACATCGGGATCATCCATTTCGTCGGGATCGGCGGGATCGGAATGTCGGGCATCGCCGAGGTGATGCACAACCTCGGCTACGCGGTGCAGGGCTCGGACATCGCCGATGGCACCGTGGTCGAAGGCCTGCGCAAGCGCGGGATCAAGGTCGCGATTGGCCACGCGGCCGAAAACATCGGCGACGCAGCGGTGGTCGTCACTTCGACCGCGGTCAAGCGCTCGAACCCCGAAGTCGCCGCCGCGGTCGAGCAGCGCATCCCCGTGGTCCGCCGCGCCGAAATGCTGGCCGAGCTGATGCGGCTCAAGCGCACCGTCGCGGTCGCCGGAACGCACGGTAAGACCACCACCACCAGCATGATCGCCGCGCTCCTCGACGCGGGCGGGATCGATCCGACCGTGATCAACGGCGGGATCATCAATTCGTACGGCTCGAACGCGCGGTTGGGCGCGTCCGAATGGATGGTGGTCGAAGCCGACGAGAGCGACGGCAGCTTCCTGCGGCTCGACGGGACGATTGCGGTCGTCACCAACATCGATCCCGAGCATCTCGATCATTACGGCAGTTTCGAAGCGATCAAGGAAGCGTTCGTCGAGTTCATCGAGAATGTCCCGTTCTACGGCGCCGCGATCCTGTGCGTCGATCACCCCGAAGTGCAGGCGGTGATCCCCAAGATCCGCGACCGCCGCGTGGTGACATACGGCTTTTCCGCGCAGGCCGACGTGCGCGGCGAGCACGTCACTCCAGTGCCCGGGGGCAATCGCTTCGATGTCGCGCTGCGCCAGCGCGACGGCTCGTTCCGCCGGATCGAGGGGATCGAGCTGCCGATGCCCGGGCGGCATAACGTCGAGAACGCGCTTGCCGCGGTCGCGGTGGCGGCGGAGATGGGCTGCGACGACGAGACGATCCGCACCGGCTTTCACAAATTCCACGGGGTCAAGCGCCGCTTCACCCAGGTCGGTGAAGTCGCCATAAACGGTGGTGCCGCGACGATCATCGACGACTACGCGCACCACCCGGTCGAAATCCGCGCCGTCCTCGCCGCGGCGCGCGAAGGGGTAAGGAATCGCGTGATCGCGGTGGTCCAGCCGCACCGTTTCACTCGGCTGCGCGATCACATGGATGCGTTCCAGGCCGCGTTCAACGACGCCGACGTGGTCTTCGCCGCGCCGGTCTATCCTGCGGGCGAGCAGCCGATCGACGGCGTCTGCTCCGAGGCGTTGGTTGCGGGAATGCGGGCGCGGGGGCATCGTTCGGCCCAAACCGTCGAAGGCCCGGACGCTCTCGCGCAAGCGCTCGCCGAGACGGTCGAGCCCGGCGACACGGTCGTGTGTCTTGGCGCGGGCGACATCACCAAGTGGGCGGCGGGGCTTGCCGATGCTATTGCAGCGCGGAGGGCGACATGAAGGCCGACCTCATGCCGCGCGTTGCGGGCAAGCTGACGAAAAACGCCCTGCTCGCGCCGCTGGTTTGGCTCAAGGCCGGGGGCGCGGCGGACTGGCTATTCGAGCCGCGCGATCTGGCCGATTTGCAGGAGTTCCTCGCCGATCTCGAACCGCACGTGCCGGTGATGGCGCTCGGGCTCGGTTCGAACCTGATCGTTCGCGACGGGGGTGTGCCGGGCGCAGTGGTGCGGCTGGGCAAGGCTTTCGCGAAAGTCGCTCTGGTCGATGAGACCACGCTCGACTGCGGCGGCGGCGCGAGTGGAATCCTCGTGTCCTCGACCGCGCGCGACAATGGCATTGCGGGCGTCGAATTCCTGCGCTCGATCCCCGGCACCGTCGGCGGCTTCGTGCGGATGAACGGCGGCGCTTACGGCGGCGAGGTCAAGGACATCCTGATCGACTGCAACGTCGTCCTGCGCTCGGGCGAGCTGGTGCGGGTGCCCGTGGCCGACTTGCGCTACACGTATCGACATTCCGAGCTACCCGAAGGCGCGATCGTCGTCGCCGCGCGGTTCCGCGGGCGGCGCGGCGAAGTAGCAGCAATCCAGGCCGAAATGAACCGCATCGCCGCCAGCCGCGAAGCCAGCCAGCCGCTGCGCAGCAAGACCGGCGGATCGACATTCAAGAATCCCGCGGACGACAAGGCTTGGCGACTGGTCGATGCCGCGGGGTGCCGCGGGCTGACGGTGGGCGGCGCGCAAGTCAGCGAAAAGCACGCCAACTTTCTGATCAACACCGGCGCCGCGACGAGCGAGGACATCGAAAGCCTCGGCGAAGAAGTCCGCGCTCGGGTCAAGGCATCGCAGGGCGTCTCGCTCGAATGGGAAATTCAGCGGGTGGGCCGGCCGTGAGCGAGCTCCCGGATCTCGATCAGTATGAGCGGAAAATTCTCGCAAATGTCGAGGAGTTTGGTTGCCACGTGACGACCGTGTTTGACCCGGATGCAAATAGTCCGTCCTTTTCTTATTCAGCGGGATTTCCCCAAACCGTTCGCCAAGGTGAAGTGATTGTGTTTGGTCTAGATCACGATTTGATGGGTTTCATCGTCAATGAAACCCTGAAGCAATGCCGCAATGGACTGCAACTTAGCGACGGTGTCTCGATCTCCGGGCTCGTCGATAGCTTCGAGCTCATTGCGAGATCAATTCCGCCAAGCAATGTCGACCGTGAGCACTTCAAATCGGCAATTTGGCTGCATGACTACCAATTCCGGACCGATCTGACGCAGGCCTTCCAACTCGTTTGGCCAGGAATCCAAGACGGCCTTTTCCCGTGGGACGCCGACGCATCCGAGATCGTTGGCAGATTGCAGCCAGCTTTGTATAAACCGGGACGACTTCATTGACTCTACCCCACCTCCACGTCGCGGTCCTCATGGGCGGCTGGTCCTCGGAGCGCCCAGTTTCGCTGATGAGCGGCGAAGGCGTGGCCACGGCGCTCGAGCAACGCGGGCACCGGGTGACGCGGATCGATATGGCGCGCAACGTTGCCCAAAAGCTCGCCGAAGCCGCGCCCGATGTCGTGTTCAACGCGCTCCACGGCACCCCGGGCGAGGACGGGACCGTTCAGGGGATGATGGACCTGATGGGCCTGACTTACACGCACTCGGGGCTCGCCACTTCGGTGATTGCGATCGACAAGGAACTGACCAAGGCGGCGCTGGTCCCGCACGGCATCCCGATGCCGGGCGGGCGGATCGTCGCCTCGGAAGAACTCCACGAGCGCGATCCGCTGGCGCGGCCTTACGTGCTCAAGCCGGTCAACGAAGGTTCGTCGGTCGGCGTGGCGATCGTCACGAACGAAGGCAACTACGGCAACCCGATCGGCCGCGATGTCGAAGGCCCGTGGCAGACATTCGCACATCTGCTTGCCGAACCGTTCATCCGCGGCAAGGAGCTGACCACGGCGGTGATCGCTGACCGGGCGTTGATGGTCACCGAACTCAAGCCCAAGACCGGCTTCTACGATTTCGACGCCAAGTACACCGAAGGCCTGACTGACCACGTCTGCCCGGCGGAGATTCCCGACGAAATCACTCAGGCCTGCAAGGACATCGCATTGCGCGCGCACCGGCTGCTCGGGTGCAAAGGCTGCAGCCGCGCCGACTTTCGCTGGGACGACGAGCGCGGGCTCGACGGGCTGTTCCTGCTCGAGGTCAACACCCAGCCGGGGATGACTCCGCTCAGCCTCGTTCCCGAGCAGGCGCGGCATCTGGGGATGGACTACGCCGATCTGGTCGAGGCAATTATCGAGGACGCCCTCGCGGCGAAGGAGAAGACGGCGTGACCCAGAAGGTCAAGCGCGGGGGCAAGAGCGTGCGCCGGGTCGCCGCGGCGCAAGGCAAGGCCAAGCAGGTCCGTGCCGCCAAGCGCCGGACGGGCTCGGCGGTCGGCGCGTTCCTCGCCTGGCTGCCGTTTACCGAGGCGCAGCTCCAGAAAGGCGCGCTGGTCGCGATTCTCGGCGGCGCTGCGGCGCTGACCTGGGGCGTCGCATCCTATGCGGGCCTGCCCCAGCTGGCGCAGGTCCGCTTCGCCGGCGCCGCCGCCGATGCCGGGTTCAAGGTCCGCCGCGTCGAAGTGCGCGGGGTCAAGCATCTCAACGAGCTCAAGGTTTACGAGCGCGCGCTGGCGCAGCGCGACCGGGCAATGCCGCTGGTCGATGTCGAGGAGCTGCGAGGGCAGCTGATGGAGCTGTCGTGGGTCGAGGACGCGCGCGTCTCGCGCCAGTTGCCCGACACGCTGGTGATCGACATCGTCGAGCGCACGCCCCGGGCCGTGCTCCAGAAGCCCGACCGGCTGGTGCTGATCGACGCCGAGGGCCACGAGCTCGAGCCGGTCAGCGCGGATCGCGCGCGGGGCAAGCTGGTCGTCTCGGGTCTCGGGGCGGGGCAGCAGGTGGCGGCGCTGGGCGAGCTGCTCGACGCCGCACCGGCATTGAAGCCGCAAGTCGCCTCGGCCGAATGGATCGGCAATCGGCGCTGGAACCTGACGTTCAAGACCGGGCAAGTGCTCGCGCTGCCCGAAGGCGGCAAGCCGTCGGCGGGTGCGCTGATGCAGTTTGCGCGGCTCGACGGGGTCAACCGGCTGCTCGGCGGCAAAGTGGCCGCGTTCGACATGCGTGCGGCGGACCGGATCTACTTGCGCGTTCCAGGCCGCACCGATCCGATCGAGAGCGCGTCGAGTGCGGCAAAACCCGCCGCGAAACCGTCCGCCGCCCCGGCCAAGCCAGACGCCAAGAAGGACAAGCCCTGATGCCCGGCCCGGCCCGTCTCTCGCGCGTGTTCGGCGCGGTCAACATCGGCTCGTTCCGCATCTCTGCGATGATCGCCGGGGTCTCCGAAACCGGCGAGATGATCGTGCTCGGCTCGGGCCACCGGGCTGCGCAGGGGGTCAAGCGCGGCTACGTCACCGACATGCAGGCCGCGACGTACGCGATCCGCGATGCGGTCGAGCGCGCCGAGAAGATGGCCGACACTTCGGTTTCGAGCGTGTGGATCGGCTGCTCGGGCGCGGGCCTCGCCAGCCAGATCGCGCAAGTCGAAGTCGATGTCGGCGGCCGCCGGATCGAAGCCGACGATGTCGAGCACTTGCTCGTCGCGGCGCGCGGCGTGATCCACCCCGACGGGCGGATGGTGCTCCACGCGCAGCCCGCGCACTACACGCTCGACGGCGCCGACGGGGTCGCCGATCCCAAAGGGCTCCATGCCGAGCGGCTCGGGGTCGATATCCACGTCGTGCTCGCCGACGGGGCGCCGGTGCGCAACATCACCGAGGCGGTGCAGAACGCGCATCTCGATGTCGACGGGCTGGTTGCCTCACCGATCGCAGCGGGGCACGCCTGCCTCACCGCCGAAGAGCGCGAGCTTGGCGTCGCGCTGGTCGAATTCGGCGCCGAAGTGACCAACGTTGCGGTTTACGCGTCGGGCATGTTGCTCGGGATGGCCTCGATCCCGATCGGCTCGGGCGATATCACCGACGCGGCCGCTTCGGCCTTCGGAATCCGCCGCTTCCAGGCCGAACGGCTTAAGTGCGTACACGGCACCGCGATCGCCAGCCCCGCCGATCACCGCGAGATGATCCCGGTCAACGCGCCCGGCGAGGAAGCGACCGGCCCCGCCGCGCGCCATGCCGACGACAAGAACCGGATACCTCGTGCCGAGCTCGTGTCGGTCATCACCGCGCAGCTCGGACGGCTGTTCGACGAGGTCGGCAAGGCGCTCAAGGGCCTTGGGTTCACCGGGCAACGCGGGCAGCAGGTGGTCATCACCGGCGGCGGCGCGGAGCTCGCCAGCCTCGCCGATTTCGCCCAGGCCGCGCTCGGCAAGCCGGTGCGGATCGGCAAGCCGCCCGCGCTCAAGGGGCTCGCCGAAGCGCACGGCGGGCCGGGATTCTCGACGCTCGCCGGCCTCGTGCTTTACGCCTCGGCCGATCCGGTCGACATCCGCGCGATCGGGCCGAGCTATCAGCCGACGATGCGCTATTCGGGCCTCGGCCTCGTCGGGCGCGTCTATCGCGCGCTGAGAGAGTATTTTTAAACGGAGGAAACTCCGCCCGGCGGTTGTGGACAAAGGTTAATTCGGCTTTGCGTCACCGATTCGTTAGGTGCAAGAACCCAAGCAAATTCAGGCATCATGGGGGATGCCCGACAGGAGACAGGCGATGAGCATCAATATCGGTCCGCCCGCAGTCGAGGAGCTTCGCCCCCGGATCACCGTGATCGGCGTCGGTGGGGCGGGCGGCAACGCCATCGCCAACATGATCGCGGCCGAGATCGAGGGGGTCGATTTCGTCGTCGCCAACACCGATGCACAGGCGCTCAACAACGCCGCCGCCGAACAGCGGATTCAGCTGGGCGCGGACATCACCCAAGGGCTCGGCGCGGGCGCCCGCCCCGAAGTCGGCCGCGCCGCCGCCGAGGAGAGCCTGGCCGAGATCGAGCGGATGCTCGAGGGCACGCATATGTGCTTCATCGCCGCGGGGATGGGCGGGGGCACCGGGACCGGGGCCGCGCCGGTCATCGCCAAGGCCGCGCGCGACAAGGGCGTGCTCACCGTCGGGGTCGTGACCAAGCCGTTCCTGTTCGAAGGCACCCGCCGAATGCGCGCCGCCGACGCCGGGATCGAGGAGCTGCAGAAGCACGTCGATACGCTGATCGTCATCCCCAACCAGAACCTGTTCCTCGTCGCCAAGGCCGAAACGACCTTCAAGGAAGCGTTCAGCCTTGCCGACGAAGTGCTCCAGCAGGGTGTCCGCTCGATCACCGATCTGATGGTCATGCCCGGGCTGATCAACCTCGATTTCGCCGACGTCCGCTCGGTAATGGGCGAGATGGGCAAGGCGATGATGGGCACCGGCGAGGGCGAGGGCGAGAACCGCGCGCTCGAAGCGGCGGAAAAGGCGATCGCCAACCCGCTGCTCGACGGCGTCTCGATGCAGGGCGCCAAGGGCGTGATCATCTCGATCATCGGCGGCGACGACATGAAGCTGCTCGAAGTCGACGAAGCCGCCAACCACATCCGCGAACTGGTCGATCCCGACGCCAACATCATCTGGGGCTCGGCGTTCAACCCCGACTTGCGCGGCAAGATCCGCGTCTCGGTGGTCGCGACCGGCATCGAGCAAAGCGCGCAAATGGCCGAACAGGCCGCGCACCGCCCGCTCAACCTCGGCACCGCGCGCGGGCCCGGGCGTCCCTCGATGATGACTCTTCCCACCGCCGAACCGCTGTTCGGCGCGCACGACGACGAGGACCAGTTCGCGCCCGCCGAGAGCGAAGCCGAGACGGCGGAGCCTGAGGCCGCGCCGCTCGAAAGCGCCGCCGACGACAGCCAGTTCGCCGCCGCCGCGCAGGACGCCGGCTTCGCCGACGACGACGACGATGACTGGAGCGCTCCCGCCGCGACCGGCGAAGCGCCTGCCGAGGCTCATGCGGACGAGGACGAACCGCTTGAACTCGCGCTCGACGACGAAGTCGAGACGGGCGCCGAAGAAGGCGCTGCCGAGCCCGCCGAAGCGAGCGGCGACGACTTGCTCTCGAACGCCTCGCGGCTCAACGACGAGGATGACGCTGGCGGCGGTTCGCCGATGCCCGGCCGCCGTCGCGGTCTCGTCGCCGGCGGCGGTGAGGACGAAGGCGAAGCCCCGCGCGCACCGCGCCCCGGCGCGGGCAGCACGCTGTTCGAGCGCATGGCCAATCTGTCGCGCGGCGGCTCGAGCGCCGCCGAGGAGGACGAGGACGAAGAGGGTGACGGCGAGGGCGGCGGCCCGTCGATCAGCATCCCGCGGTTCCTCGGGCGCCAGAACAACCAGTAGGGCGGGCCGGACGGCGGCGTTCGTCCGCGGTTCAGCAAGCGCGACGTAGCGGCAGCCGAATGCCACTCGCGCCGCCAACTGTCCGTTCGTCCTGAGCTTGTCGAAGGACTGTTCTTTGCTTGAAGCAGTTGTGCGCGACGCACGAAGGAAAAGTACGGTGCTTCGACAAGCTCAGCACGAACGGGGCTGGTTTGGTGCTGCGCTCGCCATCGGGTTGGCTGCCACCACATTTTCGTCCCCCGCGCTCGCACAAGACGACGATGACGAGGACGACAGCGCTTACGCCGCACGCCCGATCGTGGCGAACCCGGCGGGGACTGCGCGGCTCAACACCGCGCTTAGCCGGCTGGCGATCAACCCGCGCGATCTGACCGCGCTGATCGATGCGGGCCAGGCCGCGCTCGACATGAACGATCTCGATGCCGCGGTCGGCTTCTTCCGTCGCGCCGATTCTATTTCGCCGGGCAATGCTTCGGTCAAAGCCGGGCTGGCGGGCGCGTTCGTGCGCAAGCTCGATCCGTTCAGCGCGATCCCGCTATTCGAAGAGGCCGCGCGTAGCGGTGTGCTCGGCTCGGGTGCGCTGGCCGATCGCGGGCTCGCTTACGATCTCGTCGGCGATGCGATCGGCGCGCAGCGTTATTACCGTCAGGCGCTCGCCGCCGGGCGCAGCGACGACACGCTGCGCCGCCTCGCGCTGAGCCAGGCGATCGACGGCGACCGCACGGGCATGGAGGCGACGCTTTCGCCGCTGCTCCAGCGCCAGGATCGCGCCGCATGGCGTACCCGCGCGTTCGCGCTTGCCGTGCTCGGCCGCGCCGAGGAAGCCGAATCGATTGCCCGCGCGACGATGCCCGCCGACCTCGCGGTCGCGATGTCGGCCTATTTGCGCTACATGCCGCGGCTGACCCGCGCGCAGCAGGCGGCGGCGGGCGATCTCGGCTACTTCCCGCGCGCCGCCGACATCGGCCGCGACGATCCGCGCGTCGCGCGGTTCGTCAACCAGCGCCCCGAACTCGCCGCGGCCAATCAGGCGCTGACCCCGGCGGGACGGCCGATGGGTCGCGACGCCAAGGATGATTCCAAGGCCAAGCGCGACGCCAAAGCCAAAGCCGCCGCCGCGCTGGCGAGCGCCGCTCCGCCCGAGGTCAGGCCCGCGCGCACCGAAGTCGCGACGACGCCCCCCCCCGCTTTGCTTCCGCCCCGCGGCCCAGCCATCGTGCTGGCGACTCCGGCGCCCATCCCGGCGCGGACCGCTGCGAACCCGCCGCCCGCCGCTGCGCGCACCGCTCCCGGGTTCGATCTGGCGCGGATCGGCCAAAGCACGCCCGCGCCTTCGCCCACTCAGGCATCGGTCACGCCCGCCAGGCCGCGCAGCTTGGCCGAGGTGTTCGCCGATATCGGCGCGCCGAGCAGCGCTGGTGCGCCCCACCCGGGGGCGGTCGATGTCGCCCATCCGCCTAAGCCCGCCGCAATCAAGCCCGCTACGGCCAAACCGACCCCCGCCGAAACCGCGCACACCAAAGCCGAAGCCGACAAAAAGGCCAAAGCGGACGCGGATAAAAAGGCCAAGGCCGAGGCCGACATGAAGGCCAAGGCCAGTCCCGCGCGCACCTGGGTCCAGGTCCGCACCGGGCGCGATGCCAAGGCGCTCGCGTTCGATTGGCGCAAGCTGGTCAAGGACGATCCCGCGACGTTCAAGGGCAAAGCGCCCTTTGTCGCGGCGTGGGGCGCGACCCGCCGTCTGCTGACCGGCCCGTTCGCGAGCGACAAGGCAGCCGATGGCTACATCGCGCTGCTCAAGAAGGCCGGAGTGAACGGGGCCTTCGTGTTTCACTCGGACGCGGGCGAGAGCGTCGATGCGCTCGCGGGCAAGTAGCGCTGTTCACCGCTTGTCCACACCCCGTCCACAGCCTTGTCGAGTTTTGCCCAACGCCGCGTCAACCGGCGATTGTCTCACGCGCCCTTGCCGACGCATCTCCCGCTGCACGACGGGAGCGCGGGCCGGGTGATCATGACGGGCAATCACGAAATCGAAGCGCACGACGACGCCGCTCCGGTCGATATGCTCGCCTCGTTGTTCGAGGCGCGCGGCTGGGAGTTCGAATACGTCGGCGACGACGAGATCGCGGGCGAGCTTCAAGGAAGCTGGGCCAAGTATTCGTTCCGCGGAATCTGGCGGCGCGAGGATCACGTCCTCCAGCTGCTGTGCCTGCCCGACATCCGCGTTCCCGACGACAAGCGCGCCGCGATGTTCGAGGTGCTGGCGCTGGTCAACGAACAGCTGTGGGTCGGCCATTTCGACGTGTGGTCGAACGGCGGGGTGCTGCTCTACCGTCACGGGCTGATGCTCGGCGACGAAGGGCTGCTCAGCCTAGCGCAGGCGCAGACCGCGGTCGAAGCCGCGATCGACGAATGCGACCGCTTCTACCCCGCGTTCCAGTTCATCCTGTGGGGCGACAAGACCCCCGCCGAAGCGCTAGCGAGCGCTATGGTCGATGCCGCGGGGGAAGCCTGAGGCGAGACGACGACAGGTACACCCCATCCCCCGCCGGCTAACGCGGGATAACGCCTGGGAAGAACACGCGGACGGTGTGACCGGCGCGGGTAAGCCTGGACCGGACCGCCGCGGCCGGCTCACACCGCGGCTTGGCTGGCGCGCCGTCATGCTGACGGC
>JBBRER010000052.1:0-14447 GCA_038202745.1 Sphingomonadales bacterium
GGATCGGCGCAATCGTCGATCAGGATCAGCCCGCCCGCGCCGACCGCATCGCCGGTCCGGAGCATCGTCCCGAGGTTGCCCGGATCGCGCAGCGCTTGCGCGACCAGCCAGATCGGCGAGACCGACCGGTCGATCGCGCTCAGCGACGTGTCGAATTCGGCGAACACCCCTGCAACCGCTTGCGGGTTGTCCTTGCCGGTGACTTTGGCGAGCACCGCCTCGTCCATCTCGATCACCTCGCCGCCCGCCGCCGCGACTTCGGCCTCGAGCGCGTCGAGCAAGGGGTGCGGCTCGCGCCCGCTCGCCATCACCAGCGTCTCGGGCAAGCGCCCGGCGGCCCGCGCGTCGGTGAGCAGGCGCAGCCCTTCGGCAAGGAATTTGCCCGCGGCCTTGCGGTGCTTCTTCTCGCGCAGCGAGCGCAGGAACTTGACCGTGGGGTTGGAGAACCCGGTGATCTGGCGGCGTGGCACCGGATCAGTCCTCGCCGAAGCCGTTCCGGACCAACCCGGCCAGCGCCGCCAGCGCGGGCTCGCAGTTCTCGCCCGCGACGACGATTTCGATGCTGTCGCCTTTAGCCGCGCCGAGCATCATCAGCCCGAGTATCGAACCGCCCGCGGCGTCGGCGCCATCCTTGAAAACGGTGATTTCGAGCGTTTCGGGAAGCGCGGCGACCGCGTTGACGAATTTGGCACTGGCGCGGGCGTGGAGGCCGCGGGTGTTGACGATCTCGACCGTCTGGCGTGCTTGCTGCACCGCGCTCAGGCGTCCTGGCCGAGGAATTCGGACGCCACCGTGATGTAGTTGCGCCCAGCGTCGCGCGCCGCCACGGTCGCGGCCTTGAGGTCCATGCACGAGCGCGCTTTGGCGAGCCGGATCAGCATCGGCAGATTGAT
The DNA here is from genome assembly GCA_038202745.1 of Sphingomonadales bacterium. GTDB lineage: Bacteria > Pseudomonadota > Alphaproteobacteria > Sphingomonadales > Sphingomonadaceae > Novosphingobium. The sequence goes on from JBBRER010000052.1 coordinate 894, forward strand.
CCCCGCGATGACTTCGACTTTGCCCGGACGCATCAGCGAGATCGCAAGGTTCGACGGGGTGCCGCCGAACAAGTCGGTGAGCACGATCACGCCGCTCCCGGCGTTGACCGCCTTGATCGCTTTGGCGATTTCGATCCGCCGGGCTTCCATGTCGTCATTGGGGCCGATGCACACGGTTTTCACCGCCTCCTGCCCGCCGACGACGTGCTCCATCGCGTGGACGAACTCTTCCGCGAGCCGGCCGTGGGTGACCAGAATGATGCCGATCATGTGGGGATGTTGCTCCGAAGTTCGGTCTTCGTCCGATGGCCGCGCGCTCACCGCCGGTCCTCCAGCAGATCGGCGGCGCGGGCGCCAAGGTTGCGGTGCAGCAACGTGGGCGAAAATCCCGCCTTGCGCAAGGCTCGGGCGATTTCCTCCGCCATGAACACCGAGCGGTGGCGTCCGCCGGTGCAGCCGAACGCGATGTTGGCGTAGGCTTTGCCTTGCGCCGCGTAGTGCGGAAGCAGGAACAGGATCAGGTCGCGGATCCGCTCGAACGCTTCGGCATAGGCGGCGTCCTTGCGGATGTGGCGGCCGACCGCCGCATCTTGCCCGGTCTGCTCGCGCAGCTTGGCGTTCCAGTGCGGATTGTCGAGGAAGCGCATGTCGAACACCAGATCGGCGATCGGCGGCATCCCGCGCGAAAACCCGAAACTGGTGACGGTGACCGTCATCGCCCGTTCGGCATGCGCGAGAAACTGCTCGCGCACCGCCTGCTGGAGATCGTTGGACGAGAAGTTGGTGGTCGAGATGACCACGTCGGCCCAGCGCCGCAGCGGCTCCATCAGCTCTCGTTCGGCCGCGATGCCCGCCGTCGCCGACTGATCCTGTGCCAAAGGATGACGGCGGCGGGTTTCGTTGTAGCGGCGCTCGAGCTCGTGCCCGCTGCAATCGAGGAACAGCGTCGTGATGTCTAGATCGCCGCGTTCGCCCAACTTCTTGACCCGCTCGATCAGCTTGCGCGGGTCGAAGTCGCGGGTCCGCGAATCGAACCCGATCGCCAGCGGGGTGCGCTGCCCGGCCGAAGGTGCTCCGACCAGGCGGTCGAGGAAGCGGATCGGGAAGTTGTCGATGGTTTCCCAGCCGAGGTCTTCGATCACGCGCAGCGCGGTCGATTTGCCCGCGCCGAGCAGTCCGGTGACCAGCAGCACGCTTTGGCGCGGCGATCCCGCAGGCGACGACTCGGCTGGCATGGCGCGGTGCTTTGCGCTCGGCGGCGGGCGATGTCCATCAGGCGGCTTCACGCCAGCCCATAGCGGGACAGCGCCTGTTCGGCCCGCAATGCCAGCACCGGAGTGTCCGGCCACAGCCGCACGAGCGGAACTGGTTGCCCGGCAAGTTCGGTGTGTTCGGCCGCCTCGATAAAGCGCGGGGCGGCCGGATCGAGGCGCACGACCAGCGCCACCGGAACGTCGGTTGCGGTGGGGAAAGACAACAGCCCGACATTGCGGACCTCGAGCAGCCCCGCCGTCCGCGGGGGCGGCGAAGCGAGCTGGCGGCCATCCTCTTCCGCCAGCGTCACCCCGTCGTCGCCGATCAGCACCGCGCCGCGATCGATCAGCGCCAGCGCCAGGCTCGATTTGCCGCTGCCTGGCGGGCCTTCGATGAGCAGCGCCCGCGCGCCGATCGCGACTGCGCCGGCGCGGTGCAGGACCGTCATTCCTCGCTCGCCGGCAGGTGGGCGACGAGGCACGCGCCGGGCTCTCCGTCGGGCCGTTCGCGCGCGGCGAGCGAGCCGTCGTGCGCCTCGACGATCGTGCGCGCGATGGCGAGGCCGAGCCCGCTGTGACTGCCGAACTCGTCGTCGGGGCGGTGCGAATGGAACCGTTCGAACACTTTCTCGCGCGCCTCGGGGGCAATTCCCGGCCCCTCGTCGCAAACCGTCAGGACGATGTCGTCGGACGAGCGCTCGATTGTGACTTGGACCCGCCCGCCCTCGGGCGAGAACGACACCGCGTTGTCGATCAGATTGGCGATCACGCGTTCGAGTCGCCCCGCGTCGCCCGGAGCCACGAACGGCCCCCGCCCCTGCGCGGCGACCTCTACATCGGCATGCCCCGGCAGCCGCCGCGTCGCGACCACGCCTTGCGTCACCTCGAGCAGGTCGACGCGCACGAACTGGGTGCGGCTGAGTTCGGCGTCGATCCGGCTGGCGTCGGCGATTTCGGTCACCAGCCGGTCGATCCGCCGCACGTCGTGCGCGGCAATCGCGGCTAGCTGGTCGCGTAGCGCCGGATCGTCGACCTTTTGAAGCGATTCGAGCGCGCTGCGCAAGCTCGCGAGCGGGTTTTTTATTTCGTGCGCGACGTCGGCCGCAAACGCCTCGACCCCGTCGATCCGCTGGCGCAGCGCGGCGGTCATGTCGGACAGAGCGCGCGCGAGCAGGCCGATCTCATCGCGGCGTTCGGGCAGGCGCGGAACTTCGACCCGGCGATCGCGCCCAAGCCGAACGCGCACCGCGGCGCGAACCAGCGCGCGCAGCGGCTGAACGATCGTGCGGGCGAGGAACAGCGACAGTTCGATCGAGATGATCAGTGTCACCGCGAGCACGATCGCCAGCGTCTGGCGCGCATCGCGCACGCTTTGAGTGACGTCGGTTGCGTTGCGCGTCGAAAGTAGCCCTTCGCCGCGCGCGCCGACCGGAACGGCGGCGTTGATCACCGGGGTCTGGTTGGGCGCGGCGCGAACGATCACGACCGACCGCCCGGTGAGAAGCGCCTGGCCGAGCTCGGGCCACGCCCCCGCACTTTCGGCGGGCGGATCGCGATAGGGCGCCACCGGCGCGCTCCCGAGCACAAAATTCATCCCCCGGTCGAGCGCGCGCGGCGTGCTGGAGATAAGGTTCGCTGGCTGGATCGACCAACGCGAACGACGGCGGCGCAAGCGCGAAGCTGTCAAGCGCGAGCCGCCCGCTCGTGTCGTAAAGCCGCAGCCGCAAGTGCTGCCGCCGCCCAATCCGCACGAGCAGCACCGCGCGCTCCGCAGGCGCGGCATCGGCAAGCGTATCGGCGGTGATCTCCGCTTCGCTCCGGGCGAGCTGAAAGCGCTCGGCGAGCAGCTGCTTGCGATAGCTGTCGAGGTAGAACAGGCTGCCCGCCATCAATCCCAGCGCGATGATGTTGACCGCCAGGATGCGCGCGGTGAGCGACGTGCCGCGCGTCCAGAATAGCCGCCGGGGAAGGCGCTCGCGCGGCGCTTCAACCATCAGTGAACTTGTAGCCCGCGCCGTAAAGCGTCTCGATCGCCGCGAACTCGGGGTCGGCGGCGCGGAACTTGCGGCGCAAGCGCTTGATGTGGCTGTCGATCGTGCGGTCGTCGACGAACACGTCGTCGTCGTAAGCCGCGTCCATCAGCTGGTTGCGGCTTTTAATCACCCCGGGGCGCTGGGCGAGCGCTTCGAGCAGCAGGAACTCGGTGACGGTCAGCGCTATCGCTGTCCCGTCCCAGGTGACGTGGTGGCGCGGCGGGTCCATCGCCAGCCGGCCGCGGCGGATCGGCTCGGGCGCGGGGTTGCCGCCGGCTTCTTCGGTTTCGCCCGCGACGAGCTCGATGCGCCGCAGAATCGCGCGGATGCGGGCTACCAGCAGTCGCTGGCTGAACGGCTTGGCGATGTAATCGTCCGCGCCCATCGCCAGCCCCAGGGCCTCGTCGGGCTCTTCGTCCTTGCTGGTCAGGAAGATCACCGGCAGCGCCGAAGTTCGCCGCAATCGCTGGAGCAATTCGAGCCCGTCGAGCTGCGGCATCTTGATGTCGCACACCGCCAGATCGGGCGGATTCTCGACCAGCGCCTTCAACGCGCTGGCGCCGTCGGTATAGACCCGCGTCGCAAAGCCTTCGGCCTGGAGCGCGATCGAGACCGAGGTCAGGATGTTGCGATCATCGTCGACCAGCGCGATGGTCTGGGGACGAGCAGGCGGCGCGGCGGGTGAGGCGAGTTGATCGGTCATCGCACGCTCGCGGCTCTCCCCAAGCTCGGCGACGTGCTAGTCGCTCCGCTCCGCAGTGGCAATCGCGTGACGCCCGCGTGCGCTGCCGCGATGGGGAAATCGTTGATCGGGCTTGGTTAATCGGCTCGTTTGACGGAATTGCGGGCTTGGCCTATTCGCCGCTGCACAGAGCCCGCATTCGCCGGAAACGAAGGGGTGCGCCGATCCGGCGCGCCCTCCGCCGCTCATTGGAGACGATCTTGACCGCTTCGCTGTCCTATCCGCTCGAGCGTCAGGGGATTTCGACCCCGGCGACGATCCACGCGAATCTCGGCAGCGCGCCGCTGGTCGAGCACGCGGTGCGGAACGGCGAAGGCCTGCTTGCCAAGGATGGCCCGCTGGTGGTCGAAACCGGCAAGCACACCGGGCGCGCCGCCAAGGACAAATTCATCGTCCGCGACGCCGAGACCGAATATACAGTGTGGTGGGGCAAGACCAACGCCGGGATGACGCCTGAACATTTCGCCGCGCTCAAGGCCGATTTTCTCCAGGCGCTGGCCGAGAAGGACACGCTCTACGTCGCCGACCTGTTCGGCGGGTCGCAGGGCGAACATCGCGTCAACGTCCGCGTGATCAACGAGCTGGCGTGGCACAACCTGTTCATTCGCACGTTGCTGGTGCGCCCAACTCCTGGCGAACTCGAGGGCTTCACGCCCGAATACACGATCATCGACTTGCCCAGCTTTCGCGCCGATCCGGCGCGTCATGGCAGCCGCGGCGAGACCGTGATCGCGGTCAATTTCGCCGAGAAGCTGATCCTCATCGGCGGCACCAAATACGCTGGCGAGATGAAGAAGAGCGTGTTTGGCGTTCTCAACTATTTGCTCCCGGTCAAGGGGGTGATGCCGATGCATTGCTCGGCCAACATCGGCCCCCAAGGCGACACCGCAGTGTTCTTCGGGCTTTCGGGCACGGGCAAGACCACGCTGTCGGCCGACGCCAGCCGGACGCTGATCGGCGACGACGAGCACGGCTGGTCGGATACCGCGGTGTTCAATTTCGAAGGCGGCTGCTACGCCAAGATGATCCGTCTTTCGCCCGAAGCTGAGCCCGAAATCTACGCGACCACCAAGCGCTTCGGCACGGTGCTCGAAAACGTCGTGATCGATCCGATAACGCGCGAGCTCGACCTCGACGATGCCTCGCTCGCCGAGAACAGCCGCGGCGCTTATCCGATCGACTTCATTCCCAACACTTCGTCCGAAAACCTCGGCCCGGTGCCCAAGACGATCATCTTCCTCACCGCCGATGCGTTCGGCGTGCTGCCCCCGATCGCGCGGTTGACGCCCGATCAGGCGATGTATCACTTCCTGTCGGGCTACACCGCCAAAGTCGCGGGCACCGAGATCGGCGTGACCGAGCCCGAAGCGACCTTCAGCACTTGCTTCGGCGCGCCGTTCATGCCGCGCAATCCCACGCTTTACGGCAACCTGCTCAAGGAGCGGATCGCCAAGGGCGGGGTCCAGTGCTGGCTGGTCAACACCGGCTGGTCGGGCGGCAAGGCGACGATGCCCGGGATCAAGCGGATGCCGATCAAGGCGACCCGCGCGCTCCTCAACGCCGCGCTCGACGGTAGCCTGGGCGAGGCAGAATTCCGCAAAGACCCGAACTTCGGCTTCGAGGTTCCGGTCGCCGTTGTTGGCGTCGACAGCAAGCTGCTCGATCCGCGCGGCGCCTGGGCCGATGCCGCGCAATACGACGCGACCGCACAAAACCTCGTGCGCCTGTTCATCGACAACTTCGCCCAGTTCGAAGACCAGGTCGATGAAGGCGTCCGCCAAGCGGCCCCGACCGCCGCCTGACCGGCCCGGAAATTCCGGGCCACACCAAGTGACCCGGAGTTTCCATGACCGACCATCCGACCCGATTGTTCGCCAGTGACGCCGCGGTGCGCGCGCTCGGCGAAGCGTTCCTCGAGCGCGCTCTGCCCAAAGTCGAATGGACGCACGAGGCGCATCTCGCCACGTGTCTGTGGCTGATCGCCGAGCGACCCGAGGTTCATCCCGAGCGCGACCTGCAGCAGCTGATCCGTGCCTACAACGAGAGCGTGGGCGGGGTAAGCGACGACACCCAGGGCTATCACGAGACGCTGACGCGGCTGTACATCCGCGGTGTCCGCGCGTTCTCGATTGCCCATGCCGATGGCGCGCTGGTCAAACGCGTCAACGCGCTACTCGTCAGCGAAACCGGTCAGCGCGACTGGCCGCTGCGGTTCTATTCGCGCGAGACTTTGTTCTCGGTCGCCGCCCGACGCGGCTGGATCGAGCCCGACCTTGCCCCGATCGAGGGTTAGTCGAGCATATCGGCGGGGACTTTGCCGCCGCTCTGGGCAAGTTTTTGCATCGTCGCCTTGTGGAGCCACATGTTCATCTCGGCCGAGCCGTCGAGATCGCCGGTGTAGCCCAATTCGCGCGCCAGTTCCTTGCGGTTGTCGAGGCTCGAATCGATCCCGAGCAGCTTCATCAGATCGACGATCGAGCGGCGCCAGTTGAGGTTTTTGCCTTGCGCCATCTGCTCGAGATTGGCGGCGACATCGACATCGCTCGCCGGGGCGGTCGCCGCGGGCTGGGGTGCGGGCAAGTCGCCTCCGCCAAAGCTTGCGGCCGGAACGGCGGGAGCTGGAGCGGCCTCAGCCTTGTGACCGAAAATCGCGTCCTTGATGCTGCTGAAGATCGACATTGCGGCGTTCCTTTTTGCTGACCGCCGCGAAACGCGCGAGCGGCGGTTCGGCTCCGCCGCAAGTTCGCAAGGGGAAGCGGTTGCGAAAAAATACTTATTCTGTGCGGCGCAAATTATGGCATTGTTGCGGGCAGGGTTGCTTGGGCATCTGAAGGCCAAGGGGATTGCGATGGACGCCTTGCGCGACACGCTGCGCCGCACCGGCGGCATTCAGGCGGTCGCCTCCGAGCTTGGCTTGTCCCCCGGCACCGTCGCCGCCGCGTTCGACGCGCTGCTGCCGGCGGTGGTCAGCGCGCTTCATCTGCATAGCCGGGCGGCGGGTGGGGGTGAGGCCGGATGCCACGCGGTCGTCGCGCTGCTCGAGCGCGAGGGCGGGGGCGCGCTGGCGGCCGCCGTGATGCGCCCGGGGCCGAGCGATCCCGCGGGCGGCGACGTGCTGCTCGACAGTCTGTTCGGGGGCTCGGCGGCGCGCGCTGCGGTGGCGCGGTCGAGCGCGAACGAGGCGGGGCTGGAGGAAACGCTGGTCGGACAAGTCCTGCCGCGGCTGACGATGCTGGTCGGCGGCTATGTCGCCGCGCGCGCGGGAGAGCGCGGCCAGCCGTGTCCGCTCGACGAAATCCTCGGCGCGGAAGGGCACGAGGACGAGCTCACGCGCATCCTTGCCGCGGCCGAGCAGGCCGGGTGAGCGACCTTGCGCTCTCGCTGCTGGTGCTCGGCGCGATTGCGCTGACGGGCGGCGCGGTCGTGCTGTTGCGGCGCGGCGGATCGCGCAAGCAGGCGGTGCTGATGCTCGTGCTCGCGGCGATCATGGCCGTCAACGTCGCGATCTGGATCGTGCCGACTTCGTCGGGCAGCGCCCCGCTCGACGCCGCGCGCCCGCATTAACTCAGCGGATCGGGCAATCCGGCGCGAGGCGCATGTCGAGATAGTTATCGACCGAGCGCATCAGCTCGTCGCCCTCGTTCTCGAAGAAGTGGTTGGCGCGCGGGATTTCCTCGTGGTGGATCGTGATGTGGCGCTGCGTGCGCAGCTTGTCGACGAGCTTTTGCGTCGCGCCGGGGGTGGCGACGGTGTCCGCCGCGCCCTGGATCAGGATGCCCGAGGCGGGGCACGGCGCGAGGAAGCTGAAATCGTACATGTTGGCGGGCGGCGCGACCGAGATGAAGCCCCGGATTTCGGGGCGGCGCATCAGCAGCTGCATCCCGATCAGCGCGCCGAAGCTGTAGCCCGCGATCCAGGTGGTCGAAGCTTCGGGATGGATCGACTGGACCCAGTCGAGCGCCGCAGCGGCGTCGCTCAGCTCGCCGATGCCGTTGTCGAAGCTGCCCTGGCTGCGCCCGACGCCGCGGAAATTGAAGCGCAGCGTGGCGAAACCGCGGTTCACGAACGTCTTGTACATCGCCATCGTGATCCGGTCGTTCATCGTCCCGCCCGCCTGGGGATGCGGATGAAGGATCATCGCGACCGGCGCGCGGGGACGAGAGGCGGGCTGGAAACGGCCTTCGAGACGGCCTTCGGGACCGGGGAAAATGACTGACGGCATGCGGCGGAATACCTGAAAGCTGCGGGCTCCACCGGCGGCCGAAGCAAATAATGCGCGGCGCAACCGATGGGGCTGTGAACGGGAAGCGCGCGCTATATAGAAAGCGCGCCCCTGAAAGCAACGATTTGCGCCGATGAGCCCCGATCCCGTCTATCTCGACCACGCCGCGACCACGCCGCTGCTTCCGGCCGCGCGCGAAGCGTGGCTGGAAGGCGTGGCGATGTGGGCCAACCCGTCGAGCCCGCATGCCGCCGGACGTAAGGCGCGCGCCGCGCTGGAGGAGGCTCGCGCGCGGGTGAAGGCCGCGCTGGGCTGGGATGGCGAGGTGATCATCACCTCGGGCGCGAGCGAGGCGCTGGCGATTGCGATCGGGCAGTGTGTCCATCCGTTGACGGCAGTCAGCGCGGTCGAGCACGAAGCGCTGCTGCGCCACGCCGACGAGCGCGCGAATATCCCGGTCGATGCGATTGGCCGAATCGATCCCGCCGATTGCGCGCTACCGGGGCTCGTCGCGGTCCAGCAGGTCAACAACGAGACCGGGGTGATCCAACCGCTCGCGACTATCGCCGCAGCTGTGCGCGGCGCGGGCGGAGTGTTGCTGGCCGATTGCGCGCAAGGGGCGGGCAAAATTGCGCTGCCCGATGCCGACTTGATCGCAGTGGCCGCACACAAGTTTGGCGGCCCTGTCGGAATCGGCGCTCTGCTGGTGCGCGACTGGGCGCTGCTTAGGCCCGGCGGCGGGCAGGAGCGCGGCTATCGCGCGGGGACGGAGCACGTTCCCGGCGCGCTCGCCATGGCGGCAGCGCTAGAAGCTGGTTTCGGGTGGATGAGCGAGGCCGCCCGGCTTCGCGCGGTTTTCGAAGCAGAAATCCTCGGCAGCGGCGGCGAAGTGATCGCAGCAGCGGCCGAGCGGATCGCAACGATCGGCGCTTATCGGCTGCCCGGAGTTTCCGCCAACGCTTTGCTGATTCGCTGCGACGCCGGTGGGGTGGCGATTTCGGCGGGCAGCGCCTGCTCGTCGGGATCGCTCCGCGCGAGCCATGTGCTGAGCGCGATGGGCCACCCTGCGCCCAGCGAGGTTATCCGCGTCAGCATCGGGCGCGAGACGCGAGCGGGCGACCTCAAACGCTTCCTCGAAGTTTGGCGAGCGATGGCCGCGCAGGCTCGTGCCGCATGACTTACCTCGATTACCAGGCAACCACGCCGCTCGCGCCGGAAGCGCGGGCCGCGATGCTGCGCTGGCTGGGCGAGGATGCGTTCGCCAATCCGCACAGTCCGCACGCGCCGGGTCGTGCGGCGGCGGCCGCGGTCGAGTTGGCGCGCGATCAGGTGGCCATGCTGCTTCCGCCGGGCGGCAGGATCATTTTCACCGGCGGAGCTACCGAAGCGCTCAATTTGGCGATTCGGGGAACGAACGTCGCGCAGGTGGCTGTGTCGGCCATAGAACACGCCGCCGTTCTCGACACCGCGTTTGCCGGGCCCGGGCGGGTCGCGGTGATCCCGGTCGATGACGACGGACTGGTCGCGGCGGACGCATATATCGCGCCGGGGACTGGGCTCGTCGCGGTGATGCAGGTCAATAACGAGATTGGGACGATCCAGCCGGTCGGGGCGCTGGCCGAGGCGGCGCATCGCGCAGGCGCGCTGTTCCTGTGCGATGCGGTGCAGGGCGCGGGCAAGATTGCCGCGCCCGCCAACGCCGATCTGATCGGGCTGTCCGCGCACAAGCTTTACGGACCCAAGGGGATCGGGGCGCTGTGGGTGCGCGACGGGGTCGAGCTGGCGCCGCTGGTCCATGGCGGCGGACAGGAGCAGGGCGTGCGCTCGGGCACGCTCAGCCCCGCGTTGTGCGCCGGGTTCGGCGCTGCGGCGCAGCTAGCCGCGGAGCGCACCGAGGACGACGCGGCGCATGTCGCCCAGCTGTGGGACGCGGCGCGCGATATCCTTCGCGACTGGACGCTCAACGGCAGCGCAACCGCGCGGTGGAAAGGCAACCTCAACGTGCGCCGCGACGGCCTCGACGTCGCGCGGTTGATGAGCGAATGTCGCGACATCGCGTTTTCCGCCGGGTCGGCTTGCGCCAGCGGGTCGGGCCGTCCGAGCCATGTGCTCAAGGCGATCGGGCTCAGCGACGCGCAGGCCAAGACCTCGATCCGCCTCGGCTTCGGACGCTATACGACACGCGACGAACTGGTCGCCGCGTGCCGCGCGATCGATGCGGCGGCCAAGTCACAATGAAGGTCACGTTCGTCGCGACGCAAGGCGAGCGAGTGATCGCCGACGCCGCGCCCGGCGAGCGCTTGCTCGAAGTCGCGCAGCGAAGCGGAATGCCGCTGGAAGGCACGTGCGAGGGCCAGATGGCCTGCTCAACCTGCCACGTGATCGTCGCGCCTGACTGGTTCGCGCGCCTGCCATCGGCAACCGACGACGAGGAAGACATGCTCGACCTCGCCGCCGGGCTCGCGCGCACCAGCCGGCTATCGTGCCAGATCGTGCTGACCCCCGATCTCGACGGACTGGAAGTCCGAATACCGGGGGAAAGCCGCGACATGCAGCGACGCTGACCTTGGCGCGTCGAATCCCGGCCTGCTAGTGCGTTTAACAATGGCCATCACCGCAGACCCCGATCCCTTCGACGCGATCGTCGAGGCGCCGTTCGATTCGGCGCTGTCCGAGCGCTATCTGGTCTATGCGCTGTCGACGATCACCGCGCGCTCGCTGCCCGATCTGCGCGACGGATTGAAGCCCGTTCACCGCCGGCTGCTGTGGGCGATGCGCCAGCTCAAGCTGAGCCCGGGGGACGCGTTCAAGAAATCGGCGCGCGTCGTCGGCGATGTGATCGGCAAGTATCATCCTCACGGCGACCAATCGGTCTACGATGCGATGGTCCGGCTCGCGCAGGACTTCTCGTTGCGTTACCCGCTGGTCGAGGGGCAGGGCAACTTCGGCAATATCGACGGCGATAACGCCGCCGCCTATCGCTACACCGAAGCGCGGCTGACCAAGACCGCGATCCAGCTGATGGCCGGGCTCGACGAAGGCACGGTCGATTTCACCGCGACTTACAACGGCGAGGAGGAAGAGCCCGAGATTTTTCCCGGGCTGTTTCCCAACCTGCTCGCCAACGGATCGAGCGGGATCGCGGTGGGGATGGCGACCTCGATCCCCAGCCACAACGTCGCTGAAGTGGTCGATGCCACGCTGCTGCTCATCGACAACCCGCACGCCGAGCACGCGCGGCTGATGGAGCTGTTCCATGGCCCCGATTTCGCCACCGGCGGGGTCGTGATCGACAGCCCCGCGGCAATCAGCGCGGCGTACGAAAGCGGGCGCGGCGCGATCCGGATACGCGCGCGCTTTTCGACCGGGCGCGGCGCGGGCGGGGCGTGGGAGCAAAGCGGGATTGAGCGGCTCGCGGGCGGGCAGTGGCAGCTCGTGGTCAGCGAAATTCCCTACATGCTCCAGAAGGGCAAGCTGATCGAGCAGGTCGCCCAGCTCATCGCGGATCGCAAGCTGCCGATCCTCGAGGACGTGCGCGACGAAAGCGACGAGGCGATCCGCGTCGTGTTCGTTCCCAAAAGCCGCAACGTCGATCCCGAACTGCTCAAGGAATCGCTGTTCAAGCTGACCGATCTCGAAGGCCGCTTCTCGCTCAATCTCAACGTCCTCGACGCGACGCGCACGCCGGGCGTGCTCGGGCTCAAGCTGCTGCTCCAGGAATGGATCATCGCGCAGATCGATATCCTGCTGCGCCGCACCCGGCACCGGCTGGAGAAGATCGCGGCGCGGCTCGAGCTACTCGACGGTTACATTATCGCGTTCCTCAACCTCGACCGGATCATCGAGATCATCCGCACCGAGGACGAGCCCAAGCCGCTAATGATGGCCGAGTTTGCGCTGAACGACCGCCAGGCCGAAGCCATCCTCAACATGCGGCTGCGCTCGCTCCGCCGGCTCGAGGAAATGGAGCTGCGCCGCGAGCGCGGAACGCTCGTCGCCGAGCAGGACGAGCTGCAAAAGCTGCTCGACAGCCCGGCGCGCCAGCGCACCCGGCTCAAACGCGATCTGGCGAACCTGCGCAAGGACTACGCCGAAGACACCGCGCTCGGCGCGCGCCGCACGACGATCGCCGAAGCCGCGCCGACGGTCGAGTTCAGCATGGACGCGATGATCGAGAAGGAGCCGGTGACGGTGATCCTTTCGGCCAAAGGCTGGATCCGCGGCGCGCGCGGGCACGAGCCGCTCGATCGCGATTTCAAGTACAAGGACGGCGACGCCTTCGGGTTCGCGCTCCACGCGCAGACCACCGATAAGCTGTTGATCGCGGCGGACAACGGGCGGTTCTACACTTTGGGCGCGGACAAGCTGCCCTCGGCGCGCGGGTTCGGCGAGCCGATCCGCACGATACTCGATATCGATGCCGAAGCGCAGATCGTCGCGCTGCTGGTCTATCGCCCGAAGGCGCAGTTGTTGCTCGCCTCGAGCGCCGGGCGCGGGTTCGCTGCCGAGGCTGACGAATTGCTTGCCGAAACGCGCAAGGGTCGCGGGGTGATGACCACCAAGCCCGGGGTAAAGCTCACGGTGGTGCGTGAAATCGCGTCCGCGCATGATACGGTCGCGGTGGTCGGCGACAACCGCAAGCTCGTCCTGTTCAGCATCGAGGAACTCCCGATGCTCGCGCGCGGGCAGGGCGTCACGCTCCAGCGCTACCGCGACGGCGGGCTCGCCGATGCGACGACGCTCAAGCTCGACGAGGGTCTGAGCTGGAAGATGGGCGGGGAGAGCGGCCGTACCCGCACCGAGCCCGACATGCGGCTATGGAAAGTCGCGCGCGGGGCGGCAGGCAGGCTCCCACCGACCGGGTTTCCGCGGGACAATCGATTCTAGCTTTCCGGCGATTTCGACGGATGGTGCGGGACGAGGATCATCGTGCGGCCCTCGACCCGCCAGCTTGCCAGCCGCGAGAGCAGGTTCATGCCGAGCACATTGGTCTCGCCCATTCCCGGCGCGATCACCGCGTCGAGATCGCGCGCGACGACGCTTCCGAACTTCAGCTCGTCGATTGTCGCGACGCGCGCTTCGATCGCGCCGTTGGCGGTGCGCATGATCACCGGCTGGCGCAGCTTGCCCGCTGTGAGCCCGGCGGCGCGCGCGGTCGTTGGACTGATGGCGGTGAGCGTCGCGCCGGTATCGACGAGGAACCGCCGCGATGCTCCGTTGATCTGCGCGACAACCCAGAAGTGGCCGTCGCGGGCGAGCGCGATGCGCGTTTCACCGCCGGTCACGGTCTGTTCGGGCAGGCCC
>JBBRER010000053.1:0-14350 GCA_038202745.1 Sphingomonadales bacterium
CGCCCGGCCGCGGCGCGACGATGACCTGAAACTCCTCCAGCGCCTCTCTCACGCGCATCCCCAGCGCATCGCCATCGACCTGCCGAGCGGGATCGAGAGCGATACGGGCAGGCCGCTCAATGAATTCCTCCCCGACGCGACGCTCACGCTCGCGCTCGGCGCGTGGAAGCGCGCGCACTGGCTGATGCCGGGGATGGCGGCGATGGGCGAGCGACGGCTGGTGGAGATCGGTGTCGAGCGGGTGACGGGCGCTGGCGCGATTCTCGCCGCGCCGGCCCTGTCGCCCCCGCCGATGGACGCGCACAAGTACAGCCGCGGCTTCGTCGGGGTGATCGGCGGGGAAATGCCCGGAGCGGCGGTGCTGGCGGCGCATGCCGCGATGCGCGGAGGCGCGGGCTATGTGAAGCTGCTCGCCGAGACGCTCCCCGCCATCGACCTGCCCGAACTGGTGGTCGAGAACGGCGCCGTCGACGAGTTCGTCGCCGATCGGCGTTTCGACGCGCTCGTCGTCGGCCCGGGGCTTGGGCGAGACGGGCTCGCGCGCGAGCGGCTGGAACAAGTTCTGCAGCGCGAACTTCCGACGGTGGTCGATGGCGACGCGCTCGCGCTGCTCGATCCCGCGATGCTCTCGGGCCGCCGCGAGGGGCTGGTGCTGACCCCGCACGCCGGGGAACTCGATACGCTCTACAAGAACTGCGAGATCGAGGCGGGCGATCGGTTCGAACGGCTGCTCGCGCTCGCGCACGATACGCGCAGCGTGATCGTGGCCAAAGGGGCTGACACGGTGATCGCGACGCCCACGGGTGGCCTCACGTTTGCCGCCAGCGCGGGCGCGCCGAGCTGGCTGGCGGTGGCGGGCAGCGGCGACGTGCTTGCCGGACTGATCGCCAGCCGTCTCGGCGCGGGCCGCACGCTCGACGCCGCGGCGCGCGAAGGGGTCTGGCTTCATGCGCGCGCGGGGCAGCTTGCGGGCCCGGCGTGCCTGCCCGGCGACCTGATCCGCGCAATCCCGGCGGCCATCGCGGAGTGCCTGTGAGCCAAAGCGAGGAGATCGTGCGTGTCGCCGCGAAGGGCGACGGCTTTACCGCGTCGGGCCGCCATGTCGCTTACGCCGCGCCGGGTGATACGGTGGACCCAAACGGGGCGGTCTTACCCGGTCCCCACCACGCGATGCCCCCATGCCGCCATTTCGGCGTCTGCGGCGGATGCCAGCTCCAGCATCTCGATGAGGAAACGCTGGGCGGGTTCGTCGCGGACCGTGTCGCCTATGCGGCGGCGGGGCAGGGCTTGGAACCCGAGCGCACCGCGCCCGCGCACCTCTCGCCGCCGCGCAGCCGCCGCCGCGCGACACTTCACGCGGGAAGCGTGGGCGGCAAAGTCGCGGTCGGTTTCCGCGAAAGCGGATCGCACCGCATCGTCGATATGCACGAGTGCCACGTCATCGCTCCCGAGCTGTTCGCGCTGGTCACGCCGCTGCGGCGAATGCTCGCGCGCCACGGTGGACGGATCGCCGCGGATATCGAGTTGACGCTGGCTCAGCAGGGTGTCGATGTCGCGATCAAGGGATTGGCGGTCGAGGGGCTGACCGCAACCGAAGCGATGCTCGATTTCGCGCAGGCAAACGGGCTGGCGCGGTTGACGCTCGATCAGGGTTACGGCGCGGAAACGCTGTGGGAGCCCGAGCCGGTGACGATAGCTCTCGCGGGCGTATCGGTTCCGCTCCCGCCCGGCGCATTCCTTCAGGCGACCGCCGACGGCGAGGACGCGCTCGTCGCCGCGGCGCGCGAGTGGCTTGCCGGGAGCGCCGCTGTCGCCGATCTGTTCGCCGGACTCGGCACCTTCGCCTTCGCGCTGGCGGGCGCGCAGACCAAAGTGCTGGCGGTCGAAGCGGCGCGCGATGCGCATCTCGCGTGCAAAGCCGCGGCTGCGCGCAATGGCCTCCCGGTCCATGCGCTCCACCGCGATCTCTTCCGCAATCCGCTGCTGCCCGATGAACTAAACCGCTTCGCCGCGGTCCTGCTCGACCCGCCGCGCGCCGGCGCGCGCGAGCAAGTCGCGCGGCTGGCGGCGAGCATCGTGCCGCGCATCGTCTATATCAGCTGCAACCCTTCGAGCTGGGCGCGCGATGCCGCGGTGCTGGTCGCGGGCGGTTACCGGCTCGCCGAGCTTCGCCCGGTCGGCCAGTTCCGCTGGTCGACCCACGTCGAACTGGCGAGCCTTTTCGTTCGCTAGGCGGCGTGAAACACCGCAATCAGCGCGTGAATCACCAGCGCGATCAGCGCCAGCGACGACAGCATGAACACCGAAAAGCGCACGATGATCCGGTTGGAGATCGCCTGGACGAGGCTGTGCACGATCCGCAAAGCCACATAGCCCCACGCGATCGTCGCGTTGAGCCCGTCGCCCTGGCCGATCAGCGCGAGCAGCAGCGCGATCGCGTAGAACACCGTCGGGGCTTCGTGGAGATGGTTGTAGTTGTGCGCGATCCACTGGACCTTTTCGGGAAGCCGGCCATCGAGATCCTTGCCGGTTCCGCCGACCCATGTCCGGCTGTCGATCTTGGCCGAGCTAATCGCCGGGATGCGCGTGATGTACAGCCACAGCCACATGAGCATCGTCCACGCGGCGAGCACCGCGAGGGGCTGCAGGATTTCCATGCCGATCATGCCGTTGCTCCCGGAAGGTCGAACAGCGCCAGCTTGGCCGCGTGAACCGCGAGCACCGCGAGGCACAGTGTCGAAAGAAGGAAGATCGTGAAGCGAACCGGGATGCGGTTGACCGTCGCTTGCCACAGCGAATGGACGATCCGCAGCGCGACATAGGCCCACGCGAAGATGGTGTCGTGCGGGCTCGGCCCCATGATCGCGAGCATCACCACAACCGCGTAGAACAGCGTCGGCTGCTCGACGAGATGCGCGTAATTGTGCGACTTCCAGTTGACCTGGTCGGGTAGCACGCCCTCGAGGTCCTGTCCGCGCCCGCCGGGCTTGGCGCTGGCGAGGCTTCCGCCGGTGGCCTTCATCGCGGGCAGCCGCGTTCCCGCCGCCCAGATCAGCATCACCAGCGTCCACAGCACCAGCACGGTGGCGGGCGCAAGGATTTGTGCCTGCATGTCGTTATCTCCCCCCAGGCGCGACCCCGGCGCGAGACTGGCGCAGCGCGTTGTGGTTGGCAACTAGTCTGCGGCGGCTATCACCCGCGCGAACGCCGCGGCGTCGGTGTTGCCGCCGGTGAGCGTGATCACCGTGGTGCCGTCGAGCGGCACTTTGCCCGCAAGCGCCGCGGCGAGCGCGACCGCGCCGCCGGGCTCGACCACCAGCCGGTGCTGCGCGAACGCAAAACGCTGCGCGGCGCGGACTTCGGCCGGGGTGACCCATAGCCCGTAAGCGCAACGAGCCTTGAGCACCGCGAAATTGATCTCGCGCGTCGAGGGCGTCTGGAGCGCATCGCAAGCGGTGGGATACGTGAGGTCCGCCACTCGCTCGATTTCCCCGCTGGCGAGGCTGCGGCAGACGTCGTCCCAACCTTCGGGCTCGACCGGAACGATCTCGGCATCGGGGCAAGCGAGCGCGAGCCCGGCGGTGAGCCCGCCGCCGCCGCAGCACGCGATAATCCGCGTCGGAGGCGATTCGCCTCGTTCGATGAGCTGGCGCGTGACCGCGAGCCCGGTGCTGCCCTGGCCCTCGATCACCCATGGGTCGGCATAGGCATGGACCAGCGTCGCGCCGCTTTCCGCCACCAATCGCGCCGCAACCTCGTCGCGGTCCTCGCCGCCGGGACGATCGTAGATTACGACTTCTGCGCCCAATGCGCGGGTGCGCTCGAGCTTCACTTGCGGCGCGTCGCTCGGCATCACGATCGCGGCGTGGACACTCAGCCGCGCCGCCGCCCAGGCGACACCTTGCGCATGGTTGCCGCTCGACACCCCGATCACGCCTCGTTGACGCTCGTCGGCGGTCAGGTCGCTCAGCCGGTGCCACGCGCCGCGGATCTTGAACGATCCGATCGGCTGGAGGCTCTCGGCTTTGAGGAACACGCGCGCGCCTCTGACCGTTGCTTCGAACAGCGGCGTTTCGGGCAGCAGCGCGGCGATCTTGGCGTAGGCGGCAGCCACCCCTTGGGCAGTCGGCGCGCGCATCGGTTGTGTCGTCATGACCGAGAGCTATATGCGGGCGGCCGCGCGGGGCAAAGGAGATTGAGGTTGAGCAAGGTTCTGGTGATCGGCGCGGGCGGGGTCAGTTCGGTCGCGGTCCACAAGATGGCGATGAATGCAGGGATATTCTCCGAAATTCACCTCGCCAGCCGGACCAGGAGCAAGTGCGAGGCGATCGCCGAGTCCGTCAAGGCGCGCACCGGCGAGACTGTCTCGACGTACGAGATCGACGCCGAGGAAGTCCCCGCGCTGACCCGGCTGATCGAGCGCATCGCGCCAAAGCTCGTGGTCAACCTCGCGCTGCCGTACCAAGATCTGCCGATCATGGACGCGTGCCTCGCGACCGGCACCGACTACCTCGACACCGCCAACTACGAGCCCAAGGATCAGGCCAAGTTCGAGTATCACTGGCAGTGGGCCTATCACGATCGCTTCCGCGAGAAGGGGATCATGGCGCTTCTCGGCTCGGGCTTTGACCCGGGGGTGACCAGCGTATTCGCGATGTGGCTCAAGAAGCACCAGCTCAAGACCATCCGCACGCTCGACATCCTCGATTGCAATGGCGGCGATCACGGCCGGCACTTCGCGACCAATTTCAACCCCGAGATCAACATCCGCGAAGTCACCGCATCCGCGCGCCACTGGGAGAACGGCGAGTTCGTCGAGACCCCGGCGATGCAGATCAAGCAGCCGTTCGACTTCGAAGGGGTCGGACCCAAGACGATGTATCTCATGTACCACGAGGAGCTGGAGAGCCTTTCGCGGTTCGTCCCCGAGATGGAGCGCGCCCGGTTCTGGATGACTTTCGGCGATGCCTACATCCAGCACCTGACCGTACTCCAGAACGTCGGCATGACCGGGATCGAGCCGGTGATGTACCAGGGCCGTCCGATCGTCCCGCTCCAGTTCCTCGCCGCGGTGCTGCCCAAGCCCGAGACGCTCGGGGCCACGACCAAAGGCAAGACCAACATCGGCGACATCGCGACGGGCGAGGCGCTCGATGGCTCGGGCGAGAAGACCTTCTATCTTTACAACATCTGCGACCACGAGGACGCCTATGCCGAAACCGGCAACCAGGCGGTCAGCTACACCACCGGCGTTCCCGCGATGATCGGCGCGGCAATGATGCTGACGGGCGCGTGGCAGGGTGAGGGCGTGTTCAACATCGAGCAGTTCGACCCAGATCCGTTCATGGACATGCTGAACGCGCAAGGGCTGCCGTGGCAGGTCAAGGAACTACCCGCGCCGCTGGCTTTCTGATGAACCCCGCGGCGTTTCTGCCCGTCGGGCTGCTGGCGGTGTCCAACCTGTTCATGAATGTCGCCTGGTATTGGCACCTCAAGACGCCGGGCCGCGCGTTGTGGCTGTCGGTGCTGATCAGTTGGGGCATCGCCTTTTTCGAATACAGCCTTGCGGTGCCCGCCAACCGGATCGGCGCGCGCGCCTATTCGCTCGCCGAACTCAAGACGATGCAGGAAGTGCTCACTCTCGTGACGTTCGTTTTCGTCGCCTGGGGATTGTTTGGTCAGCGCCCTGGACCTAGCCAGCTGGCGGGCTTCGCGCTGATCGCGGGCGGAGCGTTCCTCGTGTTCAAAGCGCCGTTCGGCTGATGGAAACGCGCGCGGGCGATCCGGGAGCTTTCGAGGGTTTCGACCTGACTCGCGTCGATAGCCCAGCGTTCGTGATCGACGCGGCGAGGCTGCGCACCAACCTGGCCGTGCTGGCGGACGTCCGCGACCGCGCGGGGATCAAGGTGCTCGCCGCGCTCAAGGCGTTCTCGATGTGGCGGGTGGCGCCGCTGGTCGGCGAATATCTCGACGGAGTGTGCACTTCGGGACTGTGGGAGACGCTGCTCGCCGCCGAGCACTATCGCGGCGAAATTACGACGTACTGCGCGGCGTACAGGGCCGAGGATTTGCCCGAAATCTGCCGGCTGTCCGATCATGTCATCTTCAATTCGCCCGGTCAGCTCGAACGCTTCGTGCCCGAGGTTGCTTTGGCCCGCGCCGGCGGGGTGGAGTTCGACATCGGGCTCAGGCTCAACCCGCTCCACGCCGAGGGCGAGGTGCCGCGTTACGATCCCTGCGCCCCGCATTCGCGGCTCGGCTTTCCGATCGATCAGCTGACCGACGAGCACATGGAAGGCGTCGACGGGCTCCATTTCCACACTTTGTGCGAGCAGGATTTCGCGCCGCTCGAGCGCACTTGGGAAGCGCTGCTGCCGCGAATCGAAAAGTGGTTGCCGCAGCTCTCGTGGCTCAACTTCGGTGGTGGGCATCATATCACGCGTACCGACTACCAGCGCGACGAACTGGTCGAATTTCTGCGCGAAGTGAAGGCGCAAACCGGGTGTGACCTCTACCTCGAACCGGGCGAGGCGGTCGCGCTCGACGCAGGGATTCTCATCGGCACCGTGCTCGACACGCACTGGAACGGGATGCGCCTCGCGATCACCGACATCTCCGCCACGTGCCACATGCCCGACGTGATCGAGGCACCGTATCGTCCCGCGCTGTTGGGTGAGCGCGACGAAGGCGAGCCCGTCCGCCTTGGCGGTCCCTCGTGCCTCGCCGGAGACGTGATCGGCGATTACCGGATGAACGCCGAGCCCGGGCAGCGCTTCGCGTTCCTCGACCAGGCGCATTATTCGATGGTCAAGACCACCACGTTCAACGGCGTCCCGCTGCCGTCGATCTGGCTGTGGGACAGCGCGACCGACGCGCTCGAATGCGTCAGGCGCTTCGGCTACGAAGACTTCCGCGACCGGCTTAGCTGAGGCCCGCGCGCGGGCGTTCGTTAAGCCGTCGCGCAAGGTCTTCGAGCGCGGCGAACTGGTCGCACGATTGCTGGAGCAGGCGCTGGTCGTCGCCCGCCTCGAGCGAGCCGCTTTCGAAGCGGTTCCCGCCCTCGAGCGCGATCAGCAGTTCGCCGTGGTGGAACAGCGCGCGCACTTGCTCGCCGTGGAACGCCGCCTCGACCGCGACCAGCCGTTCGACGTATTCGGGATGAACGAGGTACTGGCCTTCGACCGGGTCGCTCGACCACACGTCGAACAAGTCCTCGAACTTCGGGTCGACATGCGGGACCCGGTCGAGCTGGACGCCGTTTACCGTTATCGAATCCTTCTCCCCGCCGAAAAACCCGCGATGCCGCCCGTCGCGCTCGATCAGCGTGACCCCGTGGAAGGCGCGGTTGAAAGCGACCGACATCAGCACGCCCTGGAACGTGGTGACCGTGTGCCGGCTTTTGCCGCTGCCGCGCTCCTCCGTGAGCTTGGCCTCGATGAGCAGGAACGGCAGCGTATCGAGCGCGCCCCACCATTGGTCTTCGAGGTATTTGTTGTCGTAGCTGGGCAGCAGACCGTACGTTTTGGCGGCCTCGAAGTTGCGGTCGTCGGTGACTGCGGCGCTGTATTGCATCCCCTGCGCTTGCGCGATCGCGGCGTTCATCCCGCCCTTGATCTTCGCGATCACCGGCCGCTTGGCCAGTTCGGCCCAACCAAATCCGGCCGCACCCGTGACGAATCCGAGCTGGAGCGCGAGCCCGATGTTCCAGTGCGAAAACAGCAGCGTGCCGACCGCCACGACCATCGCCGCGACAATCCCGATCGTCTGGCGTTTATTCGCCTTGGCTTTCGCCTCCGCGCGCAGGCCCGATTGATCGGTGAGCCAGCGGCCGAGATCGCCCGCCATCAGCGCCTGCGCTTGCACCGGCTCGTTCAACGCGCTTGCCCTTGCGCGCGGCGGTGGTAGCCATGTGGCCGCAATTCGCTTGGGGGAAGCTTCGTCATGGAAATCGCCATCGTCCTGATCGTCGTCGTGGCGATCGCACTGATCGCCGTCGGGATTTATAACCGACTCGTCGTTTTGCGCCAGAACTGCAAGCAAGGCGCGGCGGATATCGACGCCGGCTTGCGCCAACGCCACGATCTCGTCCCCAACCTGGTCGAGACGGTCAAAGGCTACGCCGCGCACGAGCAAGGCACGTTCGACCAGGTTATCGCCGCGCGCGCCAAGGCGACGCAAACCGGATCGGCGCAGGACGAGCAGGCGCTGACCAAGTCGATCGGCGGGCTGCTCGCGCTCGGCGAGGCTTATCCCGAGCTCAAGGCCAGCGCGAACTTCCAGGCGCTGCAGGGCGAACTGGCGGACATCGAGGACAAGCTCGCCGCCGCGCGCCGCGCGATGAACGGCGCGGTGTCGCGCTACAACGCCGCGCGCGAAGGCTTCCCCGCGGTGCTGTTCGCCGCCCCGCTGGGGTTCCGGCCCGCGGAGTTCAACCAACTTGCCGAGGACGAGCGCAGTACGGTGGGCGCGGTGCCCGACGTCCAGTTCCGATGAGCGACACCCCGCTGCTCGACGCCCACACCAGCGACCCGGTCACGATGGGATGGATGGAATGCCTCCCCCCGCCGCCCGACAAGCGCATCGCCTGGGCGGATGCGGGGCACATGCGCTTTCCGACTACGCGGCACGCGTTCAGCCATATGCGCGAATTCCTCCCCACCGCGCGCGTCTGGCGCGGTAACGGGCCGGTGTGGGGGCTGCCTTACGCGCTGCGCGACGATCTTGACGCCGTAAGCTTCACCCCGCTCGGCGGCGGCGCGGAGATGACGTGGGAACAGGCGCTGGCCGCCAACTTCACCGATGCCGTCGTCGTGCTGCACAAGGGCAAGATCGTTTACGAGCGTTACCTCGGCGCGATGCGGCCCGAACTGACCCACATCGCGTTTTCTGTGACCAAGAGCTTCGTCGGCACGATCGCCGAAATGCTGATCGAGGAAGGCCGGCTCGATCCCGCCGCGCCCGTTGGCGAACTGATCCCGGAACTCGCCAAAAGCGGTTTCGGCGACGCGACGCTGCGCCATGTTCTGGACATGACCACGGGGCTCGATTTCTCCGAGGAATATACCGACCCGAACTCGGGGATCGGCGCGTTCAGCTTCGCGCTCGGGCTGACTCCGCGCCCCGAAGGCTATGCCGGACCGACCGACGTCTATGCGTTCATGCCCGGCATCGCCAAGGCGGGCGGGCATGGCGAGCGGTTCACCTATCGCACCTGCAACACCGAAGTGCTCGGCTGGATCGTCGCGCGCGCCGAAGGCAAGCGGCTCGACCGGGTTCTGTCGGAGCGCATCTGGCAGCCGCTGGGGATGGAGGCTGATGCCGACTTCCTGATCGACGGCACGGGAATGCCGTTCGCGGGCGGCGGGCTCAATCCCACTTTGCGCGACATGGCGCGCTACGGCGAGGCGATGCGGTTGGGCGGAGTGGTGAACGGCGAGCAGGTAATCCCCGCCGCTGTCGTCAATTCGGTCACGCGCGGCGCCAAGCCCGAGGATTTTGCGCAGGCGGGCTACGCGCACCTGCCCGGGTGGTCGTATCGCAGCCAGTGGTGGGTCAGCCACGACAACCACGGCGCTTATACCGCTCGCGGCATTCATGGGCAGACGATCTGGATCGATCCGCTCGCTGAAATGACGATCGCGCGGTTCGCTTCGCACCCGGTTGCGTCCAACGTCGCGCTCAACCCAGCCTCGCTCCCGGCCTACTCGGCGCTCGCCGTTCACCTGATGCGGTGAGCCGCGCGGCGGGGCCCCTTTTCACTTGCAGTTCATCGCGGCCCGATTATAGGCACCCCCGCTGCCCCATGGGGACTTCCAAACCGCAAGGCAGCCTTGTTCAAACTATCCGTTTGGGGGTCCCTTGAGTTGCACCATCATCCCGACGCCGCGTCCGTAGTTCGCGCTTCCGCGCCCGACGAACCCGTTATCCTGAACCGTCCGCAGGCCGCGGCGCGCGCCGCGCGTTTCTTCGTCGAGAAGTTTCCCGGCCAGTCGCTTTATGCGGTCAAGGCGAACCCGTCGGCGGACCTGCTGCGGGTGCTGTGGGACGCGGGGGTCACGCATTACGACGTCGCCTCGATCGCCGAAGTGCGGCTGACTCGCGCCACGCTTCCTGAGGCCGCGCTGTGTTTCATGCACCCGGTCAAGACCGCGCGCGCCATCGCCGAGGCTTACACCGTCCACGGCGTGCGCGTGTTCAGCCTCGACACCCACGAAGAGCTCGACAAGATCGTCGCCGCGACCGCCGGACCTGACGGCGCGCCCGCGGCTGACCTGCGGCTGTGCGTGCGGTTGCGCGTTAGTTCCGAGTACGCCGAGCTCAGCCTCGCCTCGAAGTTCGGGGTCGATCTCGCCGACGCCGCGCCGCTGCTCCAGGCGACGCGTCAGGTCGCCGACTGGCTCGGCATCTGCTTCCACGTCGGCAGCCAGGCGATGACCCCGTTCGCGTTCGTCCAGGCGCTCGAGCGCGTCCGCGCGGCGATCGTCGATGCCGCGGTCGTCGTCGATATCGTCGATGTCGGCGGGGGCTTTCCGTCGATCTATCCGGGGATGGAGCCGCCGCCGCTTGAGGACTATTTCGCCTCGATCCACCGCGCGTCGGAATCGCTGCCGATTTCGTACTCTTCCGAGCTCTGGTGCGAGCCCGGCCGCGCGCTCTGCGCCGAATACAACAGCCTGGTGGTCCGCGTCGAAAAGCGCCGCGGCAACGAGCTTTACATCAACGATGGCGCGTACGGGGCGCTGTTCGACGCGGCGCACGTCGGCTGGCGCTTCCCGGTCAAGTGTCTCGACGAAAGCCGCGCGGGCAAGCTCGCCGAATTCGCGTTCTACGGCCCGACCTGCGACGATGCCGACTACATGGAAGGGCCGTTCGTGCTGCCCGAGGACATCGCGCCGGGCGACTATATCGAGATCGGAATGCTCGGCGCGTACGGGGTCGCGATGCGCACCGCGTTCAATGGCTTCGGCGCGAGCGAGGCGGTCGAAGTGGCGGACGAGCCGATGGCCAGCCAGTACCGCGGCGATCGCCGCGATCCACGCCAGAGCGACAACGTCGTTTCGCTGCGCTGAGGCTGGCTACGCAACTAGCGCGTTTTAGCGCGTCAGCCACCACACCAACGCCAACGCCGCCAGACCGAGCATGACCCACACCAGCCACGCCATCGACCCGCTCTCGGCTTTCGCAGCTGCGGGGGTCGATGCCGCTCGCGGCTGGGCCGGAGCGGGGGTGGGCGCAGGCGCCGCGGCCGGCTGCGGCGTCGGGGAAGCGCGCGGCGCGGGAGCTGCGGAGGCCGACGTCCGAAGCGCAACTTTGCTTTTCGCCGATTTGCCCGTGGTCGCCTTGGCGGCGGGCTTGGCGGCAGAGCTTTTCGCGACGCTCGCCTTTTTCGCCACGGGCGACTTTTTCGCGGCAGGCTTGGCGACGACGCTTTTTTTCGCGGCGGTCGCCTTCTTCACGGCCGGCTTGGTCGCCGCTTTGGTAGGCGAGGCTGCTTTTTTGCGCGTGGTTTTCTTCGCGGTCTTGTCCTGTGCCATTCAACGCTCCTCGTTCGCTGGCCGGTCTGTGGCCGCCATGTTTCTGCTCGCGGTAGTCGATACGCGGCGCGGCTTCACCCGGCAAGCGAACCCGATGCCCGGTTGAGCAGGCCCCGCCGCCGCGCAGCTTCGCGGTAGCTGGCGCTGACTTTGACCAGCCGGCCGTCGCTCAGGCGCAGCCGCCAGCCGCGTCCTTCGCGCAGCGCGCTCTTTACCGCCGCATCCGAAACCCAGGCGCCACGATGAACCTGCAGGCCGGGCAGCGCGGCCAGCGCCGCCACCGCATCGCCGAAACGCCCGTGCACCAGCCGCTCGGTGCCGCCGTCGAGCACCAGCCGGCAGTAGTGGTCTTCGGCGAGCACCGCGGCGAGCTGACCCGGAGCGATCCCCCAACGCGCCAGCAGCGCCGCCGGCGCATCGGGATCGGGCTCGGCGGCCTTGCGCGACACACCCCAAACCCGCGCCGCCAGATAGATCAGCGCGGTCAGCCCCGCCGCTTCCAGCCAGGTCGACCACGCGGATGCGGTGCTTCCCGCAACGCCCACGAGCCGCAGCACCAGCGGGATTTCGGGCGGCAGCGGGAGATTGAGGAGCAACGTCCCGATCAGCGCCGCCTTGGGCCAATCGCGCGGAGTGCGCACAACCCGGTTGATGAGCAGGCGCCAGCCGATCAGGTTGGCCCCCAGGAGCACCAGCCAGAATGCGATGCGGCGCGGCAAGTCGATCGCATCGGTGCCGAACGGCCCGGTCAGCACCGCCAACCCCAGCGCGAGCGCGCACGCGATCTCGAGGGTGGGCCACGCCGGCCACACCGCGGTGCGTTTCGCGAAGCCGCGGGCGTAACTCGCGAAAACGCGCTTGGCCCACTCGCCGATCGAAGACACTCCCCCGGTCATCGCGGCAAGCTGGCACAAGCCGGTGCGCGCGATCAAGGGGAGCAGGAAAAATGCGAAGCGGATTGGGACGGCTGGCGATCGCCGGACTTGGGCTGACACTGGCGTCGGGCGCGCTCGCCCAAGCGCCCGACGCTGAGGCGCGGCTGGCGGCTCAGCGCACGGCGATGGCCAAGCTGGCGTGGATGGACGGGCGCTGGCGCGGCGAAGCGGTCACCCAGCTGCCGAGCGGCGCGCATCAAGTCACCCAGACCGAACGGATCGGGCCTTTCCTGGGCGGCACTGTCAAAGTGCTCGAAGGCCGCGGTTTCGATCACGGCCGGGTGAGCTTCAATGCGTTCGGCACGGTCTCGTTCGATCCGGCGAGCGGCAAATACACGCTGCACAGCTATGCGCAGGGCCGCGCGGGCGACTTTGCGCTCATCCCGACCGCGAACGGCTACGTCTGGGAGATACCCGTCGGTCCGATGACAATCCGCTACACCGCTATGGTGGCGGGCGAAACATGGCGCGAGATCGGCGAGCGCGTGATGCCGGGCAAACCGCCGGTGCAGTTCTTCGAAATGAACCTCAAACGCCTCGGCGACAGCGACTGGCCCGAAGCCGGAGCGATGAAGCCGAAGTGAAGCTCAGGCGGCCTGGCGCAATTCCAGCCGGTCCCAGATTTCGACGAGCGCGCCGGTCAACTCGCGCATCATCGCTTCGGTGTGCGCGGGGCCGGGGGTGAAGCGCAGTCGCTCGGAGCCGCGCGGGACGGTCGGGTAGTTGATCGGCTGGACGTAAACCCCGTACTCGGCGAGCAGGATGTCGCTGATCTGTTTGGCGCGAACCGGATCGCCGACCAGCAGCGGGACGATGTGCGTGGTAGAAGGCATCGCCGGCAGCGCGGCCTCGGCGAACATCGCTTTGAGCCGCGCCGCGGCGGCCTGCTGGGCCTCGCGCTCGACGCTCGAGGCTTTGAGGTGGCGCACAGCGGCGAGCACGCCCGCGACCAGCACCGGCGAAAGCGAAGTGGTGAAGATGAACCCCGGCGCATAACTGCGGATCACGTCGACGATTCGCGCGTCGGCGGCGATGTATCCGCCCATCACCCCAAACGCCTTGCCCAGCGTGCCTTCGATGATGTCGATCCGGTGCGCGGCTTCGTCGCGCTCGGAGATGCCGCCGCCGCGCGCGCCGTACATCCCGACCGCGTGGACCTCGTCGATGTAGGTCAGCGCGTTGTAATTTTCGGCAAGGTCGCAGATCGCGTGGATCGGGGCGATGTCGCCTTCCATCGAATAGACCGATTCGAACGCGATCAGCTTCGGCACCGCCGGATCCTCGGCGGCGAGCAGCTCTTCGAGGTGCGCCAGGTCGTTGTGGCGGAACACGCGCTTTTCGCAGCCCGAATTGCGGATCCCGGCGATCATGCTGGCGTGGTTGAACGCGTCGGAAAAGACCACGCAGCCGGGCAGAATCTTGGCCAGCGTCGACAGCGTCGCGTCGTTCGAGACGTAGCCCGAGGTGAACAGCAGCGCGCCGTCCTTGCCGTGAAGATCGGCCAGCTCGCGCTCGAGATCGACGTGGTAGTGCGTGTTGCCGCCGATGTTGCGGGTGCCGCCCGATCCGGCGCCGACATCGTTCAGTGCCTCTTCCATCGCGGCGATGACTTTGGGGTGCTGGCCCATCGCGAGGTAATCGTTCGAGCACCACACGGTGATGTCCTTGGGGCCGTTATGCCCGGCAAAGCAGCGGGCGTTGGGATAAGCGCCCTTGTTGCGCAGGATGTCGATGAAGACGCGGTAGCGGCCTTCGGCGTGGAGCCGCTCGATCGCCTGGTCGAAGACATGGTCGTAATTCACGTCGCGCCGCCTCTTGCGGAATGCCGGTTGAGCCATCCGGCTGGTGAGCGCGGCTCTACTAGAAGTCCTGCCCGCTGGC
>JBBRER010000054.1:0-14347 GCA_038202745.1 Sphingomonadales bacterium
TCCGCCACTTGCGGCAGCAGGATTGCGCTGGCGCTTTCTTGCGATCCGGCCGGCCGGATCGAACGCGTCGGACTGCGCGCGCACGCTTGCGCGGTGGGTCAAGCCGCGGCGGCGATCTTCGCCGGCGGGGCGCCGGGCCACGACCGTGATGCGATTGCCTCGGCCGGCGCTGCGCTCGCGGTGTGGCTGGCGGGAGAAGGCGCGCTCCCCGATTGGCCGGGCCTCGCCACGCTTGCGCCGGCGCGTGACTATCCCGCGCGCCACGGGGCGATCCTGTTGCCGTGGACTGCGGCGCTGGCCGCGCTTCCCTCCGCCTGAACCCCTCGCTAGAGCGCTTGGGGGAGAACGCCATGGCTGCCAGCATCGACATCCGCGAACCGAGTGCCGCCGAAATGCGGCTGATAGTCGCCGCCTCGTCGATGGGCACGGTGTTCGAGTGGTACGACTTCTTCATCTACGGCACGCTTGCCTCGATCATCGGCAAGGCGTTTTTCCCGGCGGGTAACGAGACGTTACAATTGCTGCTGGTGTGGGCGGGTTTCGCGGTCGGCTTCGGGTTTCGGCCGTTGGGCGCGATCCTGTTCGGGTTTCTCGGCGACAAGCTCGGGCGCAAGTACACATTCCTCGTCACCGTCACCCTGATGGGCATCGCCACCGCGGGAGTCGGATTGATTCCCTCGGCCGCCAGCATCGGGCTGTGGGCGCCTCTGATCGTGATCGGCCTGCGCATTCTGCAAGGCTTGGCGCTCGGCGGCGAATACGGCGGCGCGGCGATCTACGTGTCCGAGCATGCCCCGCCGCGGCGACGCGGATATGTTTCGAGCTACATCCAGGCGAGCGTGGTCGGCGGGTTCGTGCTGTCGATCGCGGTCGTGCTCGCGTGCCAGACGCTGATCCCGGCCGACGTGTTCGCGGCGTGGGGCTGGCGGATTCCGTTCCTGCTTTCGTTGATCCTGCTCGCGATCAGCTTGTGGATGCGGCTCAAACTCTCCGAAAGCCCGGTGTTCGTGGCGATGAAGGAAGCTGGCGAGACGGTCGGCAACCCGTTCGTCAAGAGCTTCACCTACCCGGGTAACAAGCGGCGCATCTTCGTCGCGCTGTTCGGGATAACGGGTGTCCTAACCACAATCTGGTACACTGCGTTCTTTTCGGCGCTGTCGTTCCTCAAGGGGCCGATGCGGGTCGATGCGGTGACCGCGCAGATCGTGATCGGGCTGTCCGCGCTGGTTTCGATGTCGTTCTACCTGATGGTCGGCAAATGGTCCGACCGCGTCGGGCGCAAGCCGCCGCTGGTGATCGGCGCGGCGCTGGCGCTGGTGCTGCTATTCCCGGTGTTCTGGGGGATCGGTGCGCTCGCCAACCCCGGCTTGGCGGCGAGTGCGGAACGAACGCCGGTGGCGGTGTCGGGAACCGCGTGCAGCACCGACCCCTTCGCCGAGCTGTTCGGTCGCAAGCAGAGCGATTGCGGCAAGCTGCTCGAAACGCTGAGCGCCGCCGGAGTGCCGTACAGCGTCGCGCAAAGCCCGCAGCTGGGGCTCAGCGCGGGCGGGCAGCCGATCGCTGTCGATCCGGTGTGGCTGAGCGACGGCGCCGCCCGCAAGGCCGGGCTCGAAGCGGCGCTGAGCGCGCGCGGGTTCGATCTCAAGGTCCAGCATCCGCGGCTCCCCGCGCTGCTTGGGATCGGGGCGCTGCTGATGGTGCTGGGCGCGCTTTCGGCGCTGACTTACGGCGGCGTCGCCGCGCAGTTGTCGGAGATGTTCCCGCCGCAAATCCGCTACAGCTCGATGTCGATCCCTTACCATATCGGAGCGGGCTACCTCGGCGGCTTCCTCCCGTTGATCGCGGGCTACATCAACGCGCGCAGCGGGGATGCTTATGCCGGGCTGTGGTACACCTGGATCGTCGTGGCGTTCGGGCTCGTGGTCGCGATCTGGGGGCTCAGAGGCGGACCGCCGCGCGACTTTTCGCCCGATGGCTGAAGCACCCACCGCCGCGCTGCGGCTCAACATCGATACCGATGCGCTCGTCGCCAACTGGCGCGCGCTCGACGCGTTGTCCGGAGCCGCTCCTGCTGGTGCGGCAATCAAGGCGGACGCTTACGGCCTCGGCGTGGCGCAAGTCGTGCCCGTGCTCGCCGCCGCGGGCTGCCGCGATTTCTTTGTCGCGCATTCGGCGGAAGCAACCGAGGTGGCCGGGCTGGTCGATCCGGCGCGGATCGCGGTGCTCCACGGTCCGCTCGACGTGGCCGATGCGCGCTTCATCAGGGCGATTGGCGCGCGGCCGGTGGTAAACTCGGTGCGACAGGCGCAAAACTGGCGCGACGCCGGGGGCGGGCTGTGCGACGTGATGGTCGATACCGGTATCAACCGGCTCGGACTGCCCGCGCAGGCGCTCGGTGAAGAGGCGGTGCGCGCGCTCGACGTCGATGTGCTCCATTCGCACCTCGCTGCGGCCGACGAGGACAACCCGAGCAACGAAGTGCAGCGTTTGCGCTGGGAAGACGCCCGTCGCGCACTATCGCACCGCCGCGCCGCGCTCGCCAACAGCTGCGGGATCGTGCTTGGTGCAGGCTTTCATGGCGATCTGACCCGGCCCGGGCTGTCGCTCTACGGCGGCTGCCAGCGCGCCGAACTCGCGCCGCACATCCAACAGGTCGCTTATCCCGAGGCGGTGCTGCTGCAGGTCCGCGATGTCGCCGCGGGCGAGGGCGTCGGATACAACGCCACCTTCGTCGCGCCGCGCGACATGCGTGTCGGGGTGGTCAGCATCGGCTATGCCGATGGCTATCTGCGGGCATGGTCGGGCAAGGGCGTGTTCCGCGCGGGCGAAGCGGCGCTGCCCGCGATCGGGCGCGTG
This sequence comes from Sphingomonadales bacterium, assembly GCA_038202745.1. Lineage (GTDB taxonomy): Bacteria > Pseudomonadota > Alphaproteobacteria > Sphingomonadales > Sphingomonadaceae > Novosphingobium. The sequence continues at coordinate 2,857 of JBBRER010000054.1, forward strand.
TCGATGGACATGACCGTGATCGACCTCACCACCGCGCCTATGCTGCGGGAGGGCGATTGGGTGCGCGCCGACTATTCTCTGCCCGAAGCCTCGCGCGCCACCGGGCTCGCCCAATACGAACTGCTGACGCTTCTGGGACGGCGTTTTGGGCGCTGATGCTGCGCAGCAAAAGCGCGTGTTGCACCGCCGTTGCCGCAAGTGCTAACACGCTCCATCCGAGCAATCCACAGGGGCAAACGATGGCTGGCGACGGCGACACTGTGATCATCAAGAAGTACGCCAACCGGCGGCTCTACAATACCCGCTCGTCGAGCTACATCACGTTAGACCATCTCGCCAAAATGACCCGCGAGAACATCGATTTCCAGGTGCTCGACGCCAAAACCGGCGCCGACATTACCCGTCAAGTGCTGACCCAGATCATCATGGACGAGGAGAGTGCGGGCGGCGAGCAGATGCTCCCGGTCAACTTCCTGCGCCAGTTGATTTCGCTTTACGGAAATTCGATGCAAGCGCTGGTTCCGCATTACCTCGATGCCTCGATGGACAATTTTCGCACCAACCAGGCGAAGCTGCGCGCAGCATTCGAGGCGAGCATGGGCAGCAACCCGCTGGCCAAGTTGGCGCAGCAGAACCTGGCGATGTTCAAGGCGGCAGCGTCCGCGTTCATGCCGGGGATGGCGCCGGACAAGCCGGCCGCCGAAGCTCCAGCGGCCACGCCCGACGACGAAATCGCGGTCCTGCGCGCGCAAATGGCGGCAATGCAGAACAAGCTCGACAGCCTCGGCAAATAAGCTTGGGCGTTTGAACCCGCGGCGCATCGCCGCTAACAGCGCGGGCATGAACCAACCCAATTTCAAGCACGCCCTTTCTGTCACTCGCGCCGACGACTTCGCCCAGTGGTACCAGGAGGTGATCGCCGAGGCCGAGATGGCCGAGGAATCGGGGGTGCGCGGGTGCATGGTGATCCGCCCCTGGGGTTACGGCATCTGGGAGCGGATGCAGGCGCTGATGGACGCGCGGATCAAGGCCGCCGGCGTGCAGAACTGCTATTTCCCGCTGTTCATCCCGCTTTCGTACTTCGCCAAGGAAGCCGAACACGTCGAAGGCTTCGCCAAGGAGATGGCCGTGGTCACGCACCACCGGCTGGTTTCGGATGGCGAAGGCGGGCTGGTCCCCGATCCTTCGGCGAAGCTCGAGGAACCGTTGATCGTCCGCCCGACTTCGGAAACGGTGATCGGCCAGGCGATGAGCCGCTGGATCCAATCGTGGCGCGATCTGCCGCTGCTCACCAACCAGTGGGCCAACGTCGTACGCTGGGAAATGCGCACGCGGATGTTCCTGCGCACGACCGAGTTCCTCTGGCAGGAAGGACATACCGCGCACGCCGACAAGGCCGACGCGATGACCGAGACGCTGCGCGCGCTCGAAATGTACCGCGCGTTCGCCGAGGAGGACGTCGCGCTGCCGGTGATCGTGGGCGAAAAGCCCGAAAACGAGCGCTTCCCCGGCGCGGAGGCGACTTACAGCATCGAGGCGATGATGCAGGACGGCAAGGCGCTCCAGGCGGGCACCTCGCACTACCTCGGCACTTCGTTCGCCGAGGCCGCGAATATTCGCTACCAGGATCGCGAGGGTGGGCAGCAGCTCTGCCACACGACCAGCTGGGGCGTTTCGACGCGGATGGTCGGCGCGTTGATCATGGCGCACGGCGACGACGATGGGCTGCGCGTTCCGCCCAAGCTCGCCCCGCACCAGATCGTGATCCTGCCGATGCTCCGCGAGGACGAAGGCGACGCGGCGTTGCTCGCGTATTGCGAGGAGCTGCGCGCCGATCTCGCCGGGCTGCGCGCGTTCGGCGATCCGGTGCGGGTGCTGCTCGACAAGCGCCCGGGCAAGGCCACCGGCAAGCGCTGGGCGTGGGTCAAGAAGGGCGTCCCGCTAATCCTCGAGATCGGCGGACGCGATGCCGCAGGCGGCCAAGTCTCGGCGATCCGCCGCGACCGGCTTTACACCAACGCGGGCAAAGTCGCCTTCGCTGCGCAGTCGCGCGATGTATTTGTCGAGGCCGCGATGGCGGAACTCGAAGACATCCAGCGCGCGCTCCACGCCGAAGCGACCGCCCGCCGCGACGCTGGCATCCGCCGCGATGTGACCGACATGGCGGGGATCGCGGCCCATTTCGGCAGCGATGCCAAATACCCCGGCTGGATCGAGATCGGCTGGTCGCGCCCGACCGGCGCCGCGCTCGAAAAAGTGGTCCAAAAATTGAAAGCGTTAAAGCTCACGATCCGCAATGCCCCGCTCGGTGCGCCGGCGCCCACCGGCGCCTGTCCATTTACCGGCGAACCGGCCAAGGAGACGATCCATGTCGCGCGCGCTTACTAGCCTGATCGCCCTGTCGCTCGCTACTCCGGCGCTGGGCGCGCCCGGCAACGCCGTGTCCGAACAGCGTCTGCGCGCCGATATCGACCGGCTGGTCGCGTTCGGCACGCGGCACACGCTGTCGAGCGAGACCGACAAGAAGCGCGGGATTGGCGCCGCGCGACGCTGGGCCGAAGCGCAGTTCCGCAAGACCGGGAGGGCGTGCGGTAACTGCCTCGAAATCGTCCTGCCCGAAACCACGATCACCGGCGAGCGGCTGCCCAAACCGACGCACATCGTCGATGTCGTGGCGATCCAGCGGGGGAGCGAGCGACCCAACGAAGTCGTGATCGTCCAGGGCCACCTCGACAGCCGCGTCACCGACGTGATGAACGCCACTTCGGACGCGCCCGGCGCGAACGATGACGGCAGCGGCACTGCGCTCGTGCTCGAAGCCGCGCGGCTGCTGTCGCACCACAAATACCCCGCGACCATCGTCTATGCGGTGCTGCAGGGCGAGGAGCAGGGGCTGTTCGGCGGCAAGCTGCTCGCCGACTATGCGAAGAAGCAGGGCTGGACGGTCAAGGCGGTGCTCAACAACGACATCATCGGCAATTCGCGCGGCTCGGACGGGCTCGTGGACGACACCCATGTGCGCGTATTTTCCGAAGGCCCGCGCGCAGATGCGACCGACGCCACGCGCGCCGCTGCGCGGCGTTTCGGCGGGGAGAACGACAGCCCGAGCCGCAACCTGTCGCGCTACGTCGCCGCGATTGCCGGAAACACGTCCCAAGGCCTCGAAGTGCGGCAGGTGTTCCGCGCCGACCGTATGGGCCGCGGCGGCGATCATCTGCCATTCGAGGACCTCGGCTACCCCGCGATCCGCTTCACCGTTGCGGTCGAGAACTACGATCACCAGCATCAGGACCTGCGCACCGAAAACGGTGTGGTCTATGGCGACACCGCGCAGTTCATGGACTTTACGTACTTGGCGAAAGTCGTCGCGCTCAACACCGCCGCGCTCGATACGCTGGCGCGCGCGCCGATGCCGCCCGCGCCCACCGTCGAGGCGGCGGTGCAGACGTTCACCACGGTCAAATGGCAGGTGGTATCGGGAGCGACTGGCTACACCGTCTGGCGCCGCCGCACCGACGCGCGCGATTGGGACGAACCGCTCAAAACGTCGGGCACCGAGGTCAAGCTCGACGGAGTGCGCGGCGACGACTGGATCTTCGGGGTGAGCGCCAGCGGCGCGTACGGAGTCGATAGTCCGGTTGCTTCGGCGGTGCCCGGCGGCGCGTTCGCTCCGATCAAACCATAGTGACGCGCCCGCCCAAGCCTCCGCCGGAGCTTCCCACGCGTGAGCAGATTCTCGACTTCATCGCGCGGTCGGACGACCCAGCGGGCAAGCGCGAGATTGCGCGCGCGTTCGGGCTCAAAGGGCAGGAAAAGATCAAGCTCAAGGCGCTGCTACGCGACATGGCCGACGAAGGGCTGATCGACGGCAATCGCAGCGCGTTCCACGCGATGGGCGGGGTGCCGAAAGTGACCGTGCTGCGCGTCGTGAGCATCGAGGACGGCGAGGCGATCGCGGTGCCCGATGCGTGGCAGCCCGACGATGCCACGCCGCCGCCCAAGCTCCGGCTGATCGAGAAGGGCCGCGGATCGGCGGTCAAAGTGGGCGACAGGGTGCTCGCGCGCACCGAAGAAGCGGGCAATGGTTGGCGCGCGCACCCGATGAAGAAGCTGCCCGCGCGCGCCGAACAATTGCTCGGGGTGGTCGAGATCGACGCCGCGGGGACGGGGTGGCTCGCCCCGGTCGACAAGCGCGAACGCCATTCGCAGCCGATCGCTGATTTGGGCGAGGCGACACGCGGACAACTGGTGCTGGCCGAGCCGGTCGGGCGGACGCCGCGTTCGGGGGTCAAAGTCACTGAAGTGCTGGGCGATCCACTGGCGCCGCGCGCATTCAGTCTGATCGCGATCCACAAGCACGGCATCCCGAACGTTTTCGATGGGGGCACGCTCGCCGAAGCCGAGCGCGCCGCCAAGCTGTCGGTATCGGCCGAGCACCGCGAAGACCTTCGCGCGCTGCCGATCGTCGCGATCGACCCGAGCGACGCGCGCGATCACGACGATGCGATCTGGGCCGAGCCCGACACAGACCCTGCCAACCCCGGCGGCTTCCGCGCGCTGGTCGCCATCGCCGATGTCAGTTTCTACGTCCGCCCCGGCGGCGCGCTCGACCGCGAGGCGCGCCTGCGCGGCAACTCGGTCTACTTTCCCGACCGTGTGGTGCCGATGCTCCCCGAAGTGCTCAGTGCCGATGTTTGCTCCTTGCGTGCGGGTGAGGATCGCGCCGCGATGGCCTGCCACCTGTCGATCGACGCGCAAGGCCGCGTCACCGCGTGGCGTTTCACCCGCGCGATCGTGCGGATCGCCGAAGTGATAGCGTACGAGGATGCACAGGCGCGGATCGACGCAGGAAGCGCGGGTGACAACCTGACCCAGCTATGGGCGGCTTGGCGTCTGCTTGAAGCCGCGCGAGACAGCCGCGATCCGCTCGCGCTCGAACTGCCCGAGCGTCAGGTCCGGCTGGACGAGCAGGGTCGCATCACCGAGATCGCTATCCGCGAACGCCTCGACGCGCACCGCGTGGTCGAATACTTCATGATCGCCGCCAATGTCGCCGCCGCCAAGGCGCTCGAAAGCAAAGTCGCCCCCGTGGTTTACCGCATCCACGAGGCTCCGAGTCGCGAGAAGCTGGTCGCGCTCAAGGACTATCTGGCGACGTTCGACAAGAAGCTGGCCCTCGGGCAGGTGATCACTCCGGGGCTGTTCAACCGCATGCTCAAGGGCGTCGCCGACGAGAGCGAGAAGGCGCTGATCATGGAAGCGGTGCTGCGCAGCCAGACGCAGGCCTATTACGGCCCGCGCAACGCCGGGCACTTCGGGCTGGCGCTGGGCAGCTACGCGCATTTCACCTCACCGATCCGCCGTTATGCCGATCTGCTCGTCCACCGCGCGCTGGTCGATGGCTGGGGGCTCGAGCAGCCGCGGCCAAAAAGCGACTTGCCCGCCGCCACCGGTCTCGCCGAACGCGACCGCGCCGATCTGTCGCGGATCAGCGACGCAATCAGCGCCGCTGAGCGCCGCGCGATGGCCGCCGAGCGCGACACCATCGACCGCTACGTCGCCGCATGGCTTTCGGCGCGCGTCGGCGAAGTGTTCGAAACCCGCGTCACGGGCGTCCAGAAGTTCGGTTTCTTCGCGACGATTATCGGGCTCGGCGGCGACGGGCTGGTCCCGGTCTCGACGCTCGGCGCCGAGCGCTTTTCATACGATGAGAAAGCGCAAGTTCTGTCGGGCGACAGTTCGGGCACCGGCTACGCGATGGGCGACCGGCTCAGGCTGCGGTTGGCAGAAGCCAACCCGCTGACCGGTGCGCTCAAGTTCGAACTCGAGGATGGCGGCGGCGGGATCGAACCGCGCGGGAGGCGATTGCCCGACAAGAAGCGCGGCGGACAACTGGTCGGGAGGCGCGGGCGACCGGCAAACGTGCGGCATCAGGGCAAGCGTCGCTAGCCCAGCCGATCGAAATCCTCGTCGCTCAACCCGCCGGGCACCACATAGAGCGGGCAGGGCAACTGGCCCGCGATACCGGCAAAGTGGCTAACCAGCGGCCCCGGCCCGCCGTGCTCGGCCGCGCCCAGCACCAGCGCCGACACTTCGGGGTGCTCGCTCAGATATTCGCGCACCACTTGCACCCCGTCGCCTTCGCGCACCGAGATCAGCGGCGCCTTGCCGCTCTCGCTGAGCAGGCTCCCAGCCGCGGTGGTCACCAGCGTTTCTGCGCGGCTGCGGGCTTCGGCCTCGATCGTCGCCTGAACCCCGCCGAACGCAACAAACTCCTGGCGCGGGAGCAACGCCAGCAAGTGGAGCGTGCCTTTCGTGCGCGTCGCCCGCCGCGAGGCAAAGCGCAGCGCCGCGTTCGCCTCCTCGGTCTCGTCCATGATCACCAGATAGACCCGCATCGCGCGAAGGTATCCCGCACTATCGCCATCCGCGCAACGGCCTTGCCCATCGCGCGGTCTCTTGCCAGAGACGGTGTGCCTCCCGGTCGCCCGAAGGACAGCTCTATGCCGATCGAAATCAAGATGCCCGCGCTGTCACCGACGATGGAAGAGGGCACGCTTGCCAAATGGCTGGTCAAGGTCGGCGACGTGGTGAAATCCGGCGACATCATGGCCGAAATCGAGACCGACAAGGCGACGATGGAATTCGAAGCGATCGATGAAGGCACGATTACCGCGATCGAGGTGCCCGAGGGCGCCGAGGGCGTCGCGGTCGGCACGGTTATCGCGATGCTGGCGGGCGAGGATGAGGATGTCAGCGCAGCGCCGGCTCCGACGGCCAAGGCTGACACACCCAAGACCGAACCCGAAGCGCGAGTCCCAGCGAAGGCTGGGACCTCAGGCGATGACACGCCAGCGCCACCGCCCGCCAAGCCTCCTGAGGCCCCCGCCTCCGCGGGGGCTCACGACACAAGGGGCGATCGCATCATCGCATCTCCCCTCGCCAAGCGGATCGCGGGGGACAAAGGCATCGATCTTGCCGCGCTCAAAGGCAGCGGGCCGGGCGGCCGGATCGTCAAGGCCGATGTCGATGGAGCGGGAGCCCCAGCGCAGGCTGGGGCCTCAGGCGGAGGCGCACAACCGACCCGCGCCGCTCCCTTCCCGAGTGCGCCAGCCAAGATACCCGACTTCGGCATCCCGTTCGAGGCCGAGAAGCTGGGCAATATCCGCAAGGTCATCGCGCGCCGGCTGACCGAAGCCAAGCAGACGATCCCGCACATCTACCTCACCGTCGATGTGCGGCTCGACGCGCTGCTCAAGCTGCGCGGCGAGCTCAACGCCGCGCTCGAGGCCGAAGGCGTCAAGCTTTCGGTCAACGACCTGCTGATCAAGGCGCTGGCCAAGGCGCTGCAGCTCACCCCCAAGTGCAACGTCAGTTTCGCCGGCGAAGAACTGCGCAACTACACCCGCGCCGACATCTCGGTCGCGGTCGCCGCGCCTTCGGGGTTGATCACACCGATCATCGTCGATGCCGGGGCCAAAACCGTTTCGCAAATCTCGCGCGAGATGAAGGCGCTGGCGGACAAGGCGCGCGAGGGCAAGCTCCAGCCGCACGAATACCAGGGCGGCACCGCCAGCCTTTCCAACCTCGGCATGTTCGGGATCAAGCAATTCGAGGCGGTGATCAACCCGCCCCAAGGCATGATCATGGCGGTCGGCGCGGGCGAGCCGCGGCCTTACGTGATCGACGGCGCGCTCGCCATCGCCACCGTGATGAGCGCCACCGGCAGCTTCGATCACCGCGCGATCGACGGCGCCGACGGCGCGGCGCTGATGCAGGCGTTCAAGGGGCTGGTGGAAAAGCCACTGGGGCTGGTGGCGTAACATGGCTGACATCTACGACGTCATCATCCTCGGTTCCGGCCCAGGCGGCTATGTTGCGGCGATCCGGGCGGCTCAGTTGGGGCTCAAAACCGCGATCGTCGAGCGCGAGCTGCTCGGCGGGATTTGCCTCAACTGGGGGTGCATCCCGACCAAGGCGCTGCTGCGCTCGGCCGAGGTGTTTCACCAGATGAAGCATGCCGCGAGTTATGGGCTGGCCGCCGACAACATCCGCGCGGATATCGATGCGGTGGTGGGGCGCAGCCGCGGGGTGGCCAAGCAGCTCAATCAGGGCGTCACCCACCTGATGAAGAAGAACAAGATCGCGGTGCACATGGGCGAGGGCAAGCTCGTCGCCCCGGGCAAGATCGAGGTCAAAGGCGAGAAGCGCACCGAGACGCTCACCGCCAAGCATATCGTTATCGCCACCGGGGCGCGGGCGCGCGACCTGCCGTTCGCCAAGACCGACGGCAAGCGCGTCTGGACTTACCGCCACGCGATGGTCCCGCCCGAGATGCCGACCAAGCTGCTGGTCATCGGCAGCGGCGCGATCGGGATCGAGTTCGCCAGCTTCTACAACGACATGGGCGCGGAAGTTACCGTGGTCGAAATGCTCGACCGCGTGGTCCCGGTCGAGGATGCCGATGTCTCCGCGTTCCTCGAAAAAGCGCTCAAGAAGCAGGGCATGACAATCATGACCGGCGCCGGGGTCGAGGCTCTGACGGTCTCCGATAAGGGCGTCAAAGCCCGGCTCAAGGGCAAGGACGGCAACGTCACCGAGGCCGAGTTCAGCCACGTCATCGTCGCCATCGGGATCGTCCCCAATACCGAGAATATCGGCCTCGAAACACTGGGTGTGAAAGCCGAGCGCGGGATCGTCAGCATCGACGGAATGGGCCGCACCGACGTCAAAGGCGTGTGGGCGATCGGCGATTGCACCCCCGGCCCGTGGCTCGCACACAAGGCCAGCCACGAAGGCGTGATCGCCGCCGAGGCCATCGCCGCCGAGCTCGGCAACAAGGACGTCCACCCCCACGCGATGGACAAGCGCAACATTCCGGGCTGCACGTATTGCCACCCGCAAGTCGCCAGCGTCGGGCTGACCGAAGCGAAGGCGAAGGAGGAGGGCTACACGGTCAAGGCCGGCACCTTCCCGTTTATCGGCAATGGCAAGGCCATCGCGTTGGGCGAGCCCCAAGGCTTCATCAAGACCGTATTCGACGCCAAGACCGGCGAGTTGCTCGGCGCGCACATGATCGGCGCCGAAGTGACCGAGCTGATTCAGGGCTATGTCGTCGGCAAGACGCTCGAAACCACCGAAGCCGAGCTTATGGCGACGGTGTTCCCGCACCCGACGCTGAGCGAGATGATGCACGAATCGGTGCTCGCCGCATACGGCCGCGCGATCCATATCTGATTGTAACCGCACCGGAACTTTCTCCCTCTACCCAGCGTTGAGGGAATGAGGAGAGCGGCGATGGAATACGAGATCGACACCGAACACGAGGCGCTCGGCACGTTCGGCCGCGCGATGCCGCGGCGCAGCTCGCACCGCACGCTGCCCGCGATGGCGCGCTCGCCGCTCACCCGGGTCGATCGCGCGGGCGAACAATTCGCCGAGCTGATCCCCGAAAGCGAGGAACTCGCCTGACCCGTCGCTCGTTCTCGCGCCTGACGGATTTGATAAAGGACAGATGGATGGCACGGCGCGCACACCCGCTTCGCGGGATCATCATCGGCACGATCAGCGGGCTCGTCGCCTCGTGGGCGATGGAAGCGTTCCAGCGCAGGCTGTCCGGCCAATCGTCCGACGGTGGCGCTTCCGCCACGCACAAGGCCGCCGACCGCGCCAGCGAAGTCCTGCGCAACAAAGAAGTTGCCCCCAAGGACAAGACAGCGGCGGGCGAAGCCGTTCACTACGCCACCGGCACCGCGTTGGGCGCGGGATACGGGGTGCTCAACGAACTGACGCCTCGGGCCTCGGCCGGGTTTGGGACAGGCTTCGGCGCGGCGGTGACTGTGCTGCTCGATCAGCTGACGGTCCCGGCATTGGGGTTGAGCAAGAAGCCGACCGCTTATCCGCTCAAGACCCACGCGTTCGGGCTGGCTTCGCACCTGGTTTACGGCGCAGCGCTCGAAGGAATGCGGCGGCTGCTGGGCGGGCGGCGTCGCGCAGGCGCCTGAGCTGGCGGACAGGGTGGGATTCGAACCCACGGTGAGCTTGCACCCACGGCGGTTTTCAAGACCGCTGCCTTAAACCACTCGGCCACCTGTCCTGAGGTCTCGCTAGTCGGGGGCCGTGGACTTGTCATCCCCGGGCCGCCGGAGGTGTCCGTCGCATGTTCGGCGGTCATCGGTCGATTGCGACTTGCATGGCGGAGTGGTTGCGTCAGAACGGCAGCGTGACGCGTTCGCTTGCCCCACCGCTCCTCGCCGTCGCGCTTTTGGGCAGCATGAGCTTTGCGCCGCTCCCGCCAACCCCTGCCGCCGCCCAGACGCCGGCTTTTCAGAACGATTTCGGTTCGTATCTTCAACAGCTCGCACAGCGCGCGCGCGTCGAAGGCGTCAGCGAGGCGACGGTCCGGCGGATGACCGAAGGGCTCACCGCCAACCCACGCGTGATCGCGCTCGATCAGGCGCAGCCGGGCACTTCGTCGAGCACCTCTCCGCTCGCTTTCGCACCGTATTATCGCCAGCACGTCGACGCCGAGCGGATTGGCGGCGGGCGGCGCACTTATGCGGCCGTCGCCGGCATCGCGCCGCGGATCGAGGCGCAATACGGAGTCCCGGCCAAGATCCTCCTCGCGATCTGGGGGCACGAAACCAACTACGGCAGCTACACCGGCGATTTCGATCTGGCGCGCAGCCTCGCGACGCTCGCCTGGGAAGGCCGGCGGCGCGAGTTGTTCGCCGGGGAATTCATCGCGCTGCTCAAGATGGTCGATCGCGGCGTGCCGCCCTCGCGCCTCAAAGGCAGTTGGGCAGGCGCGTTCGGCAATCCGCAGTTCCTGCCCAGCGCCTATCTGCGGCTGGCGCGCGACGGCGACGGCGACGGGTTCGCCGATATCTGGTCGAGCCGCGCCGATACGCTCGCCTCGATCGCCAACTATTTCCGCGATGCGGGCTGGCGCGCAGGGCAGCCGTGGGGCGTGCGCGCCGCGGTTCCCGCGAATTTCGATGCCGGAGCGCTGGGGACGCAGCTTACCTCGCCCGAGTGTCCGCGCGTCCATGCCCGGCAAACGCGGTGGCGCACGGTCGCAGAATGGCGCGCGCTGGGCGTCTCGCCGCTGGCGCCGATCGGCGAGGGTGTGCTCGCCACGTTGATCGAGCCCGATGGCCGCGGCGCGCCCGCCTATCTTTTAACCGGGAATTATCGGGTTATCCTCCACTACAATTGCTCGAACTATTACGCGTTGTCCGTGGGATTGCTGGCCGATGAGATTGCCCGATAAACGATTGCGGAGCGCGCTGGCGTTGCTTGCACTTTCTGCCAACGCCCCACCGCTTGCTCAGAGTAGCGATTTTCCGGTCGTGCTGGGCGATGCGTTCACGATTGATGGCAAGACCTACACCCCCGTCGACACGATGAACTACGATGCAGTCGGGCAAGCTGTGACCGGAACGAACGGTGGTGGCGGCATCAGCGTCGCGCATCGCACCTTGCCGCTGCC
>JBBRER010000055.1:0-14330 GCA_038202745.1 Sphingomonadales bacterium
TACTCGGTGCTCGGGCTCGTCCACCCCGACGGTTTCGTTACCGGGCTGCCCAAGCGGCTCGCGGGTGAGACGGTTGCGCTCGGGGCTACCGGAACGCTGGTGCGCAGCGTGCTCAAGGGCCAGTTCGGGGCGACGAGCAGCGCGCTCGTCGCCAGCGGCAACGGCGCGGTCGATCTGGCGGGGAACGCGTTCGACGGTCTCGCGATCGAAGCGCGTTCGCTCGATTCCGGGCTGCTCGGCGCGGGCGTGAAGCTCGCCGACGCGCGGCTTTCGGCACGGCTCGACGGGCCATTTCGCGACCTTACCGTGGTTCACAAACTCGCCGCGCGCGAACTGGCGCTGGGCACAACACGGGTCGAACTGCCCTCGACCCAAGGCACCGCGCATCTGGTCGGCGGGACCTGGACCGTACCGCTCAATCTGATCGCCACGCGCGTCATCACCGGCAATGCCGAGGCTGACCGCATCCTCAAGGGACCGCGGCTTGCGGGCACGCTCCAGCTCGCCGGAAACCGGCTGACCTCGCGCGATCTCACGCTCGCGGTGCCGGGGCTGGGCGCGCGGCTGGCGCTGGCGGGCGACCTTGCGCGCGGCAGTTACGGGCTCGCCGGACCCGTCGTGGCGCACGGCTTCGTGCTCCCCAATCTCGGCCGCGCCGACGCCCGCGCCGATATCGTCGCGCGCTTCGGCGGCGGCGCGCCGTGGCTCCTCAACGCCAGGCTCGCCGGGCGGATGGCGCGTGTCGACAACGCGACGTTGACGAGCCTTGCCGGAACCAACGTGCGCTTCGCGGGCAACGTCAGTATCGGCGGCGCGCAAGCCTTGCTGATCCGCAACGGCCGGATCGACGCGAGCAAGCTGTCGCTCGCACTCCAAGGCCGCGTTTTGCCCGATGGCCGGACTGCGCTGAACGGAAGCGGCCGTCATGCCGACTACGGTCCGTTTTCGCTTGAGGCCACGATTGCCAACGACGGCCCGCACGCGGTGCTGGTGTTCGCCGATCCGCTCCCCGCCGCCGGACTCAAGAACGTGCGCGTCGCCTTGACTCCGATCCCGCAGGGCTTCCGCATCGAAACGCAAGGCGGCTCGACGCTCGGGCCGTTCAATGGAACGCTCGGGCTGTTCGCGCGCCCCGGCGGCCCGACGCGGATCGACGTTCAGCGCCTCACCGTCGCCAACACCAACGTCAGCGGCGCGGTGACGCTGGTGACGGGCGGGGTCGATGGCAACCTCGCGCTCTCGGGCGGCGGGGTCGAGGGCACGATCCGCCTGCTTCCGCGCAGCGGCGCGCAAGGTTTCGACGTCGCGCTCGACGCGAACAATGCGCGCTTCGGCGGCCCCGCGCCGCTGTCGATCGTGCAAGGCAAGGCCATGTTCAGCGGCACTTTCGGCAAAGCCGGGCTGACGCTGAGCGGCAACCTCTCGGCCGCCGGAATCCAGAGCGGCAACTTGTTCATCGGTCGGCTCGCCGCGCAGGCCGAAGTCGCGGGTGGCCGCGGCAAGATCACCGCATCGCTCGCTGGGCGGCGCGGGAGTCGGTTCAACCTCCAGCTGGTCGGCGATTTGATGCCCGAGCGGATCACGGTGCTTGCGGGCGGCGACTACGCCGGGCGGCGGATCACGATGCCGCGCCGCGCGGTGCTGACCCCCGACGGACCCGGCTGGCGGCTCGCGCCGACCGAGATCGATTTCGGCGGCGGGCGCGCGATCGCCTCGGGCACGTTCGGCAACGGCACCGCGCTCAATCTCGCGCTCGCCAATGTCCCGCTGTCGCTCGCCGACATCGCGATGGCCGATCTGGGCTTGGGCGGAAGCGCGTCGGGCGTGGTCAACTATCGCGCCGTGCGCGGCGGGCTGCCGACGGGAGACGTCGCGGTCCAGATCAAGGGGCTGACGCGCTCGGGGCTTGTACTGACTTCGCGCCCAGTCGATCTGGCGCTGGTCGCGCGGCTCGGCGCGAGCGATTTGGAAGCGCGCGCGGTGGTCAAGGAGGGCGGGCAGACGCGCGGACGTTTGCAGGCGCGGATCGCGGGCCTGCCCGGCGGCGGTTCGCTCGGCGAGCGCCTCAACCAGGGCAATCTGTTCGCGCAACTGCGCTATTCTGGCCCCGCGGACGCGCTGTGGCGGCTGATCGCGCTGGAAGCGTTCGACCTCACCGGCCCGGTAAATCTCGCCGCCGACGCCACCGGATCGCTCGCGCATCCCACATTCCGCGGGACGGTGGCGAGCGATGCGCTGCGGCTGCAGAGCGCGCTGATCGGCGCGGATGTCCAGAACCTGGCGGTGCGCGGCAGCTTCGCCGGCGCGCGGCTCGAGCTGTCGCAATTCGCCGGGCGGACCAAGAATGGAGGGACGGTCGCGGGCAGCGGCAGCATCGACTTGTCGGGGCTGGGGGTGAAAGCGCCGTCGATCGACCTCAAGCTCGCCGCGCGCAATGCGCTGCTGGTTTCGCGCGACGATCTGGCGGCGACGGTCACCGGCCCGCTGCGGGTAATTTCCGACGGGGTCAACGGGACGATCGCCGGGCGGCTGCAGATCGCCAGCGCGCGCTGGCAACTCGGCCGCGCCTCCGCGATCGCGCAGCTCCCCAGCGTCAAGACGCGCGAGATCAACCTGCCGCCGGACATCGCCCCGCAGCGCGCCCTGCTGGCGCCGTGGCGTTACCTGATCGACGCGGCGGGAAGCGAGCGGATCGCGGTGCGCGGATTGGGGCTCGACAGCGAATGGGGCGCCGACCTGAAAATTCGCGGGACCACCGCCGCGCCGACAATCCTCGGCCGCGCCGATCTGGTGCGCGGCGGGTATGAATTCGCGGGCAAGCGCTTCGAGCTCACCCGCGGGATCATCCGCTTCGATGGCAACAGCCCACCCAACCCGCGGCTCGACATCGCCGCGGAGGCGAATGTCACCGGGCTGACCGCGCGGGTCACCGTCACCGGCACCTCGCTCGTTCCCGTGATCGCCTTTACCTCGACCCCCGCGCTGCCCGAGGAAGAGCTATTGTCGCGGCTGCTGTTCGGCAGCTCGATCGGCAATATCTCCGCGCCCGAGGCGCTCCAATTGGGCGCCGCGCTGGCCTCGCTTCGCGGCGGCGGCGGGCTCGATCCGATCAACAAGCTGCGCAGCGCGATCGGGCTCGACCGGCTGCGCATCGTCCCCGCCGACCAGACCCAGGGCCGCGGCACCAGCATCTCGGTCGGCAAATACCTCGGCCGTCGCTTCTACGCCGAGATCATCACCGACGGCCGCGGCTACAGCGCCACGCAGCTCGAGTTCCGGGTGACCAACTTCCTCTCAATCCTCGGCTCGATCTCGACGATCGGGCGGCAGAGCGTGAACGTGAAGGTGCAGAAGGATTATTGAGGGGGTCGCGCTGGCCAAAGGCCGGACTAAGTGCTACACAATCGCCTGAGATGGATTACGCATCAGCAGAAGTGCCTCATGCCCGCGAGAACTAAGTTCAAGAGCGATGCTTTCGAGGCGATCCACTCTTCGGCTGCCGCGATGTTCAAGGTTGGCACCATCGACAAGGCGACGATGCGCAAGTTCGATGAAAGTTGCCTGGCCCAGCCACCGGCGCTCGCACCGCGCGACATCAAGCGGTTGCGTGAGAACCAAAAAGTCAGCCAGCCGGTCTTCGCGCGTTATCTCAACATAAGTGAGAGCACCGTCGAAAAGTGGGAATCGGGCGCGAAAAAACCCAGCGGGGCTGCGTTGAAGCTGCTTGCGGTGGTGCAGAAACACGGGCTGGACGTGCTGGCCTGAATCTGCCGCACCCGCAGCGCGACGAGACTTTCGGAGGACAGACTCGTTGTCGCCCTCGGTCTGCTCTCGACGATGAGAGGCGGGCCTAAGTATAAGCGCAAAAGGGTTATCGAGTCATTTTACGGCAGCCGCCTCCACTTGCCTACCGTCATTATATCGATAGGTTGCGGCATCTTGGAACAGGGGTCTTAGCGATGGAGCTTGAAGCGCAAATTGCCGAGTTGACCAAGACGGTCAGAGAGCATCGCGAAGTCTTGCTCACCGAAGAAGCGGCGAAGACCGCGCTTGTAATGCCTTTCTTGCAAGCTCTCGGGTATAACGTTTTCAATCCGTCAGAAGTGGTTCCGGAATACACCTGTGATGTGGGGATCAAGAAGGGTGAGAAGGTCGACTATGCCATCTGTGATGGGGGCAAGATCCGGATGCTCATCGAATGCAAGCCGGTAAATTCTGAGTTGAGTATCAATCACGCTTCACAGCTTTTCCGCTACTTCTCCACGACCGACGCACGCGTAGCGGTGCTAACCAACGGTGTTCTTTACCATTTCTTCTCGGACATCGACACACCGAACAAGATGGACAGCCGTCCATTCTTCTCGTTTCAGCTCGATGCCGTCCGCAAACCGGACATTCGTACGCTTGAGAGCTTTACCAAACAGGCGTTCGATATCGAAAAGATAGTCCAGGAGGCAGGCACTCTAAAGGCCCAGTCTCTCGTCTATAAGGCGCTGCAGGAAGAGTTTCAGGAGCCGTCGGACGAATTCATCCGACTAATAGCCGCGAAAGTTCACGATGGGCGACTTACGACGCATGTGAAGGATGCCTTCAAAATTTTGATTGTGAATTCCGTATCCTCCCTCGTGCGCGACAAGGTGAATGAGCGCCTGACCTCGGCGCTTACAGCCTCAAACCCAGCGGAAGAAAATGAGGGCGAACAGGATAGCCCTGAGACAATTTTCACGACCCAAGAAGAGGTTGACGGGTTCAACATCGTCAGAGCCATTGCGTCCAGAGCGGTCGATCCCAAGCGGGTCATCATGAGAGACGCGAAATCGTATTGCGCTATCCTGTTGGACGACAACAACCGCCGGACTATTGCGCGATTGCACTTTAATAGCCCCACCGCTCGCCATTTTGGCATTTTTTCAGGCAAAGATGAGACGCGGGTGTCGGTCACAGAACCAATCGACATCTACCAGCACGAGGCGGCCGTTTTGAAACGCATCCACGAGCTAGTTGGCGACCGATAGAGGTGTAACGAGCATGCGGTTTGACGAACCCGATGTACGCGAAGCCTACAGGCGCGGCGCGCGCGATTGTTTCGAGAGTGTGGCGAGCGGCCTGAGCAGTCGCAAAGCGCGCGCAATTGAGGGCTGGCTACAAGAGCTTGAGGCCTGGGAGGATTCTGATTTGTCTCCTCCCGCGCCGCCACTACTTCCCTAGTCCGACAGCGCGAACGTCCTAAAAAGCCGACGGTGCAATGGCGCCGCCGGTCGTTTTCCTACGGCGCTAAATCAAGCCGGCAGCCCGCTGATCGCCTTGACCTCCATGAAGTCCTTGAGTCCGAACAGCCCGCCTTCGCGGCCGTTGCCCGACTGTTTGTAGCCGCCGAACGGTTGCCCGGGAGCCGGCCCCCAGTTGTTGATCGCCACCATTCCCGCGCGCAGCTTGGGCGCGACTTCGGCGGCCTGCGCGGGATCGCCCGAGATTACCGCCGACAGCCCATAGGCGGTGTCGTTGGCGATCTCGATCCCTTGTTCGAGGCTGTCGTAAGGCATGATCGTCGCCACTGGGCCGAAGGTTTCCTCGTTGGCGATGCGCATGTCGGGGGTGACGTTCGAGAACACCGTGGGCTTGATGTAGTAGCCGCGGTTGAGGTCCGCCGGGCGGTCGGTTCCGCCCGTTTCGAGCGTCGCGCCTTCGTCCACCGCGGACTGGATCAGGTCCTGGATCTTGTCGAACTGCGCCTTGTTGACCACCGGGCCGATGTGCGTGCCCTCGCTCAGCGGGTCGCCCACCGTGACTTGCTCGAACATCGCCTTGGCGAACGCGGCGGCTTCGGCCTGGCGCTCGCGCGGGACGAGCACGCGGGTCGGCGCGATGCAGCTTTGCCCGGTGTTGACCAGTACGCCCTGGAGCGTCGGCGGCAGCACCGCGGCGAAATCGGCGTCGGGCAGGACGAGGTTGGGAGATTTGCCGCCGAGTTCCTGATGGACGCGCTTGACCGTGTCGGCCGCGGCCTTGGCGACCATGATCCCGGCGCGGGTCGATCCGGTGAAGCTGACCATGTCGATGTCGGGGTGCGAGGAGATCGCGGTGCCCACGCCCGGCCCGTCGCCCTGGACGAGGTTGAACACGCCCGGCGGAACGCCCGCGGCGTCGAGAATCTCGGCGAAGATCGCAGCGTTGGTCGGACATTCCTCGCTCGGCTTGAGGATCATCGTGTTGCCCGCGGCCAGACACGGCGCGACCTTGAGCGCGATCTGGTTGAGCGGCCAGTTCCACGGGGTGATCATCCCGACCACGCCGATCGGCTCGTAAGCGAGCATCGAGGTGCCCTGCTTCTCGGTGAAGGTGAAATTCTTCAGCGCCTCGATCGTGCCGAGGAAACCGCCGATCCCGGCGCCGACCTGGGCGGTGATCGCGAAGCTTACGGGAGCGCCCATTTCCTCGGCCATCGCCTGGGCAAGGTCGGGCGCGCGCTTTTTGTACTCTTCGACGATGCGCTCCATCAGCGCGATGCGTTCTTCGCGCGTGGTCCGGCTGAAACTGGCGAAAGCACGGCGCGCGGCGGCGACCGCCTTGTTGACGTCGGCCTTGGTGCCGAGCGTGATCGCGGTGCAGGCTTCCTCGGTCGATGGGCTGATGACCTCGTGGCGCTTGCCGCCGTCGCTGTCGGTCCACTTGCCGTCGATGTAGTTCTGCAGCCGCTCGCGCATCGCGAATCTCCCGTTAATGGATCGATTAAATCTGCCCCACTGTCGCTTTCGCGGAGCTATTTGCAAGAGCGTTGCGAGAAGCGACTTATTGGCCGCGATAAAGCGCGGCTTCCTCGGCCCGGCGGGCAACGAGGCCGGGCAGGACGCGTCCCCCGGCGTGGACCCATTTGCCGAACTCTTGGGCCGCCGCTCCGTAATTGCCCGCGCGATGGAGCCGCGTCAGCGTCGCGCGGGCAATCGCGCCGGTGTTGTAGTGAAAGCTGGCGAGCGCATCGAACTGATTGGGAGTGGTCGCAGCAACGCCTAGCGCGGCGGAAACCTCGCCCGCGACGCGCGCCAGATCGGTGTCGAGCCGCGCATCGCACTGGTCCTGAGTCCAGGTTGTTTCGGAGCCGATCCCCGCGCCAGTCGCGCCCCAGCCGATGGTCCACGGCTCGCCGCCGCTACCGGGGTCGGGATAGGCCGCGAAGGTGCCGTCGCCGCGCGTGCGGGCGCAGCCTTCCCATTTGCGGATCAGCGCGATGCCTGTCGCGCCTACACATCGCGGCGGGGCGAGCGCCGCAGCAATCGCGGCGTCGAGCGCGGCGATCTCGCGCGCGCGAAACCCGCGCCCGAGCAGCCGCCGCACTGCGTCGAAAATCGGCTTGGGTTCCATGACGTCTGCTCCAGTTCGAATCAGCGAACCGGATAGGCGAGCACTAAGTATGTAGGAAAGTGCTTTATGGTTAATCGCGCCGCTCGATCCTTCCAAGCACCCGCCGCCGCGCGAATCCCCAAGCAAACAGCGCGAACGCCGCGGTGGGGAGCGCGACGTGCAGCCAGAAATCCGGTGCGCGCTGCCGGGTTACGTCGAGCAGCGCCAGCACGGTCGCCACCGGCAGCGCCAGCGCGCTCGCCGCGATGCAGCCGAGCCGCGTCGCGAGGCGCGCATCGCGGGCAGGGTCGGGCGCGTCGTCCATCGCCCGCGCATAGCGGCGCGCGGCCCGCGCCGCCAGCGGTCAGAGCTTCTTGAGCACCGCGTCGATCGGTATCGCCACGCCGTTGCGCGCGGTTACCGCGTCGCCCGCGAACTTCGCGCTGGTGCCGTCCGGGCCGCTAACGGTGATCGCGTTCCCCGCTTTGGTGAACGTCACCTCGCCGTTGCCGACGGTGCGCATCTTGACCGGATCGCCTTTCGAGACCTCGAGCGCCTTCTTGATGTCGGCGGGGGTCAGCGTTCCCGGCACGATATGGTCGCGCAGCACCGCGGCGAGCGCGGCACGGTTGCCGTCGGCGGTCAGCATCCCCGCTTTGTCCCCCAGCGCCTTGAACGCGGCGTCGGTCGGCGCGAGCACCGTGTAGCTCGCGTTGCCGTCGAACACGCTGGCGAGCCCGGTGCTTTTGAGCCCCGCGGAAACGGTCGAAAGATCGCCCGCGGTGGTGATCGCCGCGGCGAGCGAACTCGTTCCCGCCGCCGCGGCGTCCTTGCCCGCAGGCGCACTGGCCTTGCAGCCCGACAGCACCATCAGCCCAGCTAGCGCCGCCAACGTCAGCGATCGCATCGCCGGTTTGCCGCGGCAGCTCACGTCAGCAACCTGATCGCGGCGACGATCAGCTGCGAGGTCGGATCGACCTGATAGACGTAGCCGTCGCTGTATCGGTACGTTGCGTCGGGATTGTCGGCGTAACGATCACGGTACGAATAAGGGACGTTGTAAGCCCCGTACCCCTCCGGCAGCGGCTGCCCGACCGAGAACCGGTCGCCGGTCAGCAGCGCCGCGATCGACTGGATCGCCTGGCTTTGCGGATCGAGCCGGTAGATCGCGCCGTCGGCATAGCGGTAGTCGTCGCCGAGCCCGTAATAGCTTTGATAATACGCCGGAAGCGGGGTCGCCGGGTAGTAATCGGGCCACGGGTTGCCCGCCGCGAGCGCGCCGCCGAGCAGCGGATAATAGCCCGCGATCCGCCCGTCCGAACCGAGCCGGACCATGTTGCCGTCGTAATAGCGGTAGCCACCCAGATCGGAGAGGCCGCGCAGCCCCCACCAGTCGGGCTCGGCGCGCCAGTCGTTTTGCTGGCGAGCGAGCCCCGGCGGCATGCAGCCGTTGTTCTTCTTGGCGAGCCCCGGCGGGCACCCCTGGCCCGCGCCGCGGCGGTCGAAATCGGTCCACACCACGCGCTCGGCGATCGCCGCGGAGCGGACTGGGCCGGGGGCGAGGTCGCGGACGACGCGCGCTTCGTCGTGGCGGTTGCCGTTTCCGTTGCCGCGGAAATCCGCCCGTCCGGGATCGAGTGCGGGGGCTACAGCGCGATCGCCGTGACGTTCGTTCCCTTGGCCGCGATCCGTCGGCGGTCCGCGATCGTTCCCCCCGCCGCGATGATCGTTGCCGGGGCCGCCACCTGGGCCGCCCATCGCCATCCCGCCGTCGTTTCCGTGAGCGTCGCCACCGTTGCCATGGTCACCGCCATTGCCGGGACCACCACCGTTACCGTGAGCCTCGCTGCCGTTGCCATGGCCTCCGCCGCCCCCGCCGGGCTTGGCGTAAGCGGTCGATACGGTGAGCGCGGCAATCGCGATGCCGGTAAGTAGGCGGCGCATGATGGAATCTCCTGTGAGGAAGATCAACGCCCAACTGCCGCTTGAGGTTCCTAGCTCAAAACTAGCGGTGGAAACAGGTTTCGGCCTGACGCTCGACGTGCAGCTCGAGCCGGCACTGCGCCACCCCGTCGAAGCCGCAGCTATTGCCGCTGCAATTCCACTGCTGTGCGGTGGGCTCGGCGCCTTTGTAACGATAGAGCGTACCCGATCCGAAGGCCGAGCACAGCCGCTCTGCATCGGGCCGCGCCCGTCGGATTGCATCGGCTTGGGCTGCCTCCAGGCTCCCCGCCACGCCGCCGGGCGCGACGTACAGCGCGAGCGGGCGGACGACGGGCTGCCATTCGTCGAAGTTGCGAACTTGCTTGGCGAGCAGCAGCCGCGCGGCGCGTTCGCTCAGCGGGCTTCCGGAGAAGGCGTTGATGTAGCCCTGCAGCGCCGGGCAGCTGCCCGCGGGCAGCGCTTCCCACGCGACGCGCTCGCTCTTGCTGGGCCGCTCGCCGAGCCCGAGCGCACCGCAACTGTCCGACATTCCAGGCTGCAGGCCGCCGATCGTGCATGCCCGCCCGGCGATCCCGAACGAATTGAAAGCCAGCCCCATCAGCGCCGCCGCCCCGACCGTGCCCGCCGCCGAACGCCGCAGGATGCGCCGCAGCCGCGCCGCCGGGCCGATCGGCGGCGGAGTCTCGCGCCCATCGAGCTTGGCGCGGATCGCCTCGACCAGATCGATCAGGAAGGGGTCACCGGGCTTGCCCTTCCAATGGCGTAGATCGACGGCCTGAATCTCCCCGAAGCCCAGCGGAATCGAAACGTCGTCGATCATTGCCGCGACCAGGATGTTGCGCCCCGCGCCGCGTCGCGCCTCGTCGAGCACGAAGCGGTTGTCGCCCGCCGTGCTCGCTTTCGACCACACGATGACCACGCAACCCGCGCTTTCGAGCCGCTGTTCGAGGTGCTCGCGAAAGCTTTCGGCGTTGGGCAGCTCGCGGTCCCACCAGATATCGAGCCCATGCGATTCGAGCGCCGCGACCAGCCGCGCGACCCGCACTTCGTCGGCCCGCTTGTAGGCGATGTAGCTATGGGCCATCGGCAGAACTCTCCCTCTACGCGCCCGAGTGCGTCTTCTCGATCAGCGCCATCGCGGCGTGAATGTCGGACAATTCGCGCTGCAGCGCCGGGTCGCCGGGATGCTGGACAAGCAGGGCCTGCGTGAGCACGAGACTTTCGTCGAGCGCCTTGGCGGCATCGCCCTTCCGGCCCGCCGCGATGCGCGTTTCGCCGAGCTGCCGCAAAAGGCGCGCGCGCAGCGTGCGAAATCTGTCGGCAAAACCTGGACCGCTCGGAGGCTTGGCGAACAGCGCGGCGAGCTCTTCCTGGAGCGGGATCGCCGCGGCAAAATTCTTTTCTTCCAACCGCGCGTCGATCAGCTGGGCGAGGCTGGTTGTGAGCGCGGCGAGAGTCGCGGCATTGCCAGCGTCCGCTGCGGTCAGCCGCCTTGCCAAAACGACCGATTCCTCGAAGCTCGGCAGCGCCTTGGCGAGCTCACCGTTCGAGCGCCGCGCCTGGCCCAGATTCTTCAGGCTATAGACCAGAAAGCGGCGATCCGTCGCGTTGTCGGGGTCGCTCGCGACTAGCGCGCGGTACAGCGTCACGCTTTCCTCATCGAGCACGGCAGCCTTTGCCTGATCGCCTTCGCGCGCGAAGATATCGGCTAGCAGCGTCAGGCTCGAGGCCAGATTTTGCCTGCGCCCGGCGTTTTCGGGGTCCTGCGCGAGCAGCGCGCGCGCAATGTCGACCGATTCCTGCTTCGAACGGCGCGAGCCGGCGATGTCGCCCTGCTTGGCCTGCCAGTCGCCGAGCCATTGCAGCGCGACGAGCAAATTGACCTGCACCAGCGGGCGGATCGCTTCGATCGCGGCGAGCCGGCGGACGACATCGGCCGATTCGCTGTAGTCCGCCAGTGCCGCGGCGCCTTCGCCCGCGCGGACATGCATCGTACCGCTGTGGTTGAGCGCCAGCGACAAGTCGAGCTGGAGGTCGAGATCGTCCGGCGTCTGGGCGACGCGGCGGTGGATGTTGCTGAGCGCCTCTTCGGCCGACGTTTTGACGCCGACCTCGTCGCCCGCCTCCTTCTGCACGTCGCCGAGCGCGAACAGCGCGTCGAATCGCTCGGATTCGTTGCTGGCAAGCGCGAGAGCCCGTCTCGCGGCCGGCAGCGCCTTGTCGAGCAGGCCCGCCTGGCTGTAGAATTGGCTGAGGCTGATCCAGTCCGACATGACGCCGGGATCCTTGGCCGTGACGTCTTCGAACTGCGCGATGACTTCTGCCGTCCCGACTTTGCCGCGCTGGTTCGCTTCGATTTCTAGCGCGGCGATGCGGCGGCCTTCGGCCGCGCTGGCGATTGCATTGGCCTTGTCGCGCGCCGCATCATTGGCCGCGCGCAGGCGCTTGAGAATCGAGATGGCGCCGACTTCGTCACCGTTGTTGAACATCGCCAGCGCTTCGGCGCCAGCCGGAGACGCCGCGATATCTGTCACCTGGCTGCGGAAAATGTCGATAGCGCCCGCGAAAGCGCGATCCTTCGCCGCCAGCTGCGCGACGAAATCGCGCTGCGCAGTCGCCAGCTGCGCCTCGGCCGCGCGCTGCGCGGCGGTGGCCGTTACCGCTTTGCCGCGCTGGCTTCGCAACTGGACTTGCAGCGCGACGAGCCGGCTGTGCTCGGCGCGCAACTTGCCATCCGCCGCCTTCTCGAACGCAGCCTGCGTCGCCGAGGCGCTGAACAGCGCGGCGGCGACTTCGGCTTCGGCGTTGACCGCGGCGTGCGCCGGCGCGGCGAGCACCACGCTGCTCAGCACGACTGCGCTAACGGCGTGAAACGCCCGCGGCCAGACCATCTTGCCGTCTCCCCCTTGCCAAGCTGCCTCAAGCAAGGCGGCTCGGCAAGGGGGCGGCGGCAGTCCGGCGTCAGGCGCTGTAGTACATGTCGAATTCGACTGCGCTCGGGGTGGTTTCCCAGCGCATCACGTCGGCCCACAGCAGTTCTGTGTAGGCTTCGATCTGGTCGGCGGTGAACACGCCGCCCTGGAGCAGGAAGTCCTGGTCGGCGGCGAGCGATTCCAGCGCCTCGCGCAAGCTGCCGCACACCGTCGGGACGTCGGCAAGTTCGGCCGGGGGGAGGTCGTAGAGGTTCTTGTCCATCGCCTCGCCGGGGTGGAGCTTGTTGCGGATCCCGTCGAGCCCGGCCATCAGCAGCGCCGCATAGCACAAATACGGGTTGGCCATCGCGTCGGGAAAGCGGAACTCGACCCGTTTGGCCTTGTCGCCGGTGCCGTAGGGAATCCGGCACGAGGCCGAGCGATTGCGCGCCGAATAAGCGAGCAGCACCGGGGCCTCGAACCCCGGGACCAGCCGCTTGTAGCTGTTGGTGGTGGGATTGGTGAACGCATTCAGCGCCTTGGCGTGCTTGATCACCCCGCCGATGAAATAGAGGCAAGTGTCCGAAAGCCCCGCATAGCCGTTGCCCGCGAACAGCGGCTTGCCGCCGTCCCAGATCGACATGTGGGTGTGCATGCCGCTGCCGTTGTCGCTCTTGATCGGCTTGGGCATGAACGTCGCGGTCTTGCCGTAAGCATGCGCGACCTGGTGGACGACGTATTTGTAGACCTGCATCCGGTCGGCGGTTTCGACGAGCTTGCCGAATGTCAGCCCGAGCTCGTGCTGCGCGGCGGCGACTTCGTGGTGATGCTTGTCGCAGGGCAGCCCCATCTCGATCATCGTCGAGACCATCTCGCCGCGGATGTCGCCTGCGCTGTCGACCGGGGCGACGGGGAAATAGCCGCCTTTGGCGCGCGGGCGGTGCGCCATGTTGCCGCTTTCGTATTCGCGCCCGGTATTGGTCGGCAGCTCGATGTCGTCGATCTTGAAGCCGTTGCCGTCGTAGCCGTCGTAGAAGCGGACGTCGTCGAAGATGAAGAATTCGGCCTCGGGCCCAACATAGACGGTGTCGCCGATGCCCGCGCTCTTGACGTAGGCTTCGGCGCGCTTGGCGGTCGAGCGCGGATCGCGGCTGTAAAGCTCGCCGGTCGAAGGCTCGACGATATCGCACACCACGATCAGCATCGGGGTGGCGCTGAACGGATCGACATAGACCGCGTCGAGATCGGGCTTGAGGATCATATCGCTCTCGTTGATCGCCTTCCACCCCGCGATCGACGAGCCGTCGAACATCAGCCCGTCGTCGAGCTGGTCCTCGTCGAGCGCGGCGGCGACCATCGTCAGGTGCTGCCATTTGCCGCGTGGATCGGTGAAGCGCAGATCGACCCACTCGATCTCCTCGTCCGCGATCCGCTTGATGACGTCCTTGGCCTTGGTCATGGTGTGTCCTTCAAGTCCCCCTCCCGCCTGCGGGAGGGGCTAGGGGTGGGTAAGGCGGTGAGCGAAACTGACCCACCCCCTGACCCCCTCCCGCAAGCGGGCGGGGGGAATTAAATCGCGTCGTCGTTGCGCTCGCCGGTGCGGATGCGCAGCGCGCTTTCGACCGGGATCACGAAAATCTTGCCATCGCCGATCCGCCCGGTTTGCGCCGCGGCGGCGATCGCCTCGACCGTGCGTTCGGCCATCGCGTCGGTCACCACCACCTCGAGCTTCACCTTGGGCAGGAAATCGACGACGTATTCGGCGCCGCGGTACAGCTCGGTATGGCCCTTCTGCCGGCCGAAGCCCTTGGCCTCGGTGACGGTGATGCCCGACACGCCGACCTCGTGCAGTGCCTCCTTGACCTCGTCGAGCTTGAACGGCTTGATGATCGCCTCGATCTTTTTCACGTATTCAACCCCTGCACGATCAGCCGGCACCGCGACAGGCGGCCCGGAGCTGGCGCGGATTCCCGCCATATGACAATCAAGAATCATGCCAGCCCTGCGCCAATTTTAGACCTCGCGGGATTCGATGCAAGGCCGCAGAACTGCGCGGGTTGCGGCAAGGATGCATGCACGAAATAAGGGCAGGCTGCCCAATATATGGGCAGCACTGAGAGTGCGTGGGGCTAGTTC
>JBBRER010000056.1:0-14277 GCA_038202745.1 Sphingomonadales bacterium
ATCACGGCTCGCGCTGCCCGAGCTGGTCGTCGCGCTCGGCGGCAACGGCGCGGTCGGATTCGCGGGGCGCGCGGTGCTGAGCGGGCCATTGCCGGGCGGGAGCGCGCAGAACCTCGTGCTTCCGCTCGACGGGACGTGGTCGCGCGCCGCGGGGCTGGCGGCATGGCGGCGCTGCACGCCGATTGCGTTCGACCGCCTGACTTACGCCAACCTCACGCTCGACCGCCGCGCGCTGAAGCTATGCCCGGGGATGGGCGGTGCGATCCTGCGCGCCGATGCGCGCGGGGTGCGCGTCGCCGCGGGGGCGCCGTCGCTGACGCTGTCGGGACGGATCGGCGCAACCCCGCTGCGACTGTCGAGCGGCCCGATCGGCTTTGCCTATCCCGGCGCGGTTGTCGCGCGCGCGCTCGATGTGGCGCTCGGCCCGCCCGCGACCGCGACGCGCTTCCACCTCGCCAATCTCACCGCGCGGATCGGCAAGGACGTCGCCGGGCGCTTTGCCGGGACCGACGTCAAGCTGTTCGCGGTTCCGCTCGATCTGGTCGGGGCGAGCGGCGACTGGCGCTATGCCGCCGGGCGGCTCACCGTCACGAACGGCGATTTCCGCCTCGTCGACCGCCGGCCCGCGCCGCGCTTCGCCCCGCTCGTCGCCAAGAGCGGGACGCTGACGCTGGTGAACAACCAGATTACCGCCGCCGCCGTGCTCCACGAGCCTTCGACCGGACGCACCGTCACCGATGTCAAGATCGCGCACAGCCTGATCGACGGACGCGGGCAGGCCGACCTGACCGTGCCGGGCATCCTGTTCGACCGCGCGCTCCAGCCCGCGACGCTGACCCCGCTTGCGCTCGGCGTCATCGCCAATGCGCAAGGCTCGGTGCACGGCACCGGGCGGATCGACTGGGGGCCGCGCGGGGTGAGTTCCAGTGGCGATTTCTCCACCGATCACCTCGATTTCGCGGCAAGCTTCGGCCCGGTTCGCGGTGCGACGGGGACGGTCCATTTCAGCGACTTGCTCGCGCTCGAAACCCCGCCCGGGCAGAGCTTGCGCGTCGCTTCGATTAACCCGGGGATCGAGGTCACCGATGGGCGGGTGACTTTCCAGCTCCAGCGCGGGCAAGTGCTTCAGCTCGAAGGCGCCAAGTGGCCGTTCATGGGCGGCACGCTCGAACTGCGCCCGGTCCGGCTGCGGCTCGGCGTCGCCGAGAGCCGGCGCTACGTGCTCGTCGTCACCGGGCTCGACGCGGCCAAGTTCATCGAGCGGATGGAGCTCGCCAACATCGGCGCGACGGGCATCTTCGATGGCGAGCTGCCAATCGTGTTCGACCAGAACGGCGGGCGGATTTCGGGCGGCGTACTCAATGCGCGTCCGCCCGGCGGCAACGTCAGCTATGTCGGCGCGCTCACATACAAGAACATGGGCGCCATCACCAATTTCGCGTTCCAGGCGCTGCGCAGCCTCGATTACAAGCAGATGCGCATCGCGATGGACGGGCAGCTGGAAGGCGAAATCGTTACACGGGTGCGCTTCGACGGGGTCAAGCAGGGCGCGACCGCCAAGCGCAACTTCATCACCCAGCGTTTCGCCAACCTGCCGATCCAGTTCAACGTCAACCTGCGCGCGCCGTTCTACCAGCTGATCACCAGCTTCAAGGCGCTCAACGATCCGTCCTTCGTCAAGGATCCGCGCGATCTTGGGCTGATCGATGCCGAAGGCCGGCCGATCCGCCGCGAAATCGTCAATCCTCCAGCGCCGAGAACCAAACCGTCCGATATTCAGCCTCCAGCAAGCAGGAATGCGCCATGACCACGCCCAGATTGACCTGCCGCGCGCGCGGTGAGAAAACGGCTCCGATGGAGGGGCTTGCTCACGCCACACGACGGGTCGGCCGAAGCGCGATTGCGGCTTCGGCGGTGCTGATGGGCGCGATGTTGTCGGGGTGCGTTTCGGTCAATGCGCCGGACAAGCCGATCGTGATCGAGCTCAACATCAACATCAAGCAGGAGGTCGTGTACCGGCTCGCGCCCGACGCGGCCGCGACCGCGAAGCAGAACTCGGGTGTATTCTAACCCGTCTGGAGTGATTTGATCATGCGCCGCTTGCTAACCAATTCCCGTGCCGCCGCCGCGCTCACCGCGCTGGCGCTGGTGGCGACCCCGGCGCTCGCGCAGCGCGACCCCGCGTATTCCGCGGCGCGCGCCGCCGGCCAGGTCGGCGAGATGATGAACGGCCGGCTCGGCGTGGTCGGCGGGGGCACGCCGGCGCTGCGCGCGCTGGTCGACGACATCAACATCAAACGCCGCGACATTTACGCCGGGCGCGCGCAGGCGCAGCATTCGACGGTCGAGGAATACGCGTTCACGATGGGCTGCCGCAACATCGCCGATACCGCGCCGGGCGAGAAATACCAGGCCCCCGACGGCAGCTGGCGCACCCGCGGCGCCGACGCCCCGCTGCGCGACAATCGCTGCCCGTGATCCGCCCCGCTCGCGGGGAGGTGTCAGCCCGCAGGGCTGACGGAGGAGGTTTGCGGTCCGCGCGGCCATTGCGTCCAGTCGAAAGCCCCGTCCACCACCGCTTTGCGGCGGTCCCCCTCCCCGTTTACGGGGAGGATTTTTGCGCATTTCGGCGCCGTTGACTCGCTCCGACCCCCCGCCTATGGGGAGCGCGCCTTGGCGGGGTTGCCCGTTTTCATGGCGGGCGGCCCATTCTTTCGGGTGGAGCGAACGGCGTGAACACGAACGGCCCCGACGAGGCTCCCGACGGTGGTGAAGACCCTCGGCTGGCGTCGCTCGACGAACGGCTGAAGGCGGCGCACCACGCCGATGCCGAGCGCACGCAGGTGCGGCCTTCGGCGTCGGCTTTCACCGGCAAAGGCGTGTCGCAGGGCAACCGCGTCATTTCGGCTTTGCTGGGCATGCCGTTCGGGGGTCTGGTCGTCGGTTTCGCGATCGATCAGGCGCTCGGCAGCCGGCCGAAAGCGATGCTGACGATGCTGTTCCTCGGCATCGTCGCGGCGTTCGTCCAAGTTTACAGGATTTCCAAGGAGCGCGTCGAGTAGGCGGGCTTCGGACAGTCAGGAAACAGGGTTTCAGCCGTGGCGGCAGCCTCCAAGATCGATCCGATGCACCAGTTCCAGATCGACGCGCTGTCGGGCGGCGCGCTCGACGGAAGCCCGTTCGCGTTCACCAATTCGGCGCTGTGGATGCTGATCGTTCTCGCCTGCATTTTCGTCTTCATGTGGGGCGGGATGAAGCGCGAGATCGTCCCCGGCCGCTGGCAGGCGATGGTCGAAGGGTTCGTTGAATTCGTGACCGGGCTGGCGATCACCAACATCGGCAAGGGCGGGCGCAAGTACGTTCCGTGGATCTTCACGCTGTTCACGTTCATCCTGTTTTCCAACTATATGGGGATGATGCCGTTCGGGGTGGTCGAATCCGCGCATCCGTTCGCCGTGACCGGCCAGTTCACCGTCACCGGACTGATGGCGATCATGACGTTCGCGATTGTGCTGATCGTCGGCTTCGCCAAGCACGGGTTCAGGTTCTTCAGTCTGTTCGTGCCAGCGGGCACCCCGCTGGGCTTACTCCCGCTGATCGTGCCGATCGAGCTGATCTCGTTCATGGTTCGCCCGTTCAGCCTCGCGCTGCGGCTGTTCGTGGCGATGATCGCGGGGCACATTCTGGTCGATGTGTTCGGCAATTTCGTGGTGGGCGGGCTCAACGCCCACACGATCACCGGTTACCTGATCGCGCTGATCAGCTTCATCTTCATCGCCGGGGTCAACGCGCTCGAACTGCTCGTCGCGGGCATCCAGGCTTACGTTTTCGCGCTGCTCGCCTCGCTCTACATCCACGACGCCGAGCATCTGCACTGAGTTTGTTCGTTCATTTCCCAAGGGAGTAAAGTACATGGATCTCGCTTCTGCCAAAGTTATCGGCGCTGGCCTCGCGGCGATCGGCGTCGGCGCGGCTTCGGCCGGTGTCGGCAACGTCTTCGGCTCGTTCCTCCAGGGCGCGCTGCGCAACCCGGCTGCGGCCGACGGTCAGCAAGGGCGCCTATTCATCGGCTTCGCGGCCGCCGAACTGCTCGGCCTGATCGCGTTCGCCGTGGCGATGATCATCCTTTACGCCGTCTGATCGTGCGGGCCGCGCGGGGTTCGCCCCGGTGCGGCTTACATGACCTCTCGCAAGAGCGCCCCGATGCCGCAAATCAATCAGCTTGCCTTTGTTTACCAGTCGCAGTGGTTCTGGCTGCTGCTGGTGCTGGCGGTGATCTATATCGGGATCGGACGGGGCATGGTGCCCAGGATCGAGCAAGTGGTCGATGATCGCAACGCGCGCATCCAGGCCGATCTCGCCGCCGCCGACGCCGCGCGCGCCGCCGCCGATGCCGCCGAGGAGCATGCGCGCGCCGCCGATGCCGAAGCGCGCACTGCCGCGCTCGGCGTGACCGCGCAGGCCAAAGCCGAAGGTGCCAAGGCGGGCGAAAAGACGCTGGCCAAAGCCGACGCCAAGGTCGCGAAGAAGCTCGCCGCCGCCGAAGCGCAGCTCGCCGCCGCGCGCGACGAGGCGCTCAAAAGCATCGAGGCGGTCGCGGCCGAAGCGGCGCAGGACATCGTCGCCAAAGTGTCGGGCGCGAAAGTCGCGGCCAAGGATGCCGCCGCGGCGGTCAAGGCGGTGATGGCACATGGTTGATCTCGCTCTGCTGTCCGTCGCAGCGGGGGCGCCGCAGGAAGGCCCGACCGCGTTCGGGCTCGGCGCGGGGGCTTACGTTGCGCTGTCGATGCTGGTCCTGTTCGCGGTGATGCTGTGGGCAGGCGTGCCGCGAATGATCGCCGCCGCGCTCGACAAGAAGATCGCCGGGATCAAGGAAATGCTCGCCGAAGCGACCAAGCTTCGCGCCGAGGCCGAGAAGCTCAAGGCCGAGTACGAGGCGAAGCTGGCGGGCGCGGCGAAGGACGCCGAGGCGATGAAGGCGGCCGCGGGCGAAGAAGCCCAGCACATCCTCGCCAAGGCGACGAGCGACGCCGAAGCGCTGGTTGCGCGGCGCCAAAAGCTCGCCGAGGACAAGATCGCCGCCGCCGAGCGCAACGCCGTCGCCGCGCTGCGCGCCACGGCGGCGGAAGTCGCTGCCGCCGCCGCGCGTGGGCTGGTGGCAGACAAGCACTCTGCGAGCGCCGACAAGGCGCTGGTCGATCAGGCGATCAGCGAGCTTTGAGGCGCGACGCGCTGCCGCCGACTCCTGCTCGTCATCCTGAACTCGTTTCAGGATCCATTTCGCCGCGCGCTCGGAGCAAGCGGTGAAGCACCTGTGGTGCGGTATCGCGCGTGTGTGGGCACTGCGCTGACGGCCCGATGGATGCTGAAACAAGTTCAGCATGACGGGATTGAGCGGTTTCGAGCCTAACCGCCCGGCGTCAGCACCACTTTCCCGACAATCTCGCGCTGGTTCATCGCCCCAAACGCCTCGCGCCAGCGCGATAGCGGGAGCACGCGGTC
The DNA here is from genome assembly GCA_038202745.1 of Sphingomonadales bacterium. Classification (GTDB taxonomy): domain Bacteria; phylum Pseudomonadota; class Alphaproteobacteria; order Sphingomonadales; family Sphingomonadaceae; genus Novosphingobium. The sequence continues at coordinate 5,503 of JBBRER010000056.1, forward strand.
GATGCGCGGTTTGAGCCGTCCGGCTTCGAGCATCTCCCACAGCGCATCGCGCGCCGCGCGGCCACGCTCGGGAAACCGCCGCGCCCATTCGCCCGCGCGGACGCCGACGACCGAGAACCCTTTGATCAGCGGGATATTGACCGAAATCTCCGGGATACGCCCCGAAGCGAAGCCCACCACCAGCAGCTTGCCTCCGAACGCGATGCAGCGCGTGCTTTCGTCGAACACGTCGCCGCCGACCGGGTCGTAAACCAGATCGGCGAGGGCGCCGCCGGTGATTGCGCCTACCGCGTCGCGGAAGCGCCCTTCGGCGAGGATGGCGGCGGCGGGCGTATATTCGCGATCGACCACCGCCAGCTTGTCCGCCGAGGCCGAAGTGGCGATCACCCGCGCACCCAACGCCTGCGCCAAGTCGACTGCCGCCAGCCCGACCCCGCCGCTCGCGCCGTGGACCAGCACCCATTGGCCCGGCTGTAACTGCCCAACTTCGACCAGCGCGACCCACGCGGTGTGATACGCGGCGCCGAACTCCGCGGCGGTGGCGTCGTCGATTGAGGCCGGCAGGGAGCGCAGCGCGTCGGCGTCGATCGCAACGTATTCGGCCATACCGCCAAGTCGGCACCCGCCCGCGACCCGTATTCCGGGAGCGAGGCCGCTGCCTGTAGGTGCGCTGACGACTTCGCCCGCGATCTCCATCCCCGGCACGAACGGCAGCGGCGGTTTGAGCTGGTATTCGCCCCGCGTCATGAGCAGGTCGGGGAAATTGAGCGAGGTCGCGGTGACGCGGACCAATGCCTGGCCGGGCAGCGGCTCGGGGATGGGTAGGTCGGCGAGAGCGATGCCCGACAGGTCGGGCGAGAGCGACTGGACCTGGAGCGCTTGCATCGCCCTAGAAGCTGTCCTTCGCCGTCCGCAGCGCCGCGAAGGTCGCGACCGCATCGCCGCCGCCCCAGCGCGCCTGCAGTTCGGGCTCGCCCGCGCGCAGGAACGGGTTGGCCGCCAGCTCCTTGTCGAGCCGCGTCGGCACGGTCGGCTCACCGCGGGCGCGGCGTTCGGCGACTTCGTCGGCATAGTCGCGCAGCGCGGCGTTGTCGGGATCAGCATGGAGCGCGAACTTGGCGTTCGACGCTGTGTACTCGTGCGCGCAGTAGAGCACGGTTTCAGGCGGGAGCGCCTTGATCCGCTCGAGGCTGCTCCAGAACTGCGCGGGGGTGCCTTCGAACATTCGTCCGCAGCCCAGCGCGAACACCGAATCGCCGACGAAGGCGATGCCCGCGCGGGGCATGTAATAGGCAATGTGGCCGTTGGTATGGCCCGAGACGTCGATCACAGTCGCGCGCCACTCGCCGAGTGTCACTTCGTCGCCATGCGCCACGACCCGTTCGGGCGCCGTGCCCAGCTTCTCGACTTCGGCGGGGCCCACGACCGCGCAGCCGGTCGCGGCCTTGATCGCGGCGTTGCCGCCCGCGTGATCGGGGTGCCAATGGGTGTTCCAGATCTGCGTGATCTGCCAGCCCTTGGCCGCAGCCTCGCGCAAATAGGCATCGGCATCGGGGGTGTCGATGCACGCGGTTTCGTTGCTGACGGGGTCGTGGAGCAGGTAGCCATAGTTGTCGGACAGGCACGCGAACTGGTGGACTTCGAGCATGGGAGTCTCCTGCCGCCACTCTAGCGCGCATCCGCCAAAGCGAAAGCCCGCCCGGATCGCTCCGGACGGGCTTTTCGCCCTTTGCGAGTCCCTGCGAAGGCGGGGACCTCAGGCGGTCGTGCGCAAAGTTGCGTGTAGCCGACCGAGGCCCCCGCCTTCGCGGGGGCGCACAACCGGGACGACGCCTTACTTCTTCCCCTTGAGCGCCTCGCCGAGGATGTCGCCGAGCGACGCGCCCGAATCCGACGAACCGTACTGCTCGACCGCTTCCTTCTCTTCGTGGAGCTGGCGCGCCTTGACCGAGAAGTTGGGCTTCTTCGAGCGGTCGAACCCGGTGACCATCGCGTCGAGCTTCTGCCCGACCTGGAAGCGGTCGGGGCGCTGCTCGTCGCGGTCGCGGCCAAGGTCGCTGCGCTTGATGAAGCCAGTCGCGCCGTCTTCGCCCTGCTGGACCTCGAGCCCGCCGTCGCGCACTTCGAGCACGGTCACGGTGACCACCTGGTTCTTCTTGAGGGTGCTGCCCGAAGTCGCCGCGCCGACGGCCGGCGCGCCCTTCTCGAGCTGCTTCATGCCTAGGCTGATGCGCTCCTTCTCGACGTCGATGTCGAGCACGATCGCCTTGACCTCCTCGCCCTTGCGGTGAAGCGCGAGCGCGTCCTCGCCCGAGATGCCCCAGGCGATGTCGGACATGTGGACCATCCCGTCGACGTCGCCGTCAAGCCCGATGAACAGGCCGAACTCAGTTGCGTTCTTGACCTCGCCTTCGACCGTCGAGCCGACCGGGTGCTTGTCGGCGAAGCTTTCCCAGGGGTTCGAATGCGCCTGCTTGAGGCCGAGCGAGATCCGGCGCTTGTCGCTGTCGACCTCGAGCACCATCACGTCGACTTCCTGGCTGGTCGAGACGATCTTGCCGGGGTGGACGTTCTTCTTGGTCCAGCTCATTTCGCTGACATGGACGAGGCCTTCGATCCCGGCTTCGAGCTCGACGAAAGCGCCGTATTCGGTGATGTTGGTGTCAGTGCCCTTGAGCTTGGCGCCGACCGGATACTTGGTCGCCACCTCGTTCCAGGGATCGCTCTCGAGCTGCTTCATGCCCAGGCTGATGCGCTGCGTTTCTTGGTTGATGCGGACGATCTGGACCTTGACCGTATCACCGATGTTGATGACTTCGCTGGGGTGGTTGACCCGCTTGTAGCTCATGTCGGTGACGTGGAGCAGGCCGTCGATCCCGCCCAGATCGACGAACGCGCCGTAGTCGGTGATGTTCTTGACCACGCCTTCGATGATCTGCCCTTCGGCAAGGTTCTGGATCAGCCCGGTGCGCTGTTCGGCGCGGGTTTCTTCGAGCACCGCGCGGCGCGAGACGACGATGTTGCCGCGGCGGCGGTCCATCTTGAGCACCTGGAACGGCTGCGGCACGTCCATCAGCGGGGTGACGTCGCGGACCGGGCGGATATCGACCTGGCTGCCCGGCAGGAACGCCACGGCGCCGTCGAGATCGACGGTGAAGCCGCCTTTGACCCGGCCGAAGATCGTGCCTTCGACGCGCTTGCCTTCGCCGAACTCGCTCTCGAGCTTGTCCCACGCGGCTTCGCGGCGGGCGCGGTCGCGGCTGAGCATCGCTTCGCCTTCGGAGTTCTCGACCCGGTCGACGTAAACCTCGACCTCGTCGCCGACCGAAAGCCCGTGCGGCTGGCCGGGCATCGCGAATTCCTTGAGCGGGACGCGGCCTTCGCTCTTGAGGCCGACGTCGATCACCGCCTTGTCGTTTTCGATCGCGGTGATGGTGCCTTTGACGACGCGGCCTTCGAAGCCGCCGTCGCTGGCCGAGCCCAGCGTTTCGTCGAGCAGCGCGGCGAAATCGTCGCGCGTGGGGTTGGCAGATGATGCCATCTGGTTAGGTTCCTCAGTCGATGTTTCCGGCCGGGCGGTTTTTCCGCCGGTCTTTTCTCCGCCCACGGCAGGATTGCCGCGCGCGGGCCAAAAGGGCCGCCAGTCTCCGCCGGGCCGGATGCCCATGCAGAGGTTCCTCGTGCTTGATGCTCGGTGAACGGCGCGCGCCTAGGCCACGGGCGGGCAAAACGCAAGCGGATTGCGGCCTGCGGGAACGGTTCGGGCTACCGTGCGTATGGTTCGCGGGAGACTTGAAGGAAATACCTATGCGTAAGATTTACCTGCCTTTTCTTGCGATCGCCGTGCTTGCTGCACCGGCGCTTGCCCAATCGACCGGTAGCGCTTCTGGCCAGGGCACGCTCGAACAGGGCCGGACGTTCTCGGTCAGCGCGCGGATCAATGCCGACGGCACCGCCAGCGGCCGTGCGACGCTGATCAACAAGGCGTTCTCGGGCGACAGTGGCAAGGGCCCGTATCAGCTCCAGGTCGATGTCACGTGCGGCAAGTTGCTCGACGATCACACCGCGATCTTCGGCGGCACGACGCGCCGGACCAACGATTCGACGCTGGTCGATGCGGTCTATTTCTCGGTCCAGGACAACGGCGAGCCGGGCAAGGATAGCGACAGGATCAGCCGCGCCTACTTCTTCGACGGCGATCCTGCGACCACCGGCAGCCCGGCGCTGTGCCTGGGCTCGACGCTGACCGACCTACCGCTCGAAACGATCGTTTCGGGCAATATTCAGGTTCGCAGCGGCGGCTGATCAACCGCGGCGGCGATGACCAGCGCGATCGCCGCCGCGATAGCCGCGTCTTTGGTGAGGTCAGAGGTGTCGAGGGTGACCGCATCGTCGGCCGCGCGGAGCGGTGCCGCTACGCGCCCGCTGTCGCGCGCGTCACGGCGGCGCAAATCGTTTTCGATCTCCGCCAGCGTCACGCCGCGGCCCTGCGTCTGCATCTCGGCAAAGCGGCGGCGCGCGCGCGCCTCGACGCTGGCGGTGACGTAAAGCTTCACCCCGGCGTCGGGCGCGATCACCGTGCCGATGTCGCGTCCGTCGAGCACCGCGCCGCCCGCTTGCGTGGCGAACGCGCGTTGCCGCTCGTAGAGCGCGCGGCGCACCGCGGGGTGGACGGAGACCCGGCTGGCGAGCCCGCCGGTGTCCTCGTTGCGCAGCTCGGGATCGCCCAGCAGCGCATCGGAAAAGCTCGTCGCCGCAAGTGCGTCGCCGCCCTCGTCGGGATCGCCGCCGTCGAGAAAGCACTGCCGCCCAACCGCGCGGTAGAGCAGCCCGGTGTCGAGGTGCGGCAAGCCAAAATGCGCGGCGAGCGCTTTGGCGATGGTGCCTTTGCCCGAGGCCGTGGGTCCGTCGACCGCGATGATCACGCCCGCGCCTGTTCGAGCAATGCTTCGAACGCCGGGAAGCTGGTGGCGATGGGGCGGGTGTCGTCGATCTCGATGCCGTCCCAGCTGGCCAGGCCGGCGACCGCCATCGCCATAGCGATACGGTGATCGAGGTGGGTTTTTGTTCGTGAATTGGCATTGCCGCGCAGCGGTTCGCCGCCGGTGCCTTCGATAATCAGCCCGTCGGCGGTTTCCTCGACGCGCGCGCCCGCCGCGGTGAGCGCGGCGGCCATCGCGGCGAGGCGGTCGCTTTCCTTGACGCGCAGTTCGTCGAGGCCGCGGGTGACAGTGCGACCGTGGGCGAGTGCGGCAGCGACGAACAGCGTTGGAAACTCGTCGATCATGCTCGGCGTGAGCGCGGGATCGACGTCGATGCCGGCGAGCGTCGAATGGCGCACGACGAGGTCGGCGACCGGCTCGCCGCCGACTTCGCGAGGATTCGCTTGCTCGATGCTTCCGCCCATCGCGCGCAGCACTTCGATCAGCCCGGCGCGGGTCGGGTTGAGACCGACGTTTTCGATGGTCAGGTCGCTGCCGGGAACGATCAGCGCGGCGACGATGAAGAACGCGGCGGAACTGGGATCGCCGGGGACGTGGATCATCTGCGGTGCAAGCTCGGCCTCGCCGCGCACGCGAATGATCCGCTCCCCACCGACATCTTCCACCGTCAACTCTGCCTCGAACCCGCGCAGCATCCGTTCGGTATGGTCGCGCGTGGGCACCGGCTCGATCACCGTGGTCACGCCCGGCGTGTTGAGCCCGGCGAGCAGCACCGCGCTTTTCACTTGGGCCGAGGCGACGGGCAGGCGGTACTCGATCGGGACGGGCAGCGCCGCCCCGCGGAGCATCAGCGGCAGCGTTGCGCCGGGGCTGGCGACGATATCCGCGCCGATCCGCGACAATGGCTCGATCACGCGCCCCATCGGGCGGCGCGAGAGGCTGGCGTCGCCGGTGAACGTCGCGGTGATCGCGTGGCTCGCGACGAGGCCCATCAGTAGACGCGTCGAGGTCCCCGAATTGCCCATGTACAGCGCTTGCGCAGGCTGGAGCAGTCCGCCCACGCCGACGCCGTGGATGCGCCATTCGCCCTCGCTGAGCCGCTCGATATCCGCGCCCATCGCACGCAGCGCGGCGGCGGTGGCGAGCACGTCCTCGCCCTCGAGCAGCCCGCTCACGCGTGTCTCGCCCACCGCGAGCGCGCCGAGCATCAGCGCGCGGTGGCTGATCGATTTGTCGCCGGGGACGCGAACGCGTCCGCGCAAGGGGCCGCCCGGCAGGAAGCGACGCGGGCGGGCGGACAGGTCGGCGGGGTTCACGCGGCGGCTTTTGACAGCGCCCCCCCGCTATGGCAAGGCGCGCGCCCGGTTGACGGCGTGCTTGCAAGAGCCGCGCCGCATCACCATCAAACTAGCGATATTCATTCGCCCGCACGACACGCGAGCGGCGGGCGGCAACGAGGAATTTCAATGGCCAAGGCTGAATGGGGCGCCAAGCACGGCTGCCCGAAATGCGGCACCCGGTTTTACGACCTGGGCAAGGACGATCCGGTAGCCTGCATCGAATGCGGCTATGCCTGGCAACCCGAGCAGGTGCTCAAGTCGAAGCAGCCGATCCCGTTTGAGGAGCTGCAGAAAGCCAAGCCCGAGGCCGAGGCCGACAGCGATCTGGCCGAAGAGGACCTGGACATCGACGAGGACGGCGATTCGCCCGACAACGATGTCGATTTGGGCGGCGACGACGACCTTGGCGTGGGCGTCGAGGACAAGGCGGTCGACGAGAATTAGCCCCTTGCCTCGCGCCGGGCGCGCCCATAAAGGGCTGCGTCCGGCCGCGAGGCGGGATATCCGGCCTTTCGGGGCTGGGTCAGACGGTTGGCCAAGTCTTCTCCGGAAGGAAACGGGGCCTTAGCTCAGCTGGGAGAGCGCCTGCATGGCATGCAGGAGGTCAGCGGTTCGATCCCGCTAGGCTCCACCAACCGGCGATGAAAGAGTAACTGTGCGGCAAGCTGGTCGGCGAGGTTTCGCCCACCGGCTTTTTTCGCGTTTCGAGGTGAATGGACGAATGTTCGACACGCTGAGCGACCGGCTGGGAAGCGTCTTCGACCGCTTGCGCGGGCGCGGCGCGCTTAGCGAGCAGGACGTTCGCGAGGCGATGCGCGAGGTGCGGATCGCGTTGCTCGAAGCCGATGTCGCGCTCCCGGTGGTGCGCCGGTTCATAGATTCGGTGACCGAGCAAGCAGTCGGCGCCGCGGTGCTCAAATCGATCACCCCCGGCCAGCAGGTCGCCAAAATCGTCAACGACGCGCTGGTCGAGATGCTCGGCGGAGACGAGACCGTGGGGCTCGATCTGAATGCCGCGCCGCCGGTGGTGATCCTAATGGTGGGCCTGCAGGGCTCGGGCAAAACCACGACGACGGCCAAGCTCGGTAAGCTGATCAAGGAGCAATACGGCAAGAAGGCGCTGATGGCGTCGCTCGACGTCAACCGCCCCGCCGCACAGGAACAATTGAAAGTGCTGGGCGAGCAGGTCGGGGTGGCGACGCTGCCGATCGTCGCCGGGCAGATGCCGCTCGACATCGCGGCGCGCGCACTCAGCGCGGCGCGGCTCCAGGCCGCCGACGTGGTGCTGCTCGACACCGCCGGACGGCTCCACGTCGATCCCGCGCTAATGAGCGAGATGAAGGCGGTTGCGGCGCTGACCAGCCCGAAGGAGACGCTGCTCGTCGTCGATGCGCTGACCGGGCAGGACGCGGTCAACGTCGCGCAAAGCTTTGCCGGCGAGGTCGATCTGACCGGCATCGTGCTGACCCGGATGGACGGCGACGCGCGCGGCGGCGCGGCGCTGTCGATGCGCGCGGTCACCGGCAAGCCGATCAAGTTCGCGGGCACGGGCGAGAAGCTCGACGGGCTCGAGGCGTTCAAACCGGGGCGCGTCGCTGGACGCATCCTGGGAATGGGCGATGTCGTCTCGATCGTCGAGAAGGCCGCCGCGGCGATCGACCAGGCGGATGCCGAGCGCATGGCCGAGCGCATGTCCAAGGGTCAGTTCGACATGAACGACCTGCGCGCACAGCTCGGTCAGATGCAGAAGATGGGCGGGCTCGGCGCGCTTGCCGGGATGCTGCCGGGGATGAAGAAGGCCAAGGCGGCGATGCAGGCCTCGGGGATGGACGACCGCGTGCTGCTGCGGATGGACGCGATCATCGGATCGATGACTCCCAAGGAGCGTGGCCGCCCCGATCTGCTCAACGCCAAGCGCAAGATCCGCGTTGCGAAGGGCTCGGGTACGCAAGTTCAGGACGTCAACAAGCTGCTCAAGATGCACCAGGAAATGGAGCGCGCGATGAAGCAGATCAAGAAAATGGGCGGGATGAAAGGCCTTGCCGCGCTGTTCGGGAAGGGCGGGGGATTTCCCGGTATGAGCGGCGGCGGAATGGGCGGTGCGGGCGGCTTGCCCGGGCTCGGCGGGGGCGCTCCCGATCTTTCGAATTTACTCAAAAAATAAACTTCAAGTCTTTGATTGAAAGGTAACAACCAATGTCTATTTCCCTCCGTTTGTCGCGTGGCGGCTCGAAGAAGCGGCCATACTACAAGGTCGTCGTCGCCAACAGCCGCGCCCCGCGCGACGGCAAGTATCTCGAGCAGATCGGGACGTACAATCCGCTGCTCGCCAAGGACGACGAGGCCCGCGTCAAGCTCATCGAGGACCGCGTCCGCTACTGGCTCGGGGTCGGCGCGCAGCCGAGCGACCGCGTTGCGCGGATGCTCGACAAGGCCGGGATCCAGGAACGCACCGCGACCAACAATCCCAACAAGGCCGAGCCGGGCAAGAA
>JBBRER010000057.1:0-13975 GCA_038202745.1 Sphingomonadales bacterium
TTGCGCCGTGGACCGATACCCCCCCGCCACGGCGCAATCGCTACACCCCGCCGCGTGAGGCGGGCCAACGCGAGCTCGCGCGCGCGATCGAGCTGATCGCCAACGCCAAGGCGCCCGTGCTCTACACCGGCGGCGGCGTGATCAACTCCGGTCCGCGCGCGAGCGAGCTGCTGCGCGCGCTCCAGCGGCTGACCGGCGCGCCGGTGACTTCGACGCTGATGGGGCTCGGCGCGTTTCCAGCCGATCACCCGGACTGGCTCGGGATGCTCGGGATGCACGGCACCTACGAAGCCAACATGGCGATGAACCGCTGCGACGTGATGGTCTGCGTCGGCGCGCGCTTCGATGACCGCGTGACCGGGCGGCTCGACGCGTTTTCGCCCAAGTCGGCCAAAATTCACATCGATATCGACCGCTCGTCGATCAACAAGACCGTGCCCGTCGACCTGCCGATCGTCGGCGATTGCGCCGCGGTTCTGGCGCAACTGATCGAGGCTTGGGGGACCCGCAAAGCGCAGGACCTGTCCGAATGGCAGGCGCGGATCGCGGGCTGGCGCGCGCGGCACAGCCTCGCCTATCCGAGGAACGACGCCGCGATCATGCCGCAACTGGCGGTTGAGCGGCTTTACGCGCTAACGCGTCACCGCGATCCGATCGTTTCCACGGAAGTCGGTCAGCACCAGATGTGGGCGGCGCAACATTTCCCTTTCTTCGCGCCGAACAAGTGGCTGACGTCGGGCGGGCTCGGAACGATGGGTTACGGCCTGCCCGCGGCGATCGGCGCGCAGCTCGGCAATCCCGATGCGCTGGTGATCGACATCGCGGGTGAAGCCTCGATCCAGATGAACATCCAGGAGCTCGCCACCGCCAGCCAGTACCGGCTGCCGGTCAAGGTGTTCATCCTCAACAACGAGTACATGGGGATGGTCCGCCAGTGGCAGGAGCTGACTTACGAGAGCCGCTATTCGAACTCGTATTCGGACAGCCTGCCGGACTTTGTGAAGCTCGCCGAGGCTTACGGCTGGAAGGGCATCCAAATCGAGGCGGACAGCGATCTCGATGCGGGAATCCAGGCGATGCTCGATCACGAGGGCCCGGTGATGGTCGATTGCCGCGTGGCGCAGGACGCCAACTGCTTCCCGATGATTCCGAGCGGCGCCGCGCATACCGAGATGCTGCTGTATGGCGACGCGGTCGCGGGAACGCTCGACGACGAAGCCAAGGCGCTGGTGTGATGAAAATCAAGCAACGCGAATCCGAACGCCACGTCCTTACCGTCACGGTCGATAACGAAGCGGGCATCCTCGCCAAGATCGCGGGGCTGTTCACCGCGCGCGGCTATAACATCGACAGCCTGACCGTGGCCGACATCAGCGAAAATCACCAAGTCAGCCGGATCACCATCGTCACCCACGGCCCGCCCGCGGTCATCGACCAGATCCGCGCGCAGCTCGAGCGGCTGGTCCCGGTGCACAAGGTCAGCGACCTGACCGAACTCGGTCCGCACGTCGAGCGCGAACTGGCGCTGGTCAAAGTTGCGGGGCAAGGCGAGGCGCGGGTGGAAGCGCTGCGGCTGGCCGACGTGTTCCGTGCGCAGGTGGTGGATACCACTACAGGGAGCTTCGTGTTCGAACTTACCGGCGCGCCCGACAAGCTCGACCGCTTCATTGCGCTCATGCGCGAGCTCGGGCTCGTCGAAGTCGGGCGGACCGGAGTGGTAGGAATGATGCGGGGGAAGGATGGGGTTTGATATGGATGCCGACGCCGATCTCGAGGGACTCGATCGCGCCGCGCTGCTCGCCGAGGTCAAACGCCTGCGCGCTGGCATCCGCGACCACCGTGACAGCACCCGCCACGGACTGTGCTGGCATCACCCGCGGCTTTGGAACCAGTTGCCCGAAATAATTGACCCAGCAATAGAAGTACCCGAGTGGCCGCAATTCATGCGCGGCTGTATCGCTTACCGCACCTCGCTGGACCAGCAGCGGCCCGATGCGCCCCGCATCTCCGAGGAATACGACGAGAAAGAGCGAAAGAAATGAAAGTCCATTACGACGCCGACGCCAATCTCAACTTGATCGCGGGCAAGAACATCGCGGTGCTCGGCTACGGCAGCCAAGGTCATGCCCACGCGCAGAACTTGCGTGATAGCGGGGTCGAGAACGTCGCGGTCGCGCTGCGTCCGGGTTCGGCCAGCGCCAGCAAGGCCGCAGCCGCCGGGTTCAAGGTCATGTCCAATGCCGAAGCCGCCAAGTGGGCGGATATCGTCATGGTGCTCGCTCCCGACGAAGGCCAGGCGGCGATCTGGGACGCGGACCTCCGCGACAACATGAAGCCCGGCGCCGCGCTCGCGTTCGCGCACGGGCTCAACATCCACTTCGGGCTGATCGAGCCGCGCGGCGACATCGATGTGATCATGATCGCGCCCAAGGGTCCGGGGCATACCGTCCGGAGCGAATACGTGCGCGGCGGCGGAGTGCCGTGCCTGATCGCGGTGGCGCAGGACGCCAGCGGCAACGCCCACGACCTTGCGCTCGCTTTTGCCAGCGCGCTTGGCGGCGGACGTTCGGGGATCATCGAAACCAACGTCCGCGAGGAATGCGAAACCGACCTGTTCGGCGAGCAGGCGGTGTTGTGCGGGGGGATAACCCACCTGATCCAGGCCGGGTTCGAGACGCTGGTCGAAGCCGGCTACGCCCCCGAGATGGCCTATTTCGAATGCCTCCACGAGACCAAGCTGATCGTCGACCTGCTGTACGAAGGCGGCATCGCCAACATGCGTTACTCGATCAGCAACACCGCCGAATACGGCGACATCACCACCGGCCCGCGGATCATCACCGCCGAGACCAAGGCCGAGATGAAGCGCGTGCTGGCCGACATCCAGTCGGGCCGCTTCGTCAAAAATTTCGTGCTCGACAACCGCGCCGGCCAGCCCGAACTCAAGGCCGCGCGCAAGGCCGCCGCGGCGCATCCGATTGAGGAAACCGGCGCTAAGCTGCGCGCAATGATGCCTTGGATCGGCAAGAACAAGCTGGTCGATCAGGCGAAGAACTGAGGTTCAGGCGGCCGCGACTTGGACGCGCGCGAACAGTGTGTCGAACGCTCCGGCGATCCAGGCTTCGTCGACCGCGTCGTAGTCGGCGGTGACAGGCTCTCCCGGTGCTAGGTGATAACGGCTCCGTTCGATCGGCTCGGCCTCGACCGTGACGCGCGGCACCGCGAGCGTCAGCTTCAGCGCGATCACGCGAGTGCCGTGTATCTTGACCACGTAGCGCCGGGTATCGTTACGCGACCCCTCGTCGGTCAGTTCGAAATCGGGGCGCTGCGCGACAGCGGCTTGCGTCAGCTCGGTCAAGCGCGTGAGCATCGGCCCCTCGCGCCGCGCCCAGCGCAGCCGTTCGAACTGCGTCGCATCGACGATTTGCGACAGGCGGTCGCAGGCTTTTTCGAAACTGTCCTGAGTCACGCGGGATCCGGTTTTGTTGAGGCTCGATCGCCGCGGGCAATAACCGGAAAACGCTAACGAATCGCTTTAGGCGCGCGCAACGGCCGCGGCTCCCTGGACCCGCGCCCGGTCGGCGAGCATCAGGGTGGAGCTCGCTTTGGCGAGCACTTTGCCGCTCGCGTCGCTCAGGCTGCCTTCGAAGAAGCATGTAGTCCGCCCGCGCCGCTCGACCCACGCCGTGGCGATCACGAGTCCGGGCCGCGCGGGCGCGAAGAAGCTGACCTTGAGCTCGAGCGTCATCGGCACGATCTCCGCGCCCGCCATCGCGATCGCGGCGTGCGCCATCGCGGCGTCGATCCACCCGCTGACGAAACCGCCTTGCACCACTCCGCCGGAATGGCACATGTGTGAGCCCGCTTCGTACTCGATCACCGCGCGCCCCGCCGGATCGAGTTCGACCACCCGGCGCAGCCCGAGCGTCGCGCTGAGCGCCTGCACCTCATCGCTGTTGTTCGTCATGGTCGCGCTTTGGCACCAGACGATGGTTGGCGCCATTGCGAAAATTGCGCGTTCGGGTGAGGCTCGCGCGAATTGTTTCGCAAACGCGCTTTACAAAGCTGCCCCGGCGAGAAATAGGCTGGGGCATGATGCTTCGGTACTGCCTGGATTTGCGACTTATCCGCCCTTGGGCGTGATGCCGCGCGCTTAGGCGCGGCGCGGTGCCCAAGGGAACTGCCCGCTCGTCACCCAGACCTAACCCGAAAGCGCGCCATGACCATGCTCAGCGACCCCGGGGCGAAGTACCGCCCCTTCCCGCCTATCGATCTGCCCGACCGGCAGTGGCCCTCGCGCACGATCAAGCACCCTCCGCGCTGGCTTTCCACCGATCTGCGCGACGGCAACCAGGCGCTGATCGATCCGATGGGCGCGGAAAAGAAGCTGCGGTTCTTCGACCTGCTGCTCAAAGTCGGCATCAAGGAGATCGAAGTCGGCTTCCCCGCCTCGGGCGCAACCGATTTCGATTTCATTTCCGCGCTGGTGCGCTCGGATCGCGTGCCCGAGGACGTCACCGTCCAGGTCCTCACCCAGTCGCGCCGCGACCTGATCGAGACGAGCTTCGCCAGCCTCGAAGGCGCGCGCACCGCGATCGTCCATCTCTATAACGCGGTCTCTCCGGCATGGCGGCGGATCGTATTCGGGATGAACCGCGACGAGATCAAAGCCATCGCGGTCGAGGGCGCCAAAGTGCTGCGCGACCAGGCGGCGCGCTACCCGGCGACCGATTGGCGCTTCGAATACTCGCCCGAGACGTTTTCGACCGCCGAAGTCGAATTCTCGGTCGAAGTCTGCGCGGCGGTGATGGAGGTGTTGCGGCCCACCGCCGAGCGGCCGATCATCTTCAACCTCCCGGCCACCGTCGAATGCGCGACGCCCAACGTCTATGCCGACCAGATCGAACTGTTCGAGCGCACGATCCCGAACCGCGAGGCCGTGGTGATCTCGCTTCACACCCACAACGACCGCGGCACCGGGATCGCCGCGGCGGAGCTTGGGTTGATGGCGGGCGCCGACCGGGTCGAGGGCTGTCTGTTCGGCAACGGCGAGCGCACCGGCAACTGCGATCTGGTGACGATGGCGCTCAATCTCTACACTCAGGGCGTCGATCCGGGGCTCGATTTCTCGGACATCGACGGAATCGCCGGGACGGTCGAGTATTGCAACCAGCTCCCGATCCACCCGCGCCATCCTTACGTCGGCGAACTCGTGTACACGTCGTTTTCGGGGAGCCATCAGGACGCGATCAAGAAGGGCTTCGCCGCGCGCGAACGCCAGAACGACGAGCATTGGGAAATGCCTTATCTGCCGATTGATCCGGTTGACCTCGGGCGCAGTTACGAAGCGGTGATCCGGGTCAATTCGCAATCGGGGAAAGGCGGGTTCGCCTGGGTGCTCGAGCAGGACCAGGGGCTCAAGCTGCCCAAAGCGATGCAGGCGCACTTCTCGCGCTACGTTCAGGAGATCGCCGACACCAAAGGCGGCGAGCTTTACGCAGACGACATCTGGGAGGTGTTCCAGCGCGTCTATCGGTTGAGCGGGCCACAGCACTTCCAGTTGCTCGACTATGCTGAGACGCGCGCGGGCGATGGGACGCGGGTGTTCGCGGGCAAAATCGGCGTCGATGGCCGCGCGCAAAGCGTCTCGGGGCGCGGCAACGGGCTGATCAGCTCGGTCGTCGCGACGATCGCTAACTGCTTTGGGGTCGCGCTCGAAGTGCGCGATTACAGCGAGCACGCCATGGGTGCCGGATCGGACGCGCGCGCCGCGGCTTATGTCGAATGCCTCGCTGCCGACGGGTCGACGGTGTGGGGCGTGGGGATCGACGAGGACATCGCGACCGCGAGCGTGCGCGCCGTGCTCAGCGCGGCGAACGGGGCTTGCGCTGCGCCGGGCGCGGCATAAGCTGCCCGGCAACCCGGGAGAGGCCAGTGACCGAAGAAATTCTCGAGCCCGACCTGCCGATCGTCGATCCGCATCACCATTTGTGGGACCTGCGCCCCGTGCTCGGCGCGTTTCCCGAGCCGCGCCACGGCTTCCTCGAATCGATTGCGCGCAGCCCGTACTACACCTTCGATGCGCTTCACGCGGACCTGACCTCGGGCCACAATGTCGTCGCCACGGTGTTCATGGAATGCGGCGCGTTTTATCGCGCGGATGCCGACGACGCGCTCAAGGTCGTTGGCGAGGTCGAGTTCGTCAACGGGGTCGCCGCGCAATCGGCGTCGGGGCTTTACGGCCCGTTGCGGCTGTGCGCGGGGATCGTCGGGCATGCCGACCTCATGCTGGGGAGCGAGGCCGGACGCGTGCTCGACGCGCTCCACGCCGCCGCGCCCGATCGCTTTCGCGGAGTCCGCCATTCCGCCGCGTGGGACGCCGATCCCGAAGTGCTCGGCGCGCCGTTCCACGCGCCCGAGGGACTCTACCGCGACGCCACGTTCCGCGAAGGCTTTGCCGAACTAGGCAAGCGCGGGCTCAGCTTCGATGCCTGGCTGCTCGAGCCGCAACTGGCCGATGTGATCGACCTCGCCCGCGCGTTTTCGGATACGCCGATCGTCCTCGATCACTGCGGCACCCCGCTCAATATCGCCAGCTATGGCGGAACGCTCGACGCGCGCTTCGGCGTCTGGCGCGAAGGGATCCGCGAGCTGGCGGCATGCGAGAACGTTTCGGTCAAACTCGGCGGGCTGGCCATGGCGTTCGCGGGGTTGCCCGATCACGGACCCGAAAGCGGCGTCTCGTCCGAGGCGCTGGCGGCGATGTGGCGGCCGTATATCGAGACTTGCATCGAAACGTTCGGCGCATCGCGCGCGATGTTCGAAAGCAACTACCCGGTCGACAAGTGGGGCGCGAGCTATGCGGTGCTGTGGAACGCGTTCAAGCGGATCACCGCGAACGCGTCTGACGACGAGAAACGCGCACTTTACGCGGGCACCGCTGCCTCTCTCTACCGGATCGAGGGCCTAGCCCTTTAGCAGCGCGCGCAACGGCCAAGCGATCGCCGCGAGCGCAAGCACGCCTGCCAGCCACAGCGCGGCGAACCAGGCGAGCCGGCGCGTCACCCGTGATAGTGCGCTTCGGTGACTTTGCCGCGGAACACCCAGTAAGCCCAGAACGTGTAGCCGAGGATCGCCGGGACCGCGACCGCCGCGCCCACCAGCATGAACCGCAAGCTGCGCGGCGGCGCTGCGGCCTGCCAGATCGAGAGGCGCGCGGGGATCACGTCCGGCCAGATCGACACCGCCAGCCCGGCAAAGCACAGCGCGAATATCGCCAGCGTCCACACGAACGGCGCCAGCTCGCGCTTCATCGCCAGGCTCCGGGCGAGCATCACGAAGGCGCCGCCGGTGAGGAGCGGCACCGGCGCGGTGGCGAGGATGCCCGGGAAATGGATCCAGCGCTGGTAATATTGCCCCTCAAGCGTCAGCGTGCCGAGGCTGACCGCGACGATCGCCGCCGCGAGAGCGAAACCGAGCGGGCGGGCGACTTCGCGCGCCTTGGCAGCAAGCGCGCCTTCGCTGCGCCAGTTCAGCCACCCGGCGCCGAGCAACGCGTAGGCGATCAGCAGCGAGGCGCCGGTCAGTAGACTGAACCACGACAGCCATTCCCACCATCCGCCGCCATAGCCCCGACCCCTGATCGTCACGCCTTGGAGCAGTGCGCCCAGCGCGATCCCTTGCGCCAGCGTCGCCACCGCCGAACCGACCGTGAAGCCGATGTCCCACACCGCGCGGTGGCGCGGGTCGCGGAAGCGGAATTCGAACGCCACGCCGCGCAGCACCAGCCCCAGCAACATCGCGATCAGCGGGGCGTAAAGCGCGGGGAGAACGATTGCGTAAGCCAGCGGAAACGCCGCCAGCAACCCGCCGCCGCCGAGCACCAGCCAGGTTTCGTTGCCGTCCCACACCGGCGCTATGCTGGCGATGGCAAGATCGCGCTCGCTTCCCGGCTTGAGCAGCGGGAAGAGGATGCCGATGCCAAGGTCGAACCCGTCCATCACGACATAGGCCATCACCGCAAACGCGATGATCCCGGCCCAGATCGTGGCAAGATCGAAGCTCATGATGCGCCTCCGTGGAGCGCTGCGGCGGGAGTTACCCCGGCGGCGTGCGTCGGCGCCGCGTCGAGTCCGTGCTGGCCCGCTTGCGGCGCCTGGCGGAGCAGCACCGAAAGATACCACACACCCGCCCCGAACACCGCGAAATAGGTCACGATGAACGCGATGAGCGACGTCGCAACCGCGGGCGCATCGAGCGGCGAGACGCTGTCTGCGGTGCGCAGCAATCCCTGGATCGTAAACGGCTGCCGCCCGACTTCGGTCACGGTCCACCCGGCGAGCACCGCGATAAATCCCGCAGGCGTCATCGCGACACCTGCGCGGTGCAGCCAGCGCCACGCGTAAAGCTTGCCTCTCGCCCGGGCGGCGAGCGACCACAGCCCGAGCCCGATCATTGCGAAGCCCAGCCCGACCATGATCCGGAACGCGAAGAACACCGGCGCGACGGGCGGCCGGTCGCGCGGCGCGATTCTGTCGAGCCCGGCGAGCGGCGCGTTCGCGTCATGCTTTAGGATCAGCGAGGACAGCTTGGGAATCTCGAGCGCGTGCTCCATCCGTTGCTCGCGGTCGTTGGGGATGCCGAAAACAACCAGCGGCGCGCCGTGTTGGTAACTCCGGTAGTCGCCCTCCATCGCCGCGATCTTGGCGGGCTGGTGCGCGAGCGTGTTGAGGCCGTGCTGGTCGCCCGCGAAAAGTTGCAGCGGCGCGACCAGCGTCGCCATCCACATCGCCATCGAGAACATCGTCCGCGCGCGCGCATTCTTGGCATCGCGGAGCAAGTGCCACGCCCCAACCCCGCACACCGCGAACGCGGTGGTGAGGAACGCCGCCAGCACGGTGTGGACGAGGCGGTAGGGGAAGCTCGGGTTGAAGACGATCACCCACCAGCTCGGACCGGGCACGAACTGGCCGTTGGCGGCGATTTCGTAGCCCACAGGCGTGTGCATCCAGCTGTTCGCCGAGATAATCCAGAACGCCGAAAGCAGCGTTCCGGCAGCGACCATCAGCGTCGCGAAGAAGTGTAGCCCCTTGCCGACGCGGCCCATGCCGAACAGCATCACGCCCAGAAACCCGGCTTCGAGAAAGAACGCAGTCAGCACTTCGTAAGCCATCAGCGGCCCGATCACCGGGCCCGCCTTGTCCGAAAACACCGCCCAGTTGGTCCCGAATTCGTAGGACATGACGAGGCCCGAGACGACGCCCATCGCGAACACAATCGCGAAGATGCGCAGCCAGTAGCGGTAGAGATCGGCGTAAACGTCTTTGCCGGTTCCCAGCCACAGCCCCTCGAGCACAGCGAGATAACTCGCCAGCCCGATCGTGAACGCCGGAAACAGGAAATGGAAGCTGACCGAGAACGCGAATTGCGCGCGGGCCAGCAACAAAGCATCCATGAGCCCTCCTGAAGCTGCGGCTTAGCCGAGCTGAAGGGCACCCGCCATTGCGCATTGCGCAACGACCGTTGCGCGACGGGTGCTAGACCGGCTCGAGCGGCGGTGCCCCTGCGGGAACACGGGCAACTTCGATGGCATCGCCCGCGCGCACCTCGCCCCCCGTCAGCACCACCGCCATCACCCCTGCCTTGCGGATCAGCCCGCCGCCGGGCGCCTTGTCGAGCGTCGCCGCCATCAGCCCCGGCGCGAGTCCGTCGAGCTGGCGGCAAGGATTGCGCAAACCCGTCACCTCGAGCGTGGCCCCGCCGACGCGCAGCACCGCCCCGGTCGCGAGGCCGAGCAGATCGATCCCGCGCGTGGTGAGGTTCTCGCCCATCTCGCCGGGGCCGACCGTAAAACCCTTGCCTGCAAGCTCGTCGAACAGTTCGGCGTGGATCAGATGGACTTGACGCAAATTCGGCGCGGCGGGCGTCTTCTTCATTCGCGAAACGTGCTGGACCGTCGCGCCGGCGTGCGCATCGCCCGCCACCCCTGCGTCGGCGATGAGCATGATCGCATCACGCGGCGCTTTGGAGAGGTTGTGCTCGGCCGAGCAAGCGACGGCGATAACACGAGCGTCCATAGCACGGTTCTACCGCACCTGACCAAGCGGGCAACCCGCGATACCCTGCCTATCGAATCCGGCGCTCGACTTGGCTGTCACGCCCGAATAAGCAGCGCCTTAATCGATCGCTTAACCCCGGAGTTCCGATGCCGCTGCCCGCTCCTTTCGATCGCCTGCGCCTGCCCGTGATCGGTTCACCGCTGTTCATCGTCTCGGGGCCCGAGCTGGTGATCGCGCAGTGCAAGGCGGGGATCGTCGGCGCTTTCCCCTCGCTCAACGCGCGGCCTTCGGGCGTGCTCGACGAATGGCTTCACCGCATCACCGAGGAACTCGCCGCGCACAACCGCGACCATCCCGAGCGGCCCGCAGCGCCGTTCGCGGTCAACCAGATCGTCCACAAATCGAACAACCGGCTCGATGAGGATTTGGCGGTTTGCGCCAAGTGGCAAGTGCCGATGACGATTACTTCGCTGGGTGCGCGCGAGGATCTCAACCAGGCGGTCCATAGTTGGGGCGGGATCGTGCTCCATGACGTGATCAACGACCGCTTCGCGAGGAAAGCGATCGAAAAGGGCGCCGATGGGCTGATCCCGGTCGCCGCGGGGGCAGGAGGCCATGCCGGGTCGCTGTCGCCGTTCGCGTTGATGCAGGAAATCCGCGAATGGTTCGGCGGTCTGGTCGCGCTATCGGGCTCGATCGCGAACGGGCGCGGGGTGCTCGCCGCACAAGCGATGGGCGCCGACTTCGCCTACATCGGTACGCCGTGGATCGCGACCGAGGAAGCCAACGCGGCCGAAGGTTACAAGCAGGGCATCGTCGAAAGCCGCGCCGACGACATCGTCTATACCAACCTGTTCACCGGTGTGCACGGCAACTATCTGCGCTCGTCGATCGTCAACGCCGGGCTCGATCCGGCCAATCTCCCGGTGAGCGACCCGAGCGCGATGAACTTCGCTTCTGGCGGCAACACCAAAGCCAAGGCGTGGAAGGACATTTGGGGATCGGGCCAGGGGATCGGCGCGGTGCGCGCGGTCGAAAGTGTCGCCGCGCGGGTCGATCGGCTCGAGGTCGAATACGACGCTGCACGCGCCGAACTTGCCGCCAAAGCCCGGTTGGCGCTCGCCTAACCCGTCGTGGTCGCGCCCCACAGCTGCGCGGCCATCTTGTCGATCTCGGCGAAGTCAGCGGCGATCCGCGACGGGTCGCGCCGGTTGAGCGTTACTCGCCGACGCTGATCGAGCAAGCGCCGGCGCAGCGCGCGTTGCAGGAGTTCGAGCCGCGCCAGCGCGTCGCGCAAGGCCGCATCGGGCGCGTGGCCCCGCCGCGCCGCCCAGTCGCTCTCGATCTGCCCGACGCGCTCGCTGACCAGCGCGTTGTAAGCGCGGTGCGGCCCGCGGTGGAGCGGAAGTCCCAGAACTATCGCAGCGCGGTCGCAGGCCGGGAGCAGCAGCCCGTTGGCGCGGAAGTCCTCGAAATGAAGGCGCTCGCGCCCGATCGCGGCGAGCATCGGGCGAAAGCAGCGGTGCGAGAGCAGTTGGCGCGGAAGCAGGTGGTGACGCTGAAGGCCAGGATCGTAGCCGGGCGCGCCGGGTAGATTGACCGCGCGGAAGCGATGCGCGCGCGGGGCGAGCTCTCCTCAGGCATCTTCGTGAGGCGTCGCGCTGACAATCCGGCCGCCATCGACCGGGGTCCCGCGCAAGCGGCGTCCGTCGGGCAGCAGCAGATCGACCGGCTCGACAATCTGGCCTTGGGTCACGAGCAAGTCGAGGACGCGCGCGGCGAGCCCGCCGGCGGCTTCGGGCGTCTGGTCCGCAACCGGCTCGAGCCGGAGTTCCTGCCCGTTGAGCACGTCGAGCCCGCGGCTGGCGAAGGCGCCGTCGGATTCGCGGCGCAGCATCGTCAGCGCCAGCGCCGGAAACGCGCCGCCATTCAGCCAAGCGTCCACCGCGCGGATGAAGAAGCCGGGTTCGACCCAACACCCTGCTGGCTCCCACACCACCGCGCGCATGCCGGGCAATGCCGCCAGCCGCGCTGTCACCCCGGCCAGCCCGCGCAGCACGGGCAGCATCAGCCGCCCTTGGGCAAGGTGCGGTCCGGGCTCGAGCGTGATCGCCTCTCCATCGGGGCACCGGGCGAGCCCGACACGCGCGTCGCGCGGGGGTGGCGGCTGCGCCGCGGCGAGCGCGAGACCGCGGCAATCGAACGTCAGTCCTTGCGTCAGCAGCTCGGCCCATCCGCCGCCGTCCGCGCGATGTGAAACGCCAAAGCCGAGTCCGCCGCCATCCCGGCGCCCGGCCTCTTCGAGCGCCGCGAGCGATGGGCGCGCGCCGGTGGCGAAGACGAGCGACATCACCGGCTGTGCCGCTGATGTCCCAACGTCCGCTACCGAATGGCTCATCGACCCCACAAAACCCACAGCCCCGCCGACTTTAGGGGAGCGGCGGGAGCAGTCGAGTCCCCAAGGCGTGAGTTTGTTCGGTTTTGGAACATTTTGTCGCGCCGCTCAGAACACCCCGAGCCGCAAGCCTTCCGCCATCGCGGCTCCGATCTCGCGAGCACTTCCCAGCGCCGCGGCAGGGACCGTCTTGGCGGCGAGGATCGCTTCCGCGGTCTGCGCGGCGAGATTGACGATCAGCGGCGCGACCACGCGGCGCAAGCGCCAGCCGGTGACGATCCGGTCGAGTTGAGCCTGTGCGCCCTGCCCGTCCGAACCTGCCGCGATCACGGTGCCATAGGGGCGACCTTCGATCCGGCCGAGGACGGGGTAGTAGCAGCGGTCGAAGAACTCCTTCATCGCGCCGCTCATCGCGGCAAGGTTTTCGGGGCAGACGAAAAGATATCCCGCTGCCCGGAGCAGATCATCGGGGGCGGCCTTATCGGCGGCGATGAGCCGCGCATCGCCACCCGCCCCGTCGGCAGCCGCATGCGCCAGCGCGCGCGCAGCGCCGGTGCGGCTATGCCAGACGATCGCGAGCATGCTGTGCTCAGCAGCCCGGCTTCAGCACTTTGCCAAAAATCCCGCCCAAACCCTTGCTAGATTTGCATTTACCCTGATCGGAACCGTTGTCCTGTGCCGCCCCCATCCCCGGCATCTGGACGAAACTCGTCATCGCGCGATGGCGAATTCGCGCGGTCCATCGGGGCGCGGCGGGGTGCGCGGGATACGCGAAGTCCTCTTCCGGGCCATAGGCGCTGAGCGAGCCGATGCGGAACTGCCCGGCGTCGCGGATCACCTCGGCAGGGATCGCGCAGCTCGTGGTCGCGGGCGCCATGACCGAACGATCGCGGACCAACCCGGCGACTTGCGCGGGCGAAAGGTAATCGGCGAACCCGCCGCCGAATTGACGGCTCGCCGCGCTCGACCACATCACGATGTCACCGCCCCCGCCCGGCCCGGCGTTGCCGCCGAACAGCGTGGCGAAATAACCGGTCGCGTCGGGCACGGCGTTCCAGCTCAGGAGCGAGGCCCCACTCGGCATTGCGCTCGAGCTGGAATGGAGCGCGCCCATGAAGTCCTTGGCCAGGGCGAACGCGATTTCGGGTGAGTAGTTGCCCGCGACGCGGTGCGCGCCGATCAGCGAGCTGTCGGCCTTGAGCGACTTGTTGTCGCCCGCGGGCCATAAGCCGATTGTGCGGCTGTTCGCCGTGGTCGGCCCGAGGTCGCGGACCACCGACGTGCTCCATATTCCCGCGGGAATTTGTCCTGCCGCAAGCTTGGCGAAATCGATCACGATCGGCTGCCCGGCGGGCGCGTGCTCGCCGCAGCCCCAGTAAATCAGCATCCGCCCGGTCGGCTTGCGGCCCTCGCTCTGCCCCGGCAGTTCGTCGCCGCGAACCGATTCGGGCGCGCTCGGAGTGATCAGCGGCACCGACAGCCCGAGCTTTGCTCCGGTGGGCATGAAGTGATCCGCCTTGGG
>JBBRER010000058.1:0-13841 GCA_038202745.1 Sphingomonadales bacterium
GGCCAACCCCCCGTTCGCGGTGCGAATGGCCAAGCGGCTGTTGTGGGATGCGCAGCGGATGGACCTGGCCAGTGTGCTCGAAATGTCGGCGGCAATGCAAGCGGTTGCGCACGCGACCAAAGACAACGCCGAGGCGGTCAACGCCTTTCTCGAGAAACGCAAACCCGAGTTCAAAGGTGACTAGTACCTACAATGTGATTGTCTGGTTGGAAAATCACATTGTAGTGTGATAACCCGAGTCGCATGTCTATCGACCTAATCGAACGTGTCCACCTCCTCGTCACTGCAGGGGGGATGTCGCGAGCCGGCCTTGCGCGTGCCGCCGGGCTCCACGCCAACACTTTGCGCGAGTGCACCGAGCCGGGCTGGAACCCGACCGCGGAGACTATGCGCAAGCTCGAACGCTTCCTCTCGGACAACGATGAAGAACCGGTCCTCGTCCCGATCGAGGAGATTATTGAGGAAGCGCGCAACGGGCGGATGTACATTCTCGTCGACGACGAGGACCGCGAGAACGAGGGCGATCTGATTATACCCGGGCAGATGGCGACCCCGGCGGCGATCAACTTCATGGCGATGCACGGCCGCGGCCTGGTCTGCCTCGCACTGCCGCGCCAGCGGATCGAAGCGCTCGGGCTCGAGCTGATGAGCCGCGACAACTGCACCCGGCACGAGACCGCGTTCACCGTCTCGATCGAGGCGCGTGAGGGCGTCACCACCGGCATCTCGGCGAGCGACCGCGCGCGCACCGTCTCGGTCGCTATCGACGCGGGCAAAGGCCGCGACGATCTCGTGACGCCGGGACATGTGTTCCCACTCATTGCGCGCGACGGCGGGGTGTTGGTTCGCGCCGGGCACACCGAAGCGTCGGTCGATATTTCGCGGCTGGCCGGGCTCAACCCTTCGGGCGTGATCTGCGAGATCATGAACGAGGACGGGACGATGGCCCGGCTCGACGACCTGTTCCCGTTCGCGCGCCGTCACAAGCTCAAGATTGGGACGATCCGCGACCTGATCGCCTATCGCCGCAAGCACGACCACTTGGTCGAGCGCACCGCCGAAGCGCCCTTCCATTCGGATTACGGCGGCGACTGGAAGCTGATCACCTACCGCAACAAGGTCGACGACAGCACCAGTTTCGCGCTGCTCAAGGGCCACGTCACCGAAGGCCAACCAACGCTGACGCGGGTCCACACCATCTCGCTGCTCGACGACATGCTCGGCCAGCCCGGCCCGCGCAAGCGCACGCTCCAACGCGCGATGGCCGAGATCGGGCGCGAGGGCAGCGGGGTGATCGTGCTGCTGGTGGTCCCACGCGAAGGCGGCGGCGGCGACGGCGGCGCGACCGACAGCGATCTGCGCGCTTACGGCATCGGCGCGCAAATACTCGCCGATCTCGGCGTCCACGACATGATCCTGCTGTCCAACGCGCACCGCAACGTGGTTGCCATCGAAGGCTACGGGCTCGATATCGTGGGCGAGCGACCGATCCCGGCGGAGTAAGCAGGTGGCCAAGTTCCTGATCGTTGAAGCGCGGTTTTACGACCATCTCAACGACATGCTCGTCGCAGGAGCGGGGGCGACGCTGCGCGGCGCGGGGCACGAAGTCGAAGTGGCGACCGTTCCCGGCGCGCTCGAAATTCCCGGGGCGATCGCGCTCGCCGACCAGTCGGGCATCTACGACGGCTATGTCGCGATCGGCGTCGTGATCCGCGGCGAGACCTATCATTTTGAGATCGTCGCGGGGGAAAGCGCGCGCGGGATCATGGCGCTGACGATGGACGGGGTCGTGATCGGCAACGGCATCCTGACGGTCGAGAACGAAACGCAAGCGCTAGTCCGCGCCGACCCCGCGCAGAAGGACAAGGGCGGCGAGGCGGCCCAGGCGGCGCTGGCTATGTTTGCACTCAAGGAGAAATGGGCATGACCTCGGCCAACACCGCTATTGCGGGCATTCCACTCGTGCTCGGCGGCAACGTATTCGGCTGGACCGCGGACAAGGACGCCAGCTTCGCGGTGCTCGATGCGTTTTATGCCGCAGGGGGCCGCATGGTCGATACCGCCGACGTTTACTCGGCGTGGGTGCCCGGCCACAAGGGCGGCGAAAGCGAGGCGGTGCTCGGCGAATGGCTCGAAAGCCGCGGCGTGCGCGGCGAGATGCGCATCCACACCAAGACCGGGATGCTCGGCGGCAAAGAGCTTTATGAGCCGGCGCGGGTGCTCCAATCGCTCGACGCTTCGCTCGAGCGGCTGCGGACCGATTATATCGATCTGTACTATGCTCACCGCGATTATGACGAGTTGCCGATGGCGGACATCGTCGAAGCTTTCAGCGCGACGGTGACCAGCGGCAAAGCCCGCGCGCTCGGTGCGTCGAACTTCACCGCCGGGCGGCTGAGCGAAGCGCTCGATGCCGCAGCGGCGGGCGGCGCGACGCCGTTCACCGCGCTTCAAAACGAATACAACCTCGTCTCGCGGAGCAAATACGAAGGGGCGCTGCAAGATCTGTGTGTCGCACGGGGTATTGCCGCGCTGCCGTTTTATGGCCTCGCCAGCGGGTTCCTGACCGGCAAGTACCGCAGCGAAGCCGACCTCGCGAAATCGGTGCGAGGGACGCGGATGACCGAACTGATCACGACCGGCGCGCCGATGCTAGCGGTGATGGACGAACTCTCCGCCGAAACCGGCGCCACGCTCGCGCAAGTCGCGCTGGCGTGGATCAACGCTCAGGCGGGCATCGCCGCACCGATCGCCAGCGCGACCAGCGTGCGCCAGGTCGAGGAGCTGTGCAGGGCGGTAAAGCTGGAGTTGCGCGAAGATCAGTTGGCGCGGTTGAGCCGGATTGGCGCGTGAACCCATAAACGCAGTCAAAGGGACGCAACGTCACTACACCGTATCCACCGCGCGGCTGCACACCGCTTTCAACCAAGCAAAGTGTATCCACCAACGGCAGGCTGGGATGTAGGATTTCGCGCACATCGAATCACATCGCGATGTGCCCCAATCCAACAACGCGCTAGCCCACGTCGTTGAACGCCTTCAGTCCGAGCGGGGCGTATGGCCCGAGGATCAGCTGCTCGAACACGCCGAAGCCTTCGCCGTGGCGGTCGCTGACCACGCGGCAGGGAAGCTGGACGTGGAAGTTGTCGATCTGCGCCGGATTGCATTGGCCCAGACCGAAATCCTCACGCTCGACCGCGAGTGCGCCGTGATGAAGGCCATGGCTCCACTTGGGCGACGTATAACCCAGCCCGCGCATCTGGAAGCGACCCACGGGCTCGAGGCGGATGCGCTCGGGTCCGTCTGGCGTGTCGAGCACCAGCTCGCCCGCATCGGGCCAGCGCGTTCCGGAGGCGAGCGGCGCGGTGAGTATGCCGTGGTGTTCGACCAGCCCGCCCGCGCCCGCGCCATCGGGCGCGATCACCGCGCGGGTGTTCCACGCGTTGCCCGCGGCGTCGGCATTGATGTGGAAAAACACGCTGCGGTCCGCGAAGTTGAGCGGGGTCCATTGCCAGAAAAAACCCGGCACAACCCCGTGCCCGTGCGGCTGCTCGTCGCGCGCGCCGACCGGGCGCACGCCCCAGCTGCGGTCGCGAGTGCCGGGAGTCCACGGCGCGACCGCCTCGCGCACGCCATCGATCTCGATCCACCCAGCGTAGCGTCCGTTCTGTGTCAGCCGGGTGTAATCCATGAACGTGCGCGGGCCGATGCGGTGGACGAAGCGCGGCTCCTCGATTGGAAAGGCGCGGCCGTTGAACGTCAGATCGGCCTTGAGCCCCTCGCCATCGACCACGACGCGCAATTTTTGCAGCGGTTCGACGATTTCGATGCGGATCGGCCCGACGCTCAGGTCCAACCGCTCCATATTGAGCTCGCGCGAAGCATGGAGATTGTGCTGGACCCCGTCGCGGATCGCCGAGAAATGCGCGTCGGCGACGTTGAGGTGCGGATAGATGCCCAACGCGACCGCGAAGAACCCGCCGCCGTCGGGCGCGTAGCCGTTGAAGAAATAGCGGTCGTAGAAATTGCGGTCGGTTCCGGCGTAGGCCACCGGTTCGGGCGTCTGGTGCAGCGGAAAATCATCCCCTTTGGTCAGCACCATCAACTCAGCTCCTTCAGCGCCGCGATGCTTTGGCGCCGGAGCGCCAGATCGCAGGCGCCCCGCGCCATCGACAGGAAATTGGCGTCGCCGCGTTCCGTGCGCTCGACGAAAGCGGCGCTGAACACCGCGGTCGAAACGCCGTGAAGCACCCCGCGGCGGTAGTCGTCCCACACCGCTTCGCGCGACAGCGTCACTCCGCGCTCCGCCATTTCCGCCAGATACAGCGCGAACAGCTCGTCCTCGTGCGCGCGGCTCAGCGCCGGGCCGATCCCGCAGCCGAGGAAATAGCCGATATCGGTGAACGGATCGCCGACCGCCACCGTCTGCCAGTCGAGCACCCCGATGGGTTCGTCGCCGCCCGCGATATCGAACAGCATGTTATCGAGCCGGAAATCGCCATGGATCAGCGCGCTGGCCTCGTGCTCGCGCCCGAACCACAGCTCGCCCGCTTCGGCCAGCGCCTCGCACACCGCCATGTATTCCGGCTCGAGCGTGCCGGCGTAGCGGTCGCGGAAAGTAGCCTGCGCTTGCGGGTAAAGCGTACGGATTTGATCAGCGAGGTTGGCCGGCGGCTTGAGCCACTCTCGCGTCAAAACTTCGGAGTTGCCCCAACTCGGCGCATGGAGCGCGGCGGCCTGCTGGATCGCCGCGCGCGCATCCGCCAGCGAACACCCCGCGATCTGGTCGCCTCCGCGCGCGGGGCCGAGATCCTCGAATAGCAGCACGAAATCGACGCCGTTTTCGGCAAGCTCGGCTGCGATGACCTTGGGCACCCGCACTCCCAGATGCGGATGAAGCTCGCGGTAGAAGCCGACTTCCTTGCGGTAGAGCCCGAACACAGCGGCGGTGCCGCGGCTGGTCGGATCGGCCGCGGGAAATTTGCCCGCGAGCGTCGCCGGACCTGCTCCGGGTGGGTCGTAGGTGAGGGTGAACCGCGCGCTGTCGCCGACCTGGCCCGTGCCGATCGGTTGCCATGCGACATGGGTGACGACACCGCGCGGAAGCAATCCCGCCGCACGCAGCCGCGCGGTCAGCCACTCGGGCGTAACCGCCGCCGCGTGTGCCGGAATTTCAGTCACTTGCCCGTTCGCCCGCGCCCATGCCGCTTGCTTATGCGAGCGCGGGAAGGCTGGCAACGGCGCGTGGTTACCAGATTTTTACGCGTTGCTCGGGTGCCAGATAGAGCTTGTCGCCGGGCTTGACGTCGAAGGCTTTGTACCAGGCGTCGAGGTTGCGCACGGTTTGCGCGCGATACATGCCCGGCGCGTGGCCGTCGGTCGCGACACGGCCGCGCAGCGCTTCTTCGCGCATCTTGGTCGCCCAGCTTTGCGCGAAGGCGATGAAGAAGCGCTGATCGCCGGTGTAGCCGCCGATCACCGGCGCTTCCTTCCCGCCGAGCGACTCGCGATAGGCGTCGTACGCGGCTTGCAGACCGACCACGTCGGCGACGTTTTCGCCCGACTCAGCCTGGCCGTTGAGGTGCAGATTGGGGAACGGCATGTAGGCGTCATACTGAGCGGCCAGCGTCTTGGTCTGGACCTCGAACTTCTTGAGATCGGCGGGCGTAAACCAGGTCCGCAAGGTGCCGGTGGAATCGACCAGCGCCCCGCTCGAATCGAAGCTGTGGCTGATTTCATGGCCGATCACCGCCCCGATCGCACCGTAGTTGTATGCCGGGTCGGCGGCGGGATCGAAGAATGGCGGCTGCAAGATTGCGGCGGGGAAGTTGAGCGCATTCTGCACCGGCAGGTTGACGGCATTGACGAGTTGCGGGTTCATCCACCATTCGCTGCGGTCCATCGGCTTGCCGAGCTTGGCGAGCTGAACCGCGGTGTTCGCCTTCACCGCATTGATGCGGTTGGCGTAAGCGTTCTTGGCAGCCGCGGCATGGCCCGAGAAGTCGCGCCAGCCGCCGGGATAGCCGACGCCGACGACGATCACCTTTACCTTGGCCAACGCCTCGCGCTTGGTCTCGGGCGACAGCGTGGTCGTGCCGTTCACTCGTCGTTCGAAAGCGTCCTTGATGTGGCCGACCATGCCCTCGATTTCGGCCTTTGCCGACGGCGGGAAATACTTGTCCACGTAAGCCTTGCCCAGCGCGTCGCCGAGATCGACGTTGAGCGCGGCCAGCGCGCGCTTGTCCCGCGGCCGCTGCTGCGGCGTTCCCGACAGCGCGGTGCCGTAGAAGCCGAAATGCAGATCATCGATCTTCTTGGGGAGCACGTCCCAGTTCGAATTGATCTGGTGAAACGCCAGCCAGTCCTTCCAGGCATCCAGCGGTTCCGACGCGACCAGTGCGGAAAGCCCGGCAATC
The DNA here is from genome assembly GCA_038202745.1 of Sphingomonadales bacterium. Classification (GTDB taxonomy): domain Bacteria; phylum Pseudomonadota; class Alphaproteobacteria; order Sphingomonadales; family Sphingomonadaceae; genus Novosphingobium. Next base: position 6,417 of record JBBRER010000058.1, read on the forward strand.
GCCTTTGGATTATAGGCGGCGAAGGTTTGTTGCCCGCCGACGCCTGCCGCGCCCCAGAAGGCATCCCAGTCGATCCCGGGCGCCTTGACGGCGAAGTCGGCGCGCTGCCACAAGGTCGCGTTCTTTTCGAAGCTGTTCACCTCGACCTGATTGGCGTGAGCCTTGGCGATCTTGGTTTCGAGATCGAAGATGCGCTGCGCGCGGGCCGGCGCATCGCTCATTCCGGCCGCGGTCAGCACATCGACCAGATAAGTCTTGTACTTCGCCCTGAGCGCGACCTTGTCCGCATCGTTCGACAGGTAGTACTCGCGCTCGGGCATCCCCAGCCCGCCCTGGAGGACGTAGGGCACGACTTCCGGCTTGGTCAGCGCCTGAGTGACGAACAGCCCGAACAGGTTCTCGGTGCGCAGATCGGTCGAGTTGAAGATATCGACATCGACCTGGGTCTGACCGCCCAGGACCTTGGATAGCTGAGCCTTGTCGGCGATAGCGGCGAAGCGATCGAGGTCGGCCTTGACGGGCGTCACGCCGGCGGCATCGATCCCAGCCTGGTCCATGTAGGCGGTGTAATAGTCCTTGATCTTCGCCTCGCTACTACCGGCCGCGGGTGATCCCTTGAGGATGCCGCTCAGCAACTCGTTCTGTTGTTGCTCGGTTTTCTGGAAGGCGATGAGATGCGCCCCCGTGTCCGACCGGTCCGCGGGAATCTGGGTGGTTTTCGTCCATTCGCCGGCAGCGAAGCCATAGAAATCGTCGCCCGGCTTGACCGACTTGTCCATCATCTTGGGATCGATCCCAAGCGCGGTGCCGGCAGCGGCGGTGGTCGTACCGGGCATCGAGCACGCGGCGGGGCCGAACGCGGCGGTGGCGGCGCCGAGCAGCAGCGCGGCGGCAAAAGCATGACGCATGGAAACGAGTCCTCTCGAAAGGTTATCGCGGTGGTATGCGCGGGTGCCCGCACGGCGGCAATCGTGTTCGTCGTAATGCGTCGGCGGTCTGCCGATTGTTCAAGCGGTCCGCCCGAACGCGGACCGGCCAGCATAAACGGCGGCGTCACCCAGCTCTTCCTCGATCCGTATCAACTGGTTGTACTTGGCCAGCCGGTCCGACCGCGCGAGGCTGCCGGTCTTGATCTGCCCGCAGCCCGTCGCAACCGCGAGGTCGGCGATGGTTGCGTCTTCGGTTTCGCCCGAGCGGTGCGACATCACCGCGGTGTAACCCGCGCGGTGCGCGATGCTCACCGCTTCGAGCGTTTCAGTGAGCGTCCCGATCTGGTTGACCTTGACCAGCAACGAGTTGGCGAGGCCCTTGCTTATGCCCTCGGCGAGCCGCTGGGGGTTGGTCACGAACAGGTCATCGCCGACCAGCTGGACTCGGCTTCTCAAGCCCTTGGTCAGCACCTCCCACCCGGCGAAATCGTCCTCGCTCATCCCGTCCTCGATCGAACTGATCGGGTAATCGTTGACGAGCGCGGCGAGGTAATCGGCCATCGCTTCGGGGGTGAGGCTGAGCCCCTCGCCGCTGATTTTGTACTTGCCGTCTTTGAAGAACTCGGTCGCGGCGCAGTCGAGCGCGAGCGTGACGTCCTTACCCGGCTTGAACCCCGCCCGCTCGATCGAGGCCATGATGAAATCGAGGGCGGCGCGGGTGCTGGCGAGATCGGGCGCGAACCCGCCTTCGTCGCCGACCGCGGTCGCGAGGCCGTTGTCGCGCAGGGCCTGCTTGAGCGTGTGGAAAATCTCCGACCCCCAGCGCACCGCCTCGGCCAGCGTCGGCGCGCCGACGGGCACAATCATGAACTCCTGAAAGTCGATCGGGTTGTCGGCGTGCTCACCGCCGTTAATGATGTTCATCATCGGCACCGGCAGGACATGCGCGTCGACCCCGCCGATGTAGCTATAGAGCGGCAACCCACGCGCATTAGCGGCCGCTTTGGCGACCGCCAGGCTGGTCCCGAGGATCGCGTTGGCGCCGAGCCGGGCCTTGTTGTCGGTGCCGTCGAGCGCGATCATCGTCAGATCGATGTCGCGCTGATCCTCGGCGTCGAGACCGAGGATGGCGTCGGAGATTTCGCCGTTGACCGCAGCGACCGCCTTGAGAACGCCCTTGCCGAGGTAGCGCTTCTTGTCGCCGTCGCGCAGTTCGGCCGCCTCGTGCGCCCCGGTCGATGCGCCCGAGGGCACCGCCGCACGGCCGAAGCTGCCGTCGTCGAGCAGGACATCGACCTCGACCGTCGGATTGCCCCGGCTGTCGAGTATTTCGCGGGCGTGAATGTCGATGATCGCGGTCATTGCGGTGAGGCTCCCCAGAGGCGTCGGCGCGCGCTGCGGTCCATACCAAGGGAACCTTGGCAGGCAAGCTGCATTGCGGCAGTCAAGGCAGCTTGCGGTTAGCCCCGCGCGCTCCCATTTCGTTCAACGCCCACACAGGGCCATGAAAGGGCAAGACCGATGGCTGATACTCCCGCCCCGACCCCGACTCCCGCTGCGACGCCGTCCACCAAAGCCGCCAAGCCGGCGGCACGCAAGCCGGCCGCGCGCAAGCCTGCGGCGAAAAAGGCCGCGTCCAAGCCCGCCGCTAAAAAGTCCGCCGCGCCGCGCAAGAGCGCAGCGCCCAAGGCAGCGGCGCGCAAGGCGCCAGCGCGCAAGACCGCGACGCGCAAGCCGTCGAACACCTCGCAGGCCAAGGCCAAGTTCAACCGCGCGATCGAGGAAGCCCGCGCCGGCGCCGCCGCGCTCGGCAAGGAAGCGACCGCGCGCGCGGGCGAATACCGCCAGCGCTTTACCGAGACCGGCACCGACTGGGCGGGCGAGGCCAAGGACCGCGCCGCAACGCTCGCCAGCGACGGCAAGAGCCGCGCCAGCGACGCGATCGCCGGGCTTGGCAAGCTCGTCCGCGACAGCGCGGGGACGATCGACGACAAGCTCGGCAGCCGTTACGGCGACTATGCCCGCACCGCCGCGCGGACGATGCAGGAATCGGCCGCCAAGCTCGAATCGAAAGATTTCGGCGAACTCGGCGACGACGCCAAGGAATTCGTCCGCAAGAGCCCGGGGCTCGCGGTCGGCATGGCCGCGTTCGCCGGTTTCTTCCTCTCGCGGCTGTTCCGCGGGGGCTCCGACGATTGACTTGATCGGCGCCAGGCGGTTTGTCGCTGCGCATGGATGACGAACCGCCGCCGCTGATCCACGCCGACGCCGAAGCGGCCGAGCAGCGCTCGCTGATCGAGGACGTCAGACAGCTTGCCGACGATGGCCGGACGGTCGTCGAGGCCGAGCTTGCTTATCAGCAATCGCGTGCCGCCGTCGCTGCTACAGGCGCCCGAGGTGTTGCAGCTTGGGGCGCGCTGGCGCTGGCGCTCGTATTCTTTGCGTTGATGGCGCTCGTCGTCGGTTTGCTGCTTGGTCTGAGCAGCGTGGTCGGGCCGTGGCTGGCCACCGCGATCACCGTTGCCGCGCTACTGATGACCGCGCTCGGCGCGGGCATGGTGGCGCAGGCGCGCTGGCGGCGTACGGCCAAGGCGCTGGCGGGCAAGGATCGCGCCGAATGACCGACCAGTTCGCCCAACTCGCCCAGGACCGCGAAGTCCGCGATGTCGCGCACGCGGTGTTCCGCGCCGATCTCGAACGTGTGCGGCAAGACCTTGCCGCGCGCGGGGTCGCCGGGCGCATCGCGGACAAAGCGGGCGAGGAAGCACGCGAGGCGGTGGACACGGCGTTGGGCGTTGCGACGCAACACAAAGGCGTGGTCGCGGGAACCCTCGCGGCGTTGCTGCTTTGGATACTCCGCAACCCGCTGATCGAGGCGATCGGGCACCTGTTCGGTCACGATGACGATCACGAAGACGCCGACGATGACGGCGAGGAGACCGATACGTGAGCACCGACGACGCCAAGCGCACCCGCATCAAAGCCAAAGTCGCCGCTTCTCAGGCCCGCCAGAAGCGCGCGACACCCCCCGCGACTGCCCGGCGTGCGCCCAAGGACGACCTACCCGAGGACTACCGTTCGCTCGCGCGCCAGTATCCGTGGCTGATGATCGGCAGCGGGCTCGCGGCCGGACTGCTGGTAGCCGCCCTGCTTCCGCGCGGGCTTGGCCGTCGCTGGGGCAAGCGCGCGATGGCGGCCGCGGCGGTCGGCAGCGAAGTCGCGCTGGCGTTCGGCAGCCGCGCGCGGGACGCAGCGGCCGAGGCCGGGCGCGACGGGCTCGAGCGGCTCGAAGATTTCGGCGGCACGGTCGGCGAAGGAACAGCCGAGATGCGCGATCGCGCGGCGAAAGTCGGCGGCGCGGCGGCGCGCCAGGCACGCGACAGCGGGCTGTCGCTGGCGCGCCGCGCGGTCAAACTCGCGGCTCGCGTGCGGGGATAGCCTTGCGCGTCGGCGGCGGCACGGTAAAGCGCCCGGCCATGCAGAAACTTCACCTCGTGATGGGCGGCCGCGTACGCGATCCCCAAGGTCTCGAATTCGTCGACCCCGGGGCGCTCGATCTCGTCGGCATCTTCGACAACTACGCCGACGCCGAAGAGGCCTGGCGCGGCAAGGCGCAGCGCTCGGTCGACGATGCCGAGATGAAATACGTGGTCGTCCACCTGCACCGGCTGCTCGAGCCGGATTTGGGCTAGCTCAGATAAACGCGATCTTCTTGACCACGTAGCAGCGGTCGCCCGAGGGGACGGTGACTTCGACCTCGTCCTTGACCTTGCGTCCGATCAGCGCGCGGCCGAGCGGCGAATTGTAGCTGATCCGCCCGATTTTGGCATCGGCCTCGTACGGCCCGACGATCTGGTATTTTACGGGCTTGTCGTCGTCGTCGAGCAGCGAGACCGTCGCGCCGAACACGATCTTGTCGCCCGACAGCGTGGCCGGATCGATGATCTGGGCGCGGCTGACGCGGTCTTCGAGATCGCCGATCGAGGCTTCGACCTGGCCCTGACGCTCTTTCGCCGCGTGATACTCGGCGTTTTCGGACAGATCGCCGTGGGCGCGCGCCTCCTCGATCGAATCGACGATCTTCGGGCGCTCGAGCCTCAGCGCCCTGAGCTCGACGATCAGCCTTTCGTAGCCTTCGGCCAGCATCGGCAGCTTTTCGACGGTCGCCATTCGGTATCGTCCTCCCTGCGCCTTCCCACCGACTCGATCACCGTTCCGGCCCAGAATCGGGCCGGTTGGAGAGATCGCGATGTCCCGGGAAGCGTGATCGTTTCAGCTATAATAATCCTGGAGCGGGCGCACTTCAAGCTGTGCGCCGCGCAGCGCCGCAATCGCCTCCGCCGCCGCCACCGTGGCGGCGGCGGTGGTGAAGTACGGCACTCGCCCCGACAGCGCCGAGCCGCGAATCGATTGCGAATCCTTGAGGCTCTGCCACCCTTCGGTGGTGTTGATGATCAGCGCGATTTCGCCATCGATGATCCGGTCGACGATATGCGGGCGTCCTTCAGCGACTTTGTTGACCCGCTCGACCGGCACTCCGGCATCGGCGAGATACTTTGCGGTGCCGCCGGTGGCGACGATCGCGAAGCCTTGCTCCACCAGCCGCCGGACCGCCGGGAGAATTACGGGCTTGTCGCTGTCCTTGACCGAGACGAACGCCGTTCCGCCCAGCGGCAGCGGGTTGCCCGCGCCGAGCTGCGCCTTGGCGAATGCGGTCGGAAAATCGCGATCGATTCCCATGACTTCGCCGGTGGATTTCATCTCCGGGCTGAGCACCGGATCGACCCCGGGGAAGCGCGCGAAAGGGAACACCGCTTCCTTGACCGCCATGTACGGCGGATTGCGCGGAATCTTCGGCAGATCGGCGAGCTTCTCGCCCGCCATCACCCGCGCCGCGATCTTGGCGACGGGAACGCCAATCGCCTTGGCGACGAACGGCACCGTGCGGCTCGCGCGCGGGTTGACCTCGATCAGGTAAACTCGCCCCTCGCGCACCGCGAACTGTATATTCATCAACCCGCGCACGCCCAAGGCAAAAGCCAGCACTTCGGTCTGCCGCTCCATCTCGGCGACGATTTCAGTGGGGAGGCTGTACGGCGGCAGCGTGCAGGCGCTGTCGCCTGAGTGGATGCCGGCCTCCTCGATGTGCTGCATCACCCCGGCGATGACGACCTCGTCGCCGTCGCACAGCGCATCGACATCGCATTCGATCGCGTCGCGCAGGTACTGGTCGATGAGCACAGGGCTGTCGCCCGAGACGTTGACCGCGGTGGCGATGTAGGAATCGAGCTGGGCATCGCTGTCGACGATCTCCATCGCCCGCCCGCCGAGCACGTAGCTCGGCCGCATCAGCACCGGGTAACCGATCCGCCGCGCGATCGTCAGCGCCTCGTCGCGGGTGCGGGCGATGCCGTTGGCTGGTTGGAGCAGCCCGAGGCTCTCGACCAGACGGGCAAACCGCTCGCGATCTTCGGCGAGGTCGATTGCGTCGGGAGATGTGCCGAGAATCGGGATGCCCGCATCCTCAAGCGCCTGCGCGAGCTTGAGCGGCGTCTGCCCGCCGAACTGGACGATCACCCCGACCAATTCGCCCCGGCTCTGCTCGACGCGCAGAATTTCGAGCACGTCCTCGGCGGTCACCGGCTCGAAATAGAGCCGGTCGGAGGTGTCGTAGTCCGTGCTCACCGTCTCCGGGTTGCAGTTGATCATGATGGTCTCGAAACCGGCTTCCCCCAGCGCGAAACAGGCGTGGCAGCAACAATAATCGAACTCGATGCCCTGCCCGATCCGGTTCGGACCACCGCCGAGGATCACGATCTTGCGCCGGTCGGTGGGCCATGCCTCGTTCTCCGGCTCGCCGAAGCTGGGGGCCTCGTAGGTCGAGTACATATAGGGCGTAATCGCCTCGAATTCGGCGGCGCAGCTGTCGATCCGCTTGAACACCGGGTGTACGCCCAGTTTCTGGCGCAATGCGCGCACTTCTTCCTCTGACGTAGCCCCTGCCATGGCGCGCAGGGCATCGTGCAGGAGGCCGGAACGGCGCGCCTGGGTTTCGCCCAGTCCGCCCGCAACACCGACCGACCGCACGGCCAGGGTGGCGAGGCGTTTGTCGGAAAATCCCATGGCTTTCAGCTTGCGAAGGCCGATGGCATCAATTGGCAGGCCCTCGTCGGAAATATGCTTTTCCGCCGCGATAATTGCTTCGATCTGGCGCAGGAACCATGGATCGTAGAAAGTGATCTCATGCACTTCCTCCACAGTCAAACCTTCGCGGAATGCCTGTGCGACCTGCAGAATCCGGTCAGGGGTGCGCTTGGACAAGGCGGCGGTGATGACTTCGCGGCTGACACCTTCCAGCTCGACCACGCGGTTGAATCCGTCGAGGCCGGTTTCCAGTCCGCGTAGCGCCTTCTGCATGGATTCCGCAAAGCTGCGGCCGATGGCCATGACCTCGCCAACCGATTTCATCGCGGTGGACAGATTGTTTTCCGCACCC
>JBBRER010000059.1:0-13816 GCA_038202745.1 Sphingomonadales bacterium
CATCGAACCGGGCGCAATTCCGCCGATGTCGGCATGATGCCCGCGTGCCGCGACGAAGAACGACGGCGCCTCCTCGTCCCCCGTCACGAACGCGGGCATTATCACGGTCACGTCGGGCAGGTGCGTCCCGCCGGCGTAAGGCGCGTTGAGAGCATAAGCGTCGCCGCGGCGGATACCGCGGCTGTCCGCGCCGTTGGCACGGGCGCGAAGGATCGTCTGGACGCTCTCGCCCATCGAGCCGAGGTGGACGGGCATGTGCGGCGCGTTGGCGACCAGGCGCCCTGCGGCGTCGAACAGCGCGCAGGAAAAATCGAGCCTTTCGCGGATGTTGACCGAGCTGGCGCTGCGCGCCAGCGCCGAGCCCATTTCCTCGGCGATGCTCATGAACAAGCCGTTGAAGATCTCGAGCCGGACCGGATCGGCTTCGGTTCCCGGCGCTGTAGCGGCGGCGCGGGGCGCGGTGCGGGTCAGTCGCAAGGTGCCGCCGGCGTCGACCCTTAGGCTCCAGCCAAGCTCGACCACGGTTGTCGAGAGCGGGTCGATCACCACCACTGGCCCCGCCGCCGCGAACCCGGCGGCGAGCGCGGAGCGGCCGTAAACCGGCACCTCGCGCGCCGCGCCGTCGAGCCAGATTTGCGCGGTTTCGAGCGGCTCTCCGCTTGTTTCCGGCATCGGCCAGGCGAGGTCGACCGGCTCGCCCTCGGCCACCGCCTCGACGCGGATGCGGTCGATCACCAGCGCGCCCGTGCCCTCGTAGCCGAACTGCGCGCGGTGCGCCGCGGCGAACGCGGCACTCAACGCGTCACAAGGGCACACAGCCAGTTCGAGCGCGTTCTCGCTGCCTTCACGCCGCACAAATAGAGTGGTCACGATCCGGCTCGGCGGCGTCCCGAGCTGCGCGGCGGCATCTTCGGCCAGCACTGCCTGCGCTTCGGCGACAGCAGCGTCGGATTCCGGCCCGACCGGCGAGCCCAACGTCCGCTCACGCACCGCCGCTTCGCTCGCCAGCCCCATCCCATAGGCCGACAGCACCCCGGCGAGCGGGTGGACGAGCACGGTGTCGATCCCCAGCGCGTCGGCGACTTTGCAGGCGTGCTGCCCGCCCGCGCCGCCGAAGCAGGCGAGCGCGTAGCCGGTGACGTCGTGACCGCGCGCGACCGAAATCTGTTTGATCGCGTTGGCCATGTTGGCGACCGCGATGGCGAGGAAGCCCTCGGCGATCGCCTCCGCCGCCATGCCCGTTTCCGCGGTGAGCGCGGCGAACTTGTCCGCCACCACCGCGCGGTCGAGCGGCTGGTCGCCGTTGGGACCGAACAGCGCGGGGAAGTGCCCCGGCAACAGCTTGCCGAGGAGCAGGTTGCAGTCGGTCACCGTCAATGGACCGCCGTTCCGGTAGCACGCCGGGCCCGGCACCGCGCCCGCGCTTTGCGGCCCGACCACGAGCCGCCCGCCATCGAACCGACAAATCGATCCGCCCCCCGCCGCGACGGTGTGGATCCGCAGCATCGGCGCGCGGATGCGGACCCCCGCGACGCGCGTTTCGCTGTCGCGCTCGAAATGTCCCGCGTAGTGGCTGACATCGGTCGAGGTGCCGCCCATGTCGAAGCCGATCACGCGCTCGGCACCTGACGCCCCAGCGGTTCGCGCCATGCCGACGATCCCGCCCGCCGGCCCCGAGAGTATCGCGTCCTTGCCCGAAAACCGCGCACCCTCGGCGAGCCCGCCGCTCGATTGCATGAACAGCACGGTCCCCGACTTGCCCAAGGCATCCGAAAACGCCTCGACAAAGCCGCGCAGCACCGGCGAGAGGTAAGCGTCGACCAGCGTCGTATCCCCGCGCCCGACCAGCCGGATCAGCGGCGCAACCCGGTGGCTGACCGAGATTTGCGCAAACCCCGCCTCGCGCGCCAGCTCGGCCAGCCGGATCTCGTGCGCCGGATATTTCCAGCCGTGGACGAGCACGATCGCAATCGAACGCAAGCCATCGGCGATCGCTTGCTCGAAGGCATGGCGGGCAGCGGTTTCGTCGAGCCAGCGGACGACTTCGCCCCCGGCGTTCACCCGCTCGTCGATCTCGATCACCCGCGCGTGTGGCGGCTCGGGCAGCACGATCTTGCGCACGAACAGTTCGGGCCGCTCCTGGTAGCCGATCCGCAGCGCATCGCCGAACCCGCGGGTGATCGCGAGCACCGTGGGCTCGCCCTTGCGCTCGAGCAGCGCGTTGGTCGCGACCGTTGTCCCCATCCGCACTTCGCATGGCGGCAGCGGGCCCTCGCCGACGCCGACGATCCGGCGGATCGCGGCGATGCCTGCGTCCTCGGCGCGGCCCGGATCGTCAGACAGCAGCTTGGCGGTGTGGACCGCGCCATCGGGCGCGTGCGCGACAACATCGGTGAAAGTGCCGCCGCGGTCGATCCAGAACTGCCAGCGCGGCGCGGTCATGCGCCCCGTCTTACGCGCGCGCCACGCCCCCGCAACCCCGTGATTGGTTTCCTCGGCAACGGTTGCTAGAGCGCCGCCATGCCCACGCCGCTCGACCGCAGGACACTTCGCCAAGCTTACCGGATGGACGAAGAGGCGTGCCTTGCCGAGCGGCTCGAACAGGCTGCGCCGGCGAGCGGGGTCCACGGCGAAGCGAGCAAGATCGCGGCGCGGCTGGTCGAGCGCGCGCGCGCGCGCAAGGCCAAAGGGCTCGACGCGTTCCTCCAGACTTACGGGCTCGGCACCGACGAGGGCATCGCGCTGATGTGCCTCGCCGAAGCGCTGCTGCGGGTGCCCGACGCGGCAACCGCCGACGCGCTGATCCACGACAAGCTCGGCGGGACCGACTGGGGCGAGCACCTTGGCGCGAGCGGATCGACGTTCGTCAACGCCGCGACGTTCTCGCTGATGCTGACCGGGCGCGTGCTCGAGCAGCGGCGCAACGCGCACGGCTTCGGCACCGCGCTCAAGCGCGCGGTGGGGCGGCTGGGCGAGCCGGTGATCCGCACCGCGACGCTCCAGGCGATGAAGATCCTCGGCGGGCAATTCGTGTTCGGGCGCGATATCGACGAGGCGCTCAAGCGCGCCGCGCCCGAGCGCAAGCATGGGCTGACGCACAGCTTCGACATGCTCGGCGAAGCGGCGATGACGTTCGAGGACGCGGAGAAGTACCGAGAGAGCTACGCCGATGCGCTCGAGCGGATCGCCCAGGAAGCCGATGGCGGCGTGGTTCGCTCTCCGGGCATTTCGGTCAAGTTGTCGGCGCTTTATCCGCGCTACGACTACCTCCATGCCGACGCCGCGAAGGCAGTGCTGGTGCCGATGCTCAAAGCGCTGGCGAGCAAGGCGCGCGATGCCGACATCCATTTCACCATCGATGCCGAGGAGGCCGAACGGCTCGAACTGTCGATGGACATCATCGAGGCTCTGGCCGCCGACGACGATCTGTTTTCGGGCGGATGGACCGGGTTTGGCCTGGCGCTGCAAGCCTACAGCAAGCGCGCGGTGCCACTGGTCGACTGGACGATCGCGCTCGCGCGCAAGCACCGCCGCCGGATCATGGTCCGGCTGGTCAAGGGCGCGTATTGGGACAGCGAGATCAAGGCCAGCCAGGTCGGCGGTTTCGGCGACTTCCCAGTGTTCACGCGCAAAGTCGCGACCGACGTTTCGTACTTGGCATGCGCGACCCGGATGCTGGCCGCGCCCGAGGCGATCTATTCGGCTTTCGCCACTCACAACGCCTATACCGTCGGCGCGATCAAGGCGCTCGCGGGCGACGCGGATTTCGAATTCCAGCGGCTCCACGGGATGGGCGAGGACGTTTACGCCGAGCTCGCGAAGATCGAGGGCAACAAGCGCACCCCGGTGCGGATTTATGCGCCCGTCGGCGGGCACAAGGAGCTGCTCGCCTATCTGGTCCGGCGGCTATTGGAGAACGGCGCGAATTCGTCGTTCGTCAACCGCATGGCCGATGCCGAAGTGCCGGTTGCAGAACTCGTCGGCGATCCGGTGGCCGAACTGGCCGCGCTCAAGCCTCGGCGCAATCCGGCGATCCCGTTGCCGGGGGAGATTTTCCCGAACCGCGCCAACAGCGCCGGGGTGGATACCGCGGACCCGCTGGTGCTGGGGCCGTTGCTGGCGCGGCTGTGCGAACTGGCCGAAGTGCGCTGGGCTGCCGAGCCGGCCGCGGTCGCGGGCAAGCGCGGCACGGTCCGCGAGGTGCGCTCGCCACACGACCACTCCCGCATCGTAGGAACCGTGTCCGAAGCCACCGCAACGGACATCGCTCTGGCGGCAACCCGCGCCGCCGCCGCGCAGCCGGCTTGGAACGCGCTGGGCGGTGAAGCGCGCGCGACGCTACTCGAAGCTGCAGCGGACGAGTTCGAGGCGCACCAGGCCGAAATCATCAGCCTGTGCCAGCGCGAGGCGGGCAAGTCGCTGATCGACGGCGTGCTCGAGCTGCGCGAGGCGGTCGATTTCCTGCGCTTTTACGCGGGCGAGGCGCGGCGGCTGTTCGTGGGCGACACCGAACTTCCCGGCCCGACCGGCGAGCGCAACCTGCTGCGGCTCGCCGGGCGCGGCGTGTTCGTCACGATCAGCCCGTGGAACTTCCCGCTGGCGATCTTCATCGCCCCCGCCGCCGCGGCGCTCGCCGCGGGCAATGCCGTGCTCGCCAAGCCCGCCGGGCAGACCCCGCTGATCGCCGCGCTCGCGGTCAAACTGTGCCACGATGCGGGGATCCCCGACGACGTGCTCCAGCTCGTCCCGGGCGGCGGCGAGGTCGGCGCAGGCCTGACCTCGCGGCCCGAGATTGCCGGGGTCGCGTTCACCGGATCGACCGAGACGGCGCGTGCGATCAACCGCGCGCTCGCCGCGCGCGATGGGCCGATTGCCACGCTTATCGCCGAGACCGGCGGGCAGAACGCGATGCTCGTCGACAGCTCGGCGCTGCCAGAACAAGTGACTCGCGACGTGCTGGCGAGCGCCTTCCAGTCGGCCGGACAGCGCTGCTCGGCGCTGCGCGTGCTCTATCTCCAGGACGATGTCGCGAGCGCGATGCTGGCGATGATCCGCGGCGGGTTCGAAGCGCTGGTGATCGGCGATCCCGAAGATCTGGAGACCGATGTCGGCCCGGTGATCGATGCCGATGCCAAAGCCGGCCTCGAGCGGCATATCGCGGCGATGAAGAAGGCCGGGCGCAAGGTCTGGCAGCGCGCGCTGCCCAAAGCATGCAAAGCGGGCAGCTTCGTCGCCCCGACGATTATCGAAATCGAGAGCATTGCCGACCTCCAGGCGGAGAACTTCGGACCGGTGCTCCATGTCGCGCGCTTTCCGGCGGGCGGGCTCGATGCGGCGATCGATGCGATCAACGCCGCCGGCTACGGCCTGACGCTTGGCTTGCACAGCCGGATCGAGGCGACTCGGCGCCGCGTGGAAGCACGCGCGAAAGTCGGCAACCTCTACGTCAACCGCAACCAGATCGGCGCGGTCGTCGAAAGCCAGCCGTTCGGCGGCGAGGGTCTTTCGGGGACCGGCCCCAAGGCGGGCGGGCCGCACTATGTCTCGCGGTTTGCGACCGAACGCGTGATCTGCATCGACACCACCGCGGCGGGCGGCAACGCCAGCCTGATGGCCGGCGAATAGACGCCTTGCGCTGCTCAAGCGTCCGGTTAGCATCGCGGCCGGGAGACATGCCGGATGGATGACGCGACTTATCAACGGCTGCTCGCCAAGGCGCAGCGCACCCGGCACTTGTTCACCTTCGACGACTTCATCCGCTTCTGGTCCGAAGACCGGCCCGAGCGCACCGCGATCGAAGGCGACGATCTGGCGTTCACGTTCGCCGAGCTCGAAGACCGCACCGCGCGGGTCGCTTCGGCCTTGATCGCGCAAGGACTGGCCAAGGGTGACCGCATCGCGTGGTTCGGCAAGAACAGCGCGACGTATTTCACGCTGTTTTTCGGCGCGGCGCGCGCGGGCGTGGTGATGGTCCCGGTCGGCTGGCGGCTGGCCGAGCCCGAGGCTGCGTTCATCCTCGACAATGCCGAAGCCAAGCTGCTGTTCCTCGGCGATGGGTTCGAGGCTTGCGCCGAGACGCTCGGCAAGCGGCCGGGGTTGAAGCGCTGTTATACCGCCGACCAAGCCCGCTCGCTGATCGCCGACACCCCGCGCGCCGAGTTCGCGCCGTCGCAGCCGGACGACGCGGTGCTCCAGCTTTACACCTCGGGCACCACGGGCAAGCCCAAGGGCGCGGTGCTGTCCAATCGCAACCTGTTCGGGCTGCGCAAGGCGGGGATGGACAATCCGCCGCCGCACTCGTTGTGGGGCGAGGACGAGGCGGTGCTGGTGGCGATGCCGTGCGCGCATATCGGCGGCACCGGCCTCGGGATCGTCGCGCTCGCTTCGGGGCTGCCAGGGATCGTGCTCGCCGAATTCGACCCTAAACGCGTGTTCGAGGCGGTGGAACAGCGCGGCGTGACCCGCTTCTTCATCGTCCCGGCCGCGCTGGCGATGCTGCTCAATCACCCCGATTGCGCAAGCACCGACTTCAGCAGGATCAAGTACATCAGCTACGGCGCCTCGCCGATCCCGCTCGAGCTGCTGCGCGAATGCATCGCGATGTTCGGCGCGCAGTTCGTCCAGAACTACGGAATGACAGAGACCACCGGCACGATTTGCGTGCTCCCGCCCGAGGATCACACCGCCGGGGGCAACCCCAAGATGCGATCGGCGGGAAAGCCGCTGCCCGGGGTCGAGCTGATCATCCGCGGATCGCAAGGCGAGGCGCTGCCGCCCGGCGAGATCGGCGAGATCGTCACGCGCTCGTCCTCGAACATGCTCGGCTACTGGAAGCTCCCCGAGGCGACCGCGAGCACGATGAGCGCCGACGGCTGGATCGCGACCGGCGACATCGGCTACATCGACGATGACGGCTACGTCTACATGTACGACCGCGCCAAGGACATGATCATCACCGGCGGCGAGAACGTCTATCCGGCCGAAGTCGAAAACGCGATCTACGGCCATCCCGACGTCCACGAGGTCGCGGTGATCGGCGTTCCCGACGCGAGCTGGGGCGAGGCGGTCAAGGCGGTCTGCGTCGCCAAGCCGGGGCACGCGATCGACCCCGCCTCGATCGTCGAGTGGGCGCGCGAACGTGTCGCCGGGTTCAAGGTGCCCAAGACCGTCGATACGATCGCGGCGCTGCCGCGCAACCCATCGGGCAAGATCCTGCGCCGCGAGCTACGCGCGCCTTACTGGGAAGGGCGCGAACGGGCTATCAACTAGCCATCGAATCCAGCCCCGGCTTCGGCCTTGGCGCGCAGATAGGGCGCGACTTCGAGCCCGTATTTGTCCAGTCCCGCGACGATCTTGCCCAATCCCTCGTGCCCCGCCCAATACATCGGCCCGCCGGTCCACGCCGGCCACCCGTAGCCGTTGAGCCAGACGGTATCGATGTCGGACGCGCGCTGGGCCATCTTTTCGTCGAGGATCTTCGCACCTTCATTGACCATCGGGTAAAGCAGCCGCTCGCGGATTTCGTCCTTGCCGATCTCGCGCTGCGGCTTGCCCTGCTTCGCGGCGAAATCGGCGATGATCGCCTTCACTTCGGCGGACGGCGTGCGCTGGCGGCTCTCGCCGTAATCGTAGTAGCCCTTGCCCGTCTTCTGGCCCCAGCGCCCCGCGGCGCAGAGCGCGTCACGGATCGTCTCGACGCGCGCGGGATCGCGGTGCCAGCCGATGTCGATGCCCGCCAGATCGCTCATCTGGAACGGTCCCATCGGGAAGCCGAACTCGAGCAGCACGTCGTCGATGTCGTTGTAGGCCGCGCCTTCCATCAGCATCGCTTGCGCCTGCGCCTGGCGCGGCGAGAGCATGCGGTTGCCGATGAACCCCGGGCATACCCCCGAGACCACCGCGACTTTGCCGATCCTGGGCGCGAGGTCCATCACCGTCGCCAGCTCGCTCGCCCCGGTCTTGGCGCCGCGCACGACTTCCAAGAGCTTCATGATGTTGGCGGGCGAGAAGAAGTGCATCCCGAGCACCGCATCGGGGCGCTTGGTCTGCGCGGCCATTTCATCGATGTCGAGGTAGCTGGTGTTCGAGGCGAGGATCGCGCCGGACTTGGCAATTTTATCGAGCCGCGCGAAAATGTCCTTCTTGAGGTCCATGTTCTCGTAAACCGCCTCGATCACCAGATCGGCGGCGGCGAGGCCGTCGAAAGCAAGGCTCGGGGTGAGCAGCGCCAGCGCCGCCTCGATCTCGTCTTGCGTCATTTTGCCGCGCTTGACCGAATTCTCGTAGTTGCGGCGGATGGTCGCGACCCCGCGATCGAGATTGGCCTGCTCGGCCTCGACGATCGTCACCGGAATTCCCGCGGTGAGGAAGTTCATCGCGATCCCCCCGCCCATCGTTCCCGCGCCGAGCACGCCGACCCGCGCGATCGGCTTGAGCGGGGTGTCGGCCGCGATGTCGTCGATTTTCGCGGCGTCAGCGCGCGCGGTGTC
The DNA here is from genome assembly GCA_038202745.1 of Sphingomonadales bacterium. Classification (GTDB taxonomy): domain Bacteria; phylum Pseudomonadota; class Alphaproteobacteria; order Sphingomonadales; family Sphingomonadaceae; genus Novosphingobium. Next base: position 8,490 of record JBBRER010000059.1, read on the forward strand.
GATATGCGCCTTGGCGCCGGGTAGCGGATCGGACGGCATGGCGGATCTCCTTCAACATCTCTGCCCGCTCCCCCGCGCAGGCGGGGGCCTCAGGCCTTGGTGTGCAACCGACTGCGGTCCCCGCCTTCGCGGGGACTCGGAACTAAGCGTAGCTCTCTTCGACCGCGCCGTAGATCAACGTCTTGAGCTGACGGCGGATCGGGTAGGACGACGACGGCATCAGCTGCGTCATGAAGACCATGTGGAGCTTCTCGACCGGGTCGATGAAGAACGCGGTCGAATACATCCCGCCCCAGAAGAACTCGCCCGCGCTGCCCGGGATGAGCGTGCGCGCGGGATCGAGCGTCATCGCGAAGCCGAGCCCGAACCCGGTCCCGGCGTTGGCCGCCTCGCTGAACAGCGATTTCGACATCTGCGTGAGATCGACCCCGCCCGGCAGATGATTGCGCGTCATCAGGTCGAGCGTCTTGGGGCTGACGATGCGCTGGCCGTCGAGCGAACCGCGCCCGATCAGCATCCGGCAGAACCGATCGTAGTCGGCGAGCGTCGAAAGCAGTCCGCCGCCGCCGCCTTCGAACGCGGCCGGCGTGGTGAGCTTGCTCGTCGCGCCGCGATCGATCAGCTTGGGCGGCTTGCCGGGCTGGTAGGCGTAAGCGTCGGTCAGCCGGTCGCGCTTGGTCTCGGGGATGTGAAAGCCGGTGTCGGTCATCCCGAGCGGTCCGAAGATGCGCTCGGCGAACACCTCGCCCAGCGGCTTGCCCGCGAGCCGTGAGACGACGACCCCCAGGACATCGGTCGCGACCGAGTAGTTCCACGCCGTTCCCGGGGCGAATTCGAGCGGGATCTGCGCCAGTTCGGCGACGAAATGATCGAACCCGCCGATCTCGCGCCCCCCGTCGGGGAGCGCCTTGCGGTAGGCGGCGTCGATGCTGGTGCGATTCTGGAAACCGTAAGTGAACCCCGCCATGTGCGTCATCAGATCGACCATCCGCATCGGCGCGGCGGGCTTGGCGGGCGCGAACGGCGCGGCGCCGCCGCCGCCGTTATAGACGCCCAGGTTCTTGAATTCGGGGATCACGCGCGCGACCGGATCGTCGAGCGCGACTTTGCCTTCCTCGAGCAGTTGCATGAACGCGATCGAGGTCACCGGCTTGGTCATCGAGGCGATGCGGAAGATCGCGTCGTCTTGAAGCGGCGTCCCGTCGGCGCGGGCGTTGCCGAGCGTGGCGCGGTAAACCGGCTCGCCATTGCGCGCGACGAGGACCTGGGCGCACGGCAGCTTGCCCGGGCCGACATAGCGCTCCTCGATGAACGGCGCGATCCGCTCGAGCCGCGTTTCGCTCATGCCGTGGTCGGCGGGTTTGGTCATCAGCATGGTCTTAGGCTCCGGTGTAAGTGCGCGCGAGTTCGCCGGGGGTGAGTGGGTGCGAGGATGACAGCCCGCCGTCGATCACCAGCGCGTGGCCGTTGACATAGCTCGCCAGCGGCGAGGCGAGGAACAGCGCGGCGCTGGCGATTTCCTCGGGCTCGCCGCCACGGCGCAGCGGGTTGAGCTGGCCGATCCGGTCCATCTTGCCGTGCTCGCGCGCATAATCGTAAGCGCGCCGGGTCATCCCGGTCTCGATCAATCCTGGGCAGATCGCGTTGACCCTGACCCTCGTCCCGGCAAGCTGCTGCGCGGCGGTCTGGACGAGGTTTATCACCCCCGCCTTGGTCGCCGAATACGAAGCCGGCCCCGCACCCGAACGCAATCCCGCGACCGACGCGGTGCACACGATCGCGCCGCCACCGCGCCGGACCATCGCGGGAGCGGCGTGCTTGACCGCGAGGAACGGGCCGATCAGGTTGACCCGCGCCATCTCCGCCCAGTCGGCCGGATCGCTGTCCCACAGCCCGCCCGGCTTGGTCCCGGAGATGCCCGCGTTGGCGTAGAACACGTCGAGCCGGCCGAATTCGCGCTCGGCGCGCTCAACCAGCGCGACCACCGCGGCTTCGTCGGCGGTGTCGGCTTGGTGCGCAACGATCCGCGCGTCGCCCGCGGGCGTCTCGTGGACGCTGTCGGCGCGGTCGGCGGCGATGACGCTGGCTCCGGCGGCGGCGAACAGCCGCGCGGTCGCGCGCCCGATTCCCGATCCCGCGCCGGTGACGATCGCGACTTTGCCGGTGAAATCGATTGCCACGCTCATACCGTCGACCCCCCGTCGACCACGACCGTCTGGCCGTTGACGTAGCTCCCCGCGCGGCTGGCGAGGAACACCGCCGCGCCCGCCAGCTCGCCCGGCTCGCCGATCCGGCGCATCGGGTGGGTGGTGTTGTAGCGCTCGATATTCGCGGGATTTTCCCACAGCGCGCGTGCCATATCGGTCTTGATCAGCCCCGGCGCGATCGCGTTCGCGCGGACGTTGTGCCGTCCGACTTCGACCGCGAGGTTACGCACGAGCTGGATGTCGGCGGCCTTGGAGATCGCGTAAGTCCCCAGTTCGGCCGAACCGCGCAAGCCGCCGATCGAGGAGACCACGATGATCGCGCCGTCCTTGCGCTCGATCATCCCGGGCAGCACCATCTGAATCAGCCAATGGTTGGCGAGCACGTTGTTGTCGATGATCTTGCGGAACTGGTCGTCGCTGATCCCGCTCATCGGGCCGTAGTAGGGGTTCGAGGCGGCGTTGCAGACGACCACGTCGATCTGCCCGACTTCGCTTTGGGTCCGGTCCACGAGCTCCTGAAGCGCGTCCTTCGACGAGATCGAGGCGGCGATCGCGGTCGCCGTTCCCGCGCGGTGCTTCGCGTTGATCGCGGCGGCCACGGCGTCGCAGGCGTCCTGCTTGCGGCTCGAGATCACGACCCGCGCGCCGTGATCGGCCATCGCTTCGGCAATCGCGCGGCCGATCCCGCGCGAACTGCCGGTGATCACCGCGACTTTGCCGGTGAGGTCGAACAAACCGTTCATGCCGCGCGCTCCTCGAACAAGGGCTGGAGGTCTTTCTTGAGAATCTTGCCGTTGGCGTTGCGCGGCAGCGTTTCACTCAGGAACACGATCCGCACCGGCACCTTGAACCCCGCCAGTCGCTCGCGCACCCACGCCTGGAGTTCGCCCTCGCTTGCCTGGGCGCCGGGGGCAAGGTGGACCACCGCGGCGGGCTCTTCGCCCAATGTGCGGTGGGGTAGCCCGATCACCGCGACATCGGTGATGCCGGGGAAATCGTAGAGCACGTTCTCTACCTCGGACGAGTAGATGTTCTCGCCGCCGCGGATGACCATGTCCTTGGCGCGGTCGACGATATAGCAGAAGCCTTCGCCGTCGAGCCGGGCGAGATCACCCGTCCGAACCCAGCCCTCGATGAACGTCGCAGCGGTTTCGGCGGGCTTGTGCCAGTAGCCTTTGACGATCATCGGGCCGCGCGCCCACAGCTCGCCGACTTCGCCCGTGGGCAGCTCGTGTGCGCCTTCGGAGTCCATTATCTTGAGATCGGCGACCGGGACCGCGGGGCCGCAGCTGTCGGGCCGGGCGAGGTAGTCTTCGGCGGAAATCCCGGTGACGGTCGCGCTGGTCTCGGTCATACCCCAGCCGTTGCCCGGAAGCGCGCCGAATTCCTCGCGAATCTTGCGCACCAGTTCGGGCGCGGAGGGCGCGCCGCCGTAACCGATCGATTCCAATGACGAGAGATCGTAGTCGCCGCGCGCCGGATGCTCGAGCAGCTGCCAGGCGATCGTCGGCACGCCGCCGGTGACGTTGACCTTTTCGCGCTCGATCAGCTCGAACGCTTTGACCGGGTCCCAGCGGTGCATGAAGCAGACTTTGTGCCCGCCCGCGACCACGCCCATCAGCATCGCGCTGCACGCGGTGACGTGGAACAGCGGAATCACCGTGAGCATCGTCTTGGGTGTCGGCGCGGGGGGCGCCTCGCCCCGGCGCAGGAACGTGCGCGCGCCGTTGTAGCCGCTCGACAGGATGTTGGTGACGAGGTTGCGGTGCGTGCCGAGTGCACCCTTGGGGCTGCCGGTGGTCCCGCTGGTGTAGAATATGGTCGCGTCGTCGTCGGGCGCGAGATCGACTTCGGGGAGTGCGGCGTCGGGGAGGCTGGCCCATGACGCGGGAGCGCCGAGAACCTCTTCGAGCCTGACCGCGCCTTGGCCTTCGCCGCGGCTGACGATCACCGCCTCCAATCCAGGTAACTCGCCGCGATGCGGCTCGATCCGCGCGAGCCGTTCGGCGTCGCAGACCAGCACTCTCGCGCCCGAATCCTTCAGCCCGTAAGCGAGCTCGGCCCCCGTCCACCATGCGTTGAGCGGAACGCAGATCGCGCCGATGCAAGTCACGGCGAAGAACGCCACCGGCCATTCGGGCAAGTTGCGCATCGCCAGCGCGACCCGGTCGCCCTTCCCCACGCCGAGCCCGCGCAAGTGCTGCGCGAGCGCGGCGACCGCACGGTACCACGCCTCGAACGTCACCCGCTCGTCCTCGTAGACGACGAACGTCTGTTCCGCATGCCCGCGCCCGGTCAGCACGAGCTCGCGCAAGTTGGGCAGCGCGTTCTTCCATACTTTGGTCGGCACGCCGCTGATCGTCGCGGTCTCGATCTCGAACGGCGCGCCCGGCGCGGTCAGCAGCGCCTGCGCTTCGGCCATCGACATCGCGGGCCAGGTGCCGCTTTCGCCTGTCACGTGTGCTTCGCTCCCGATCTCGCCAGTCATCGCTGACGGTTACCGATACGCATCACGCGGGCGCCCGGTCAACGCGCGGTTCGCCCACGCGCAGCCAGACCAGCATCGCCGCCGCGACCATCGCCGCGAGCGAGAACGCGATGATCGGGCGCAATCCTGTAAACCCCGCGAGCGCACCTCCGATCAGCGGGCCAATCGCAGCGACGCTGGTCTCGACCGTGGCGGAAACCCCCAGCCGCATCGGAATGTCCTCCGAACTGCCGAATTCGAGCACCAGCGTCTGCGCGGCGAGCATGTAGCCGCTCGACGCCGCGCCGAGCAGCGCGAACGCGAGCACGAACCCGCCTCGGCCGGCCGCGGCGAGCATCGCGGCATATCCCGCCGCCCACAGCGCCAGCGCGAGCAGCAGCACGAGCCGAAACCCCCGTCTGTCCCCGAGCGAACCCCACACGACGTTGGCGATCGTATCGGCGCCGAGGAACGCGAAACTGAGCAGCCCGAGCGTATGTCCGTCGAGCCGCATCGTCTGGCCCGCATAGACGATGCAGAACGCCAGCCCCGTGCGCCCCATCATCCCGACCAGCTGCGCCACCAGGAACTGCGCATAATCGCGGTCGGCGAGCAGTTCGGGGAGCTGGCGCAGCCGCGCGCGCAGCGCCATC
>JBBRER010000060.1:0-13621 GCA_038202745.1 Sphingomonadales bacterium
TAAGATTGTCTTTCATATCGTTCCCATGGTGCGTCGTCCCGGACCTGATCCGGGACCGCTGGGGACCCGACGCGACGCGGCATCGATGAGGCCAGCGGTCCCGGATCGAGCCCGAGACGACGTCAAATCACTTCCACCGTCACCCGGTCGTTGGTGAACACGCAGACCTCGGCGGCGACTTCCATCGCGCGGCGGGCGATTTTTTCGGCGTCGTCCTCGTAAGGGTCGAGCGCTTTGGCCGCGGACAGCGCGTAGTTGCCGCCGGAGCCGATTGCCGCGATTCCGCCCTCGGGCTCGAGCACGTCGCCGTTGCCGGTCAGCACGAGCAGCGTCTCGGCATCGGCGACGATCATCAGCGCTTCCAAGTTGCGCAAGTACTTGTCGGTGCGCCAGTCCTTGGCGAGTTCGACAGCGGCGCGGAGCAATTGCCCGCGATGCTGCTCGAGCTTCTTTTCGAGCCGTTCGAACAACGTGAAGGCATCGGCCGTAGCACCCGCGAACCCGGCGATGACCGCGTCGCCCTCACCCAGCCGGCGCACCTTGCGCGCGTTGGGCTTCATCACGGTGTTGCCCATCGACACCTGGCCGTCGCCGGCGATGACGGTCTTGCCGCCCTTCTTGACCCCGATGATGGTGGTGCCGTGCCACTGGATCAGGCCGTGGCTCGCCTCCCGCTCGTTCATGTGGGAGGATATGGGTTCCGCGCAGCAGGCTTCAAGCTAGCTACCGTTAGGGCCGCCCGGTTGCTGGCCGCTGGCGGGGCCAACCGAATTGACCGAGCCAATATTGCCGAACAGGTCTTCGAGGAAGCTGCGGTTGCGGCCGAGCGTCGGGGTCTTGTCGCCATCGGGATCGAGATAGACGACCTTTTCCGCGCCCGTCCGATCGACGCCGACGACATTGCCGGCATTGTCGAAGCGGACGCGCAGCACCAGCTCTTCCTTCGTCCGCGGGCGCGTGAACGCGGCCTGGCGGGTGTTGACCGAGACATAGTACCAGTCCTGCGCGCCGAACTGGCTGACGAAAGTCGGCTGGCCGAGCGTGCGCTCGACCGAGAGCTTGTTGTCGACCCCCGCCTGGACTGAATCGAGCAGCGCCTGATCGACAAGATAGCCGCGATGGTCGACGATCGAACTGCACCCGCTCGCCAGCAAGGCCAGCGCGGTTGCCGCCATCCCTGCGCGCATCCGCCGCCCGTTCGCCATTGTGCCAAGTCTCCAATGCTTTGCGGACAACACGGGCATTGCCCGGACCCGCCCAAGTCCTATATCGCCGCGAGCCTTAGGCGGACCCGCCGCGTATCGCAATGGCGCTTGACCGGCGGGCGTTTAATCGCCGGTGAACGAAAGGGGCTGAGCGCCGCACGATGTCGATCTTCACGCGCCTGTTCGCTCCGCGCCCCGACCGCCGCGCCCATCTGCGCCCGCTGTGGCGCCGGGCGGTGACCATCGCCCGCGAGCCGCATTGGTACGCCGATGGAGGCATCGCGGACACGGTGACCGGACGGTTCGATGCGATCACGCTGGTGCTTTCGCTGGTCCTGCTGAGGATGGAGGTCGATCCCACGCTCTCGGCCGAAACCGCGCGACTGACCGAGTTGTTCGTCGCCGACATCGACGCGCAATTGCGCGAATCGGGGATCGGGGATCCCGCGCTGGGCAAACGCATGGGCAAAGTGATGGAGGCGCTCGGCGGACGGCTCGGCGCCTACCGCGATGCGCTGAGCGTGCGCGACCCCGCGCTGCTCGAAGCCGCGGTGCGTCGCAACATGAGCTTTCGCGAGGATGGCGGCGATCCGGCGCGGGTTGCGGCCGACGCGCGCGTCCTCGCCGACCGGCTCGCCGCGATCGACAGCCGCCGCTTGCTCGCGGGGGAGACGGCGCGATGAGCGAGCTGACCCGCATTCACGACGCGCGGCGGCTGCTGGAAGCGCCGCTACGGATCGTGGCCGATGCGACGGAGCGTGCGGCGCTGGCGCGACGCTTCGGCTTGGTCGGGATCGAGCGGCTGATAGCGGACGTGACGCTGACGCCCGACGGCGCGGCGGTGCTCGCCGCGGGCACGCTCGACGCCGCGGTGACGCAAAGCTGCGCGATTTCGGGCGAGGACTTAGCGGTCATCATCGCCGAGCGAATCGCGCTGCGGTTCGTGCCCGCAAGCGCTCCGCCGCACCCGGACGAGGAGATCGAGCTCGACGCCGGCGCGCTTGACGAGATCGAAATGGACGGATCGCAGTTCGACCTCGGCGAAGCGGTCGCGCAAAGCCTCGCTCTGGCGATCGATCCGTTCGCCATCGGGCCGATGGCGGAGGAAGCGCGCCGCCAGGCGGGAATCGTCGATCAGGCGGCGAGCGGGCCGTTCGCGGAGTTGGCAAAGCTGAAGAAGTAGGCGCTCAGAACGGAATATCGTCGTCCAGATCGTCCGCGAAGCCGCCCTTGCCACCGCTTGCGCCGCCGCCGGCCCCGCCGCCGGAGCCGCCGCCCGACGAACCGCCGCCCCAATCGCCGCCGCCGCTCTTGCCGCCGCCGGAGCCCCAATCGCCGCCGCCCGAACGACCACTACCGCCGCCACCGCCGGGCGCGCCGTCGAGCATCGTCAGCACCGACCCCAGCCCCTGGAGCACGACTTCGGTCGAATAGCGGTCGTTGCCCGACTGGTCCTGCCATTTGCGCGTGCGCAGTTGGCCTTCGACGTAAATCTTGCTGCCCTTCTTGAGGTAGCGCTCGACCACCCCGATCAGCCCTTCGGAAAAGATCGCGACGCTGTGCCACTCGGTCCGCTCCTGACGCTCGCCGGTGTTTTTGTCCTTCCAGTTCTCCGAAGTCGCAATCCGCAAATTGGCGACCTTGCCGCCGTTCTGGAAGCTTTTGATCTCGGGATCGGCCCCGAGGTTGCCGATCAGGATGACCTTGTTGACGCTGCCTGCCATTGCTTCCCTCGTTCGCTACAACCCGAGCGCGACCGCGCTCCAGTAGGTGATTCCCGCGAACAGATAAGCCAGCCCGAACAGGTAAGCCAGCATGAAGCCGGGCCATTTCCACCCATTCGTCTCGCGCCGGGTGACCGCTATCGTGCTCATGCACTGGGGTGCGAAGACGAACCAGGCGAGGAACGCGAGCGCGGTCGGGAGCGACCAGTCGCCCGCCAGCCGGGTGCCGAGCGTGCGCGCGGTCTGGGCGTCGTCGGTGCCGTTCACCGCATAAGTCGTCGCCAGCGAGCTGACCGCGACCTCGCGCGCGGCCATCGCCGGGATCAGCGCCAGCGCGATGTTGCGATTGAAGCCGATCGGCTTCATCACCACCGCCAGGCCATTGGCGACATGCCCGGCGATCGAGGCGTCGACCTGGTTCTCGCCAGGCCCGGCGCGCGGAATGTTCAGCAGCAGCCACAGCACCACGGTGACCGAAAAGATGATCGTCCCGGCGCGGCGCAGGAAGATCCACGCGCGCTGCCACAACCCGATCAGCATGTCCTTGGGATGGGGCATCTGGTACTTGGGCAGCTCCATAATGAAGCCCGAGGCCGCGCCCTTGGTCAGGGAGCGGCGCAGCACCAGCGCGACCGCCATCGCCCCGACGATCCCCACGACGTAAAGCCCGAACAGCACCAGCCCTTGCAGCCCGATGCCGGGACCGACGGTGGTGCGCGGAATGAACGCGGCGATGATCACCGCGTAAACCGGCAGCCGCGCCGAGCAAGTCATCAGCGGGGCGACGAGGATCGTGGTCAGCCGGTCCTTGGGGTCGGCGATGCTGCGCGTCGCCATGATCCCCGGGATCGCACAAGCGAAGCTCGACAGCAGCGGAATGAAGCTGCGCCCCGAAAGCCCGACCCAGGCCATCATCCGGTCCATCAGGAACGCCGCGCGCGCCATGTAGCCCGATGCCTCCATCGCCAGGATGAAGAAGAACAGGATCACGATCTGCGGCAGGAACACGATCACCGAGCCGACCCCGGCGAGAATCCCGTCGGTCAGTAGATCGCGCGCGAGGCTGGGCGGGATCGCACCGCGGACGCCCGCGATCGTGGCATCGACCACGGCTTGGAGCGCATCGGCGAACGGGGTCGCGCCGGCGAACACCGCCTGGAACACCACGAACAGCAGCGCGAACAGTATCAGCGGCCCGAGCCAGGGGTGGAGCAGCACCCGGTCGAGCCGGGTGTGGAGCCGGTGGCGCGCGGTTTCTGAGAGGATCGCCGCCCCGGCGATGGCGTGCGCGGTCAGCCGCCGCTCGGTCAGATCGATGTGCGGATGAGCGCGTGCGGGTTTGCGCGCTTCGGCCGCCGCGATCGCCTCGGCCAACGCCTCAATGCCGCGGCGGCGCACCGCAACGGTGGGCACCACCGGCACCCCGAGCGCGGTTTCGAGCGCGGAGGGATCGATCACCAGCCCGTCGCGTTCGGCCAGATCGACCATATTGAGGGCGACCACGGTCGGGCGGCCGAGTTCGATCACTTCCTGCGCGAAGACGAGGTGCTGCTCGAGGTTGGAGGCGTCGAGCACGATCACCAGCACGTGCGGCGCGGCCTCGCCCGGGAATTCGCCGAGCACGACCCTGCGTGTGACCTCCTCGTCGGGGCTGGTGGGCGCGAAGCTGTAGCTGCCGGGAAGGTCGGTCAGCTCGACCGGCTCGCCCGACGGCAGCACCAGCCGCCCGGCTTTGCGCTCGACCGTGACCCCGGGATAGTTGGCGATCTTCTGGCGCGCGCCGGTGAGCGCGTTGAACAGCGCGCTTTTGCCCGCGTTGGGATTGCCGACGAGCGCGGCGGTGCGAAATTGGCTCATGCCGTCTCGACCTGCATCGCGCGGGCATGCGCGCGGCGCAGTGCGACCGTCATCCGCCCGACGCTCAGCGCGATCGGATCGGCGCCCGCGAACACCCCGCGATGCGCGACCGCGACCTGCGCGCCGACATCGATCCCGAGCGCGCGCAGGCGCTGGCCTTCCTCGCCCGCGAGCACGGCCCAATCGACCGCGATTATCCGAGCGCGCTGACCGAGGGGGAGGAGGTCGAGCGTCATTGTCTTGCGCTGCCACAGCGGCGGGCTAATTGCAACTGCTTCGCAATAACGTCTTTTCAGAGGGTGCGCCAATCGCCTCCGCGATTGGCTTGGCAACACCGGCCCGAGTTTGGGGTGGATACCCTAACCGCACCGTCGCAAGACGGAAACCTACCGCGCCGGGTAGCGCAGCCTTCCGAGCAGCCGCGCCATGCTGAAGCTTTCCTCGCGCGGGCGGAGCAGCTTGGCTTTGGCTTTTTCGAATTTCATCACGCCTTCGATCCGGCGCCCGAGAAACGCTTTGGTGTCGGCGTGGTCGTCGCTGTCATCGTGCGCGAACACCGCCAGCGTCGCGGCATAGATCGAGCCGAGGATCGCGCGCTTGGTGTAATGGTTGTAGTCGGTCGCGGTGTCGCCCGCGAGCCGCCACATCGCGTCGGCCGAGCGCCAGCCTGTGCGCACTGCCTCGGCGGCGTGCTGCGGCATAGCCAGGATCGTCAGCGCGCGGCGCAGCGCTTCCTCGCGCCCGGCGAGCGCATCGAGACGGAACTGGACGAGCCGGCGGATACGCTCGCGTATCGGCAGTTTCGCCAGCGTTCCGGCGGGCAATGCAACGGCCATGTCGGCATCGACCCGCGCGATCCACGCGCCGATCATGTCGATAGCGCCGCGCGGATAGGCGAGCCGCACTACCGCCGGATCGACCCCCGCGCCCATCGCCGCCGCGCTCACCGCCGCCTCGCTCCAACCGTCGAAAATCGCCGCGGTGGCGACCGTCGGGGCCAGTTCGCGCGCCAGCTCGGGAAGCGTGAGGTCGGCGGAAACACTCAAAGCTTGGGGCCGTAAGTGTGCCTGGGCGCGGTCGCAGCGCCTCGCGGCCGGGCGTTGGCGTCGATTGTCGCGGCGAGGTTCCCGCCGCGTCCGCTTTCGAGCACCGCGTAATCGCGCGCGTTGCGCCCCGAATTGTCGGCGCGGTCGGGATCGGCCCCGGCCTTGAGCAGCAATTTGATCAGTTCGAGGTTGCGGTTGTGGACCGCGGTGATCAGCGGGGTTTCGCCGACGTTGTTGCTGTCTTCGAGCCTCGCGCCATTGCGGATCAGGAACTCCGCGCCGGCGGTGAAGTTGGCGTTGACCGCGACCACCAGCGGGGTCTGGCCTTTGAGGTCGCGCGCGTTGACGTTGGCGCCGAGCGCCACGAGATGCGCAATCCAGTCGGCGCGGCGCTGCGCTGCGGCGATATGCAACGCGGTTTCGCGGCTGACCGAATCGGCGGTGTTGACATCGACATGCGCGTCGATCGCTTCGAGCGCGGCCTTGTTGTCCTTCTTGCGCATCGCATCGAGGAACTTGTGGCTTTGCGTAAACTGCGCCGCGGCGGGTGCGGACAGCGACAATGCAAGCAATCCGATGACGAACGAACGAGCGAATGACATCGCTGGAAAATCCCTTTGCTAGTGGGCAAATGCGTGGACACGGGCAGCACCCGGGCACGGTCGCCTTGCATGCGCGGGTTTAGCAGAGCATGAACCGCCGCGCCATGGCCAAGCGTTTTTCCGCCAGTTTCGCAGCAGCTTGCTTGGCGCTGGCGGCGTGTTCGTCGCCGGCTCCGATGCGCGGCACCGACCTCGCCGGGGCGACGATCGGTGGTCCGTTCACGCTCGTCGGTCCCGCCGGCAAGACGGTGCGCTGGGGCGATTTCGCGGGCAAGTACCGCATCGTCTACTTCGGCTACACGTTCTGTCCCGACGCCTGTCCGACCGATGTCGCCGCGCTGATGCGCGGTTTCGCCGCCTTCGCCAAGGCGCACCCGGGCGAGGCGGCCCGGGTTCAGCCGATGTTCGTCTCGATCGATCCGGCGCGCGACACCCCCGCCAAAGTCGGCGAATTCGCCGCCGCGTTCTCCCCCCGGCTGCTCGGCCTGACCGGTACGCCCGACCAAGTTGCCGGGGCGGCCAAGGCGTTCAGGGTCTATTACGCCAAAGGCGCACAATCGGAGGGCGGATACCTGATGGACCACAGCCGCATCGCCTACCTGATGGATCCGGCGGGCAAGCCGATAGAAGGCTTGCCGGTCGATCAGGGCGCCGAGGCGGTCGCGGCGGACCTGGCGGCGGCGATCAAGTGAACGCCCCGCCGTTCTGGGAACGCCCGCTCACCAGCCTCGACCGCGGCGAATGGGAAGCGCTGTGCGATGGTTGCGCGCAATGCTGCCTGCACAAAGTCGAAGACGAGGAGACCGGCGCGGTCTATCCGACCAACGTCGCCTGCCAGTTGCTCGATATCCATGCCGGGCGCTGCGCCGACTATCCGGGACGCAAGCGCGTCGTGCCCGATTGCGTTCAGTTGACCCCAACGCTCGCCGGAACGCTCGGCTGGCTGCCCGAGACGTGCGCCTATCGCCGCCGGGCCGGAGGTTTGGCGTTGCCCGATTGGCACTATCTGGTGAGCGGCGACCGCGAGGCGGTGCACCGCGCGGGCGTTTCAGTGCGCGGGCGCGCTATCGGCGAAAAATTTGCCGGGCCGCTCGAGAACCATGCGGTCCTGCCCGCGGGGGTGGAGGTGTGGCGCGATGATTGACTGGCTTCGGCGCGCAGCGGCGGACCCCCCGACCGTTGCCATCGGCGAGCGGCTGGTTCCGGTCGCGGTGCGCCGCGACGCGCGCGCGCGGCGGATGACGATGCGGCTCGCGCCCGACGGCAGCGAAGTGCGGATCACGCTCCCGCGCTGGGGCCGCACCGCCGAAGCGCTCGCGTTCGCGCGCGAGCGCGCCGACTGGCTGGCGCGCCAGCTCGGCGCGGTGCCGAGTCCGTCTGCGCTCGGGGATGGCGCGACGATCACGCTCGACGGGGAGGTGCTGACGCTGCGCCACGACCCCGCGCGGCGGCGTCTGCCGCGCGTCCTCGATAACGAACTCCACGTCGGTGGCCCGGCGCAAAGCCTCGCACCGCGCCTCACCCGCTGGCTGCGCGCGGAAGCGCGGCGGCGGATTGCCGACGATCTGGCGCATTATTGCCTCAATGCGCGAGTGAGCACGCCGCGGCTGCAGCTCTCCTCGGCGCAGCGCCGCTGGGGGAGCTGCGCCCCCGATCGCACGGTTCGGCTGAACTGGCGACTGGTCATGGCGCCGCCCGCGGTCCGCCGCTCGGTCGTCGCGCACGAGGTCGCGCACCTCGTTCATTTCGACCATTCGCCCGCGTTCCACGCGCTCCTGGCACGCATTTACGAAGACGACATTCGCGCCGCCAACCGCTGGCTCAAAGCGCACGGCCGCTCGCTTTACGCCCCGCTCGGCTAAGCGCACTGGCGCGCGGGCGGGCGAACGCCTATCTTGTCCGCATGCCCATTTCCCGCTCCGCTCCCGTCAAATCGATGCGCGACGTCTATCGCAACGCCAGCCCCACGGGTGCGCTCGGCGATTTCGTGACGGTGTTCAAAGGGGCGGGAAGCAAGCGCTGGCCGATCGCCGCGCTCGCCGCGCTGACCACATTCGGGGTGTTCTCGATTATGGCGGGCGAATCGTGGCGCAAGGCTCCGGCCAAGCCCGAGATCACCTGGATCACCACCTTCGCCCCCGGGCGCAGCGAGGCCGAGATCGTCGCTTCCAACATCGCCAACCAGAAGCGCAACGACGCGCTCGCCGCCGAGCAGGCCAAGCGCGAGGCCGACGTCCGCGACATCTACCGCAGGCTCGGCCGGGCCAGCGGGATGGATGTCGACAAGTTAGCTGCGGAAGGCGACGCCGAGCGCGCCGCGGCCGAAGCCAAGCGCAAAGCCGATCAGGCCGAAGCGCGCGCGCGCGCCCAGCAGGCCGAGCTTGTCGGAAAGCGCTGACGACGCGCGATGGCTCGATGCCGCGGCGCGGCTGGCCGCACGCGGGCGTCCGCAATCGCGCCCCAATCCCGCGGTTGGAGCGCTGATCGTCCGCGATGGCCGCGTGGTCGGGCGCGGGTGGACGCAAGCGGGCGGACGGCCGCATGCCGAAGCGGTCGCGCTCAGCGAGGCCCGCGAAGCCGCGCGCGACGCGACGCTTTACGTAACGCTGGAGCCTTGCGCGCACCCCAGCGAGCGCGGTCCAGCCTGCGCCGATCTGGTCGCGCAAAGCGGCGTCGCCCGTGCGGTGATCGGCTGCGAGGATCCCGATCCGCGCACCGGCGGCGCGGGAGCCGAGCGACTTCGGCAAGCCGGGATCGAGGTGTTGCACATCGCCACCGAGCCGGTGCAGCGCAGCCTCGAGGGCTTCCTAATCCGCCGCGCCCTCGACCGCCCGCACGTCACGCTCAAGCTCGCTACCTCGCTCGACGGCTGCATCGCGATGACCGACTGGACGAGCCGCTGGATCACGGGCGAAGCGGCACGCGCGCACGGCCACGCGCAGCGCGCGCAGACCGACGCGATCCTCGTCGGCGGAGCCACGCTCCGCGCCGACGATCCGCGCCTCGACGTCCGCCTGCCGGGCCTCGCCGGGCGTTCGCCCGAGCGCTGGGTTCTGACTCGCGGCGAGGCGCCCGAAGGCTGGCGGCGGCTAGGCGATCCCGCCGAACTCGGCGCAGCGATGCCCGATGCGCAATACTTACTCGTTGAAGGCGGCGCGGGCGCGGGTGCGGCATTCCTCACCCCGGACCTCGTCGACCGGCTTCTGCTCTATCGCGCGCCGATCTTGATCGGCGGCGGGAAGCCCGCGCTGGGCGATATCGGCACCACCTCGCTCGATGCCGCGCACGGGCGCTGGGCGCTCGCCGACCGCCGCCAGCTTGGCAGCGACACGCTCGAAGTCTACGAGCGGACGCGTTAGGAAGCCAAACCCATGTTCACCGGGATCGTCACCGCGCTCGGCACCGTCCGCGAAACCAAGATGCACTGCGATCTGCGCGTGACGATCGGCTGCCCGTTCGATCCCGCCGCAATCGCGATCGGCGCGTCGATTGCCTGCTCGGGCGTGTGCCTGACCGTGGTCGAGCGCGGCGGCGAGGCGGGCGACTCGTGGTTCGCGGTCGACGTCTCGGGCGAAACTATCGCACGAACCGCCGAAGGGATGTGGGGCATGGGCCGTCCGCTCAACCTCGAACAGGCGCTACGGCTCGGCGACGAGCTCGGCGGGCATATCGTCACCGGGCATGTCGATGGGGTTGGGCATGTCGTCGCGCGCAGCGAAGTCGGCGGATCGATCGCGCTCGAGCTGATCTGCCCGCCCGCAGTCGCCCCGTTCATCGCCCCCAAAGGCTCGATCACGCTCGACGGCGTGTCGCTCACGGTCAACGAGGTTACCGATTGTGCCGACGGCAGCGCGACTTTCACCGTCAACATCATTCCTCACACGGCGGCCGTAACCACACTCGGCGGGCTTGGCGAAGGCGACGGCGCCAACCTCGAAATCGACGTTCTGGCGCGCTATCTCAAGCGGATGCAGAGCCTCGCGGCTTAGCTCAACGGCCCGTTGGCGAAGCCTTCGCGGTCGATCACGAAGATCACGTTGCGCGACGGACCCTGCGGGGTGGCGATGACGCGGGTTTCGTCGGTCAGTCGCCCGCCGATCTTGACCATCGCCGCGCGCGAGCGGACGTTGTGTTCGCCGACCACGAACACCGCGCGCCCGACGCTAGCCAAGGCATGCGCGAGCATCAGTCGCTTGAGTTCGCGGTTGTACGATCCGCCCCAATAGCTGCGCGCGAGGAACGTCCAGCCGATCTCGACCGAGCCGCCGTCCTCGGGGCGAGACTCCTGATACCGCGACGAACCGATGATTGCGCCGCTGGATTTGTCGATCACCACCAGCGCGCCACCTTTGGCCAGCGCATCGTCGAAGAATTCGCGGAACACCGGCTTCTGCCAACGATCGTGGCGCGGATGGACTTCCCAGATCAACGGGTCGGCGGCGACCGAGTAAAGCGCGTCCCAATCTTCGGCGCGCAGCAGCCGCAGCAGCAGCCGCTCGCCTTCGAGCGTCGGCTGCCGGTCCATCGTCATCCCGCGACGTCAGCCAGCGAGGCGAGGAACTTTGCGGTGTTCGCCGCGGTCAGCCCGGCGACGTTGATCCGCCCCGATCCCGCCATGTAAATGCCGTGGCGCTCGCGCAGCGCGAGGATCTGCGCTGGGGTCAGCGGCAGCACCGAGAACAGCCCGTTCTGCGCCCCGACCGGGGTCAGATCGATTCCACCCACGCTGCCGGCCTCGCCCAGCGTCGCGCGGACCTGGCGGATGCGCGCGCGCATTGTGTCGAGTTCGTCGAGCCACAGCCGGGTCAGCGTCTCGTCCTCGAGCACGATCCGCACCGCCGCGGCGCCATGATCGGGCGGCATCGACCACGCCGCGCGCGCCAGCGCCGAGCCGTTCGACATCACCGCCGGCAGGTCAGCCGCGTCGCCGAGCATCACGTAAGCCGCGCCGACACGGTCGCGGTACATCCCGAAATTCTTGTCGCAGCTGTAGGCGACGATCGCCTCGGGCACCGCGGCGAGCACGCGGCGCACGCCGGTCGCGTCCTCCTCCATCCCCGCGCCCAGTCCCTGATAGGCCAGGTCGAGGATCGGCAGCAGCTGCTTGTCCGCGACCGCTTGGGTGATCTCGTCCCACTCGCCCGCCGTGTAGTCGATCCCTGTCGGGTTGTGGCAGCAGCCGTGAAGCACGATCGCGTCGCCCGGCTCGGCCATTCCCACCGCCATCCGCAGAGCGTCCATGTCGGCGCACCCGGCCTTGGTCGCATGCGCGAACGGCTTGGCTTCGAGTTCGAGGTCGCCGAGAATCTGTGCGTGATTGGGCCAGCTCGGAACCCCCAGCCAGACCCGCGTCGCGCCCGCGCGCTTGGCCAGCGCGATCGCCAGCCGCACGCCGCCGGTCCCGCCCGGGGCCTGCATCCCATCGATCCTGCCGCCTTTTGTGGGATCGCCCGCGCCGAAGATATACGGCATCAGAGCGCGCACGAATGCCATGTCGCCTTCGGGTCCGAGGTAGGCTTTGGAATCCTGTTCCTCGACCAGCCGCCGCTCGGCCGCCTTGATCGCCTCGAACACCGGGGTTCCGCCCTGCCCGGTGCGGTAAACGCCCACTCCGAGGTCGATCTTGTCGGCGCGCGGATCGGCGGCATGCAGCTTGATCAGCGCAAGCAGCGCATCCGCGGGCTGGGGAGCGAGATCGGCTAGCATGGCGCGCGCATAAGCGAGGCGCGCCCGCAGGGGCAAGCGCTCAAACGCTCAGAGCGGCAGCCACTTCTGCTTTTCGGAGAACTTCATGTAGCCCGCGTTGACCCCGAGCCGCAGCCCCGCGCCGACGCGCACCGGGATCAGAACGACGTCGCCCTTGCGCAAGTAGCTCGCGTTGAAACCGCCGACGAGGTAGGCCGCGCCCTCACCCGCGGCGAACGCTTTGCGGTACAGATCCTGGCTGTTGTAGAGGTTATAGACGAGCACGAACGTGCTGCCCGCATTGCCGCCGACGTCAAACCCGATCGACGGCCCGCGCCAGTAAACCGGGCGCTGCCCTTCGACTTTGTGAAACAGCGTGCCCGAGCCGTAGCGCACGCCCACGATCAGCGCGCCGCCGCCCTCGCGCCCGACGATATAGGCATTGGGCTCGCCCTGCTTCTTGAGGATGCCCTTGATCATGTCGGCGAGGCCTTTGGCGCCTTTGCCGAACACGCCCTCGGCCGCGCCGATCAGATCGTCCTGCTTGTAGGTCGTGCCTTGCGCCGATGCGGTGGCGGGATCGGCCGCGGCCTGCGAGGCGGCGACCACTGGGACGCTGCTGGTGACCACCGGCGCGGGGTCGGCCGCGATCGATGGCGTAGCAGTGGGAGCAGCCGGTCTGGCAAGATCGCCGTCGATCGCCTTGTCGGGATCGACGGCGGTGACTTGCGCGCGCAATGGCGCCGCGCCGCCGATCGCCAGCGCGCCGAGCGCCGCGAGCAAACTGCCGCGAGCCAAGTTCGATATCCCCTTGAGCATGATTTCACCCCACACACGCGCTTGCCGAACCGGCCGCGCAATCCTCCAAGCCTGCATCAGAATCGAAGCGTGGGCTGCGGGCAATGAACCGGCGATGAGCCGAGTCCGAAACGCGGCGGGGCGAAGCGCGCGATCCCCCGCCCGCGCCCCTTGCCGCTCCCCCGTCCCCTCGCTATAGGCGCCTCGCCGCTTGGCGTCAGGAGACGTGGGTGAGTGGCTGAAACCAACGGTTTGCTAAACCGTCGTACTGGTAAATCCGGTACCGAGGGTTCGAATCCCTCCGTCTCCGCCAGCTAGTCTCAACTTATTGACATGGGCTCGACTGGGATTTTCGGGTGTCGCGTTGAACCGTGGACGCCGTGCGTATCCTGGCCAAGGCCGCAACACGGGTGAGCGACCCCCAGAGGCGCTGTCGGAGCAACGCGCCGCTCACCGGGAGCTACCGCACCCGGTCCCCGACATACCCCCCCTAGGTTTGTTCTTCCCAGGCAAACGCGAAGCCGCCCGCGGTGGGATCGATTCCTGCGAGCATCATGCCTTGGCCGCGCGAAGCATGGCGCTGTTCCAGCGGCGGATCGGACGGATCGCGCAATTGAATCAGCAGCGTCGTGCGTGGTTCGTGCGAGACGTTCATGCCCGAACCGTGCGCGAGCAGGTAATTGAAGAAGATGGCGTCGCCGGCC
>JBBRER010000061.1:0-13568 GCA_038202745.1 Sphingomonadales bacterium
GTCTTCAAGGGCGAGATTCTCGGCCACGATCCGATGGCGCAGGACCGGCTGATGATGGAGGCTCAAACCTCCGGCGTCCGGCCCGCGCGCTGAGCTGAGTAGAAACCATGCTGCAACCCAAGAAAACCAAGTTCCGCAAGACCTTCAAGGGTCGGATCAAGGGCGACGCCAAAGGCGGAACCGAGCTCAACTTCGGTTCCTACGGCCTCAAGGCGCTGGAGCCCGAGCGGGTCACCGCGCGTCAGATCGAGGCCGCGCGCCGCGCGATCACGCGGCACATCAAGCGCCAAGGGCGCCTGTGGATTCGCATATTCCCCGACGTTCCGGTGACTAAGAAGCCCGCCGAAGTCCGTCAGGGCAAGGGCAAGGGCGCGATCGAATACTGGGCTGCGCGGGTCAAGCCGGGCCGCATCCTGTTCGAGCTCGACGGGGTTGCCGGTCCGCTCGCCGCCGAGGCGTTCAGCCGCGCCGCGATGAAGCTGCCGATCAAGACCAAGGTCGTCGCCCGGCTCGGCGACACCAGCCACCTGGGAGGCGAATGATGGCCGCCAATAAGACCTCGGGGAAGATTGCGGACATGCGCGTCAAGACCGACGACCAGCTTTCGGGCGACCTCCACGATCTGAAGAAGGAGGCGTTCAACCTCCGCTTCCAAGGCGCGACCAATCAGCTCGAGCGTCCCGCGCGGATCAAGGAAGTCCGCCGCGATATCGCCCGGATCAAGACGTTGCAGACCGAACGGACGGCCACCGCCGCCCGGTCCGCGAAGTAAGGAACCCACGATGCCCAAACGTATCCTGATCGGGACCGTGGTGTCCGACAAGACCGACA
The DNA here is from genome assembly GCA_038202745.1 of Sphingomonadales bacterium. Taxonomy (GTDB): domain Bacteria; phylum Pseudomonadota; class Alphaproteobacteria; order Sphingomonadales; family Sphingomonadaceae; genus Novosphingobium. The sequence goes on from JBBRER010000061.1 coordinate 832, forward strand.
AGACCGTTGTCGTCCGCGTCGAGCGCAAGGTGAAGCACCCGATGTACGGGAAGATCATCCGCCGCTCGAAGAAGTACCACGCGCACGACGAAGACAACGCTTTCAAGGCCGGCGAAACGGTGCGGATCGAAGAGACCCGCCCGATCTCCAAGCTCAAGACGTGGAAGGTCGTCGACCGCGTCCAGGCCGGGAAGACCGCCGCCATCGAAGCAGACGTCTAAGACACAGATTTTGGAACTGCCGGACGGGTTTCGGCAAGCCATTGAGAAGGAACCGGATCGATGATCCAGATGCAATCCCAGCTTGAGGTCGCTGACAACAGCGGCGCCAAGCGCGTCCAGTGCATCAAAGTGCTGGGCGGATCGAAGCGCCGCGTTGCCGGCGTCGGCGACGTGATCGTCGTCTCGGTCAAGGAAGCCCAGCCGCGCACCCGCGTGAAGAAGGGCGACGTTCACCGCGCGGTGATCGTGCGCACCCGCAAGGACGTGCGCCGCGCCGACGGCAGCGTGATCCGCTTCGACACCAACGCCGCGGTCCTCATCAACAAGAACGAGGAGCCGATCGGCACGCGTATCTTCGGACCCGTGGTGCGCGAGCTGCGCGCGCGCGGCTTCATGAAGATCATCAGCCTTGCGCCGGAGGTGCTGTGATGGCCGCCGCCAAGATCAAGAAGGGTGACAGCGTCGTCGTCCGCTCGGGCAAGGACAAGGGCCGCACCGGCACCGTCCTCCAGGTGATGCCCAAAGACGGCAAAGTGCTTGTCGCCGGGGTCAACGTCGCCGCGCGCCACCGCAAGCCGACTCAGGCCAACCCGCAAGGCGGGATCGACCGCCGCGAGGCGCCGATGCACATTTCGAAGGTCGGCATCGCCGATCCCAAGTCGGGCAAGGCGACCCGCGTCAAGTTCGCGACCGGCAAGGACGGGGCCAAGTACCGCCTCGCCGTCAAATCCGGGGAGAAGATCGATGGCTGATGCTTACACCCCGCGCATGAAGGCGCGTTACGACACCGAGATCGCCAAGGCGATGATCGAACGGTTCGCCTACAAGAACGCGATGGAAGTGCCGCGGATCGAGAAGATCACGATCAACATGGGCGTCGGCGAAGCCAGCCAGGACAAGAAGAAGGTCCAGACTGCCGCCGCCGAAATGGCGCTGATCGCGGGGCAGAAGCCGGTGATCACGATCGCCAAGAAGTCGATCGCGCAGTTCAAGCTGCGCGAAGGCATGCCGATCGGCTGCAAGGTGACCTTGCGCCGCGAACGCATGTACGAATTCCTCGACCGCCTGATCACCGTGGCGATGCCTCGCATCCGCGACTTTCGCGGGCTCAACCCGAAGAGCTTCGACGGGCGCGGCAACTACGCGATGGGCCTCAAGGAGCAGATCATCTTTCCCGAGATCAGCTACGACCAGATCGAAAAGGTGAGGGGCATGGACATCATCGTGACCACCACCGCCAAGACCGACGACGAAGCGCGCGAGCTGCTCCGTCTGTTCGGTTTCCCGTTCCCGCAGGACGCCGCCGACGAGCAGCAGGCCGCGTAAACCCGAATTCGAAGAAGAGAGCTTAAGTCCATGGCGAAACTGAGTTCCATCAACAAGAACGAGCGGCGCAAGAAGCTCGTGAAGCAATATGCGGGCAAGTATGCCGCATTGAAGGCCAAAGCCGCCGACAAGTCGCTCGACGATACCGAGCGGCTGATGGCGCGGCTCAAGCTGGCCGAGATTCCACGCAATGCGAACCCCACCCGGGTCCGCAACCGCTGTGCCACCACCGGCCGCCCGCGCGGCTACTATCGCAAGTTCGGCCTGTGTCGGATCGAGCTGCGGGACAAAGGCAACAAAGGCCTTGTCCCCGGCCTGACCAAGTCGAGCTGGTAAGGATCAAGCGATGGCGATGACCGATCCCCTGGGTGACATGCTCACCCGCATCCGCAACGGCCAGCAGGCGAAGAAGGACAGCGTCCTTTCGCCGGCTTCGAAGCTGCGCGCCCGTGTGCTCGAAGTGCTCCAGCGCGAGGGCTATATCCGCGGCTACAGCGAGGACGCCACCGGCGTTCACCCGCAGCTGCGCATCGAGCTCAAGTATTTCGAAGGCGAGCCCGCGATCAAGCACGTCGCGCGCGTCTCCAAACCGGGCCGCCGGGTCTATTCGGCGAGCCGCGAGCTCCCCGTGGTGCGCAACGGGCTTGGCATCTCGATCGTCTCGACACCGCGCGGTGTGCTCTCGGATGCCGAGGCGCGCACACACAACGTCGGCGGCGAAGTGCTCGCGGAGGTGTTCTGATGAGCCGCATCGGCAAACGCGCGGTGCCCGTCCCGAGCGGGGTCACGGCTTCGATCGAAGGCGGGCTGCTGACCGTCAAGGGGCCGAAGGGCGCCTTGTCGCTGGGGCTGCGCGACGAGATCAGCTACACGCTCGAGGGCGACACGATCCTGGTCAAGCCGGCCAACGACACGAAGCAGGCGCGCGCCTTCTGGGGCATGCAGCGCACGCTCGTCGCCAACCTGATCGAGGGGGTGACCGAGGGCTTCAGCAAAGTTCTCGAGATCACCGGGGTCGGTTACCGCGCCAACGCGCAGGGCAAGATGCTCAAGCTCCAGCTCGGTTACAGCCACGACGTCAACTTCCCGGTGCCCGAAGGCATCGAGGTCAAGACGCCCGACAACACCACGGTCGAGATCACCGGGATCGACAAGCAGAAGGTCGGCCAGGTTGCCGCCGAAATCCGCCGTTGGCGCAAGCCCGAACCCTACAAGGGCAAGGGCATCAAGTACCGCGGCGAGTACATCTTCCGCAAGGAAGGGAAGAAGAAGTAATGGCCAAGCTCTCGCTATTCGATCGCCGCCGCCGGCGTGTCCGCACCACGCTCAAGGCGCGCGCCGGGGGCCGTCCGCGGCTCAGCGTGCACCGTTCGGGGCGCCACATTTACGCGCAGATCATCGACGATGCGCGGGGGCAGACCGTGGCCGCCGCCTCGACGCTGGGCAAGACCGGCGCGAACGTCGCCGCCGCTGCCGAAGTCGGTAAGGCGCTGGCCGATGCCGCCAAGCAGGCGGGCGTGACCTCGGTCGTGTTCGATCGCGGCGGTTTCCTGTTTCATGGCCGCGTCAAGGCGCTGGCCGACGCCGCGCGTGAAGGCGGGCTGGAGTTCTGATGATGGCCGACGACAACACCACACCGCCTGAAACGCAGGTTGAAGCACAGCCGGCGGCGTTGACCCAAGGCGAGCCGATCGCCGCGACGCATCCGCAGGGCGGCGATGCCCCGCCGCAGCGCGAAAGCCGCGGTCCGCGTGGCGGGGGACGCGGCGGACGCGGTCCCGGCGGCGGCAACGACCGCAACCGCGGCGGGCGCGGCGGCAACGACCGCAACCGCGGTCGCGGCGGAGATGACGATGGCGGCGAGGAACTGATCGAGAAGCTGGTCCACATCAACCGCGTTTCGAAAACCGTGAAGGGCGGCAAGCGCTTTGGTTTCGCCGCGCTGGTCGTGGTCGGCGACGGCAAGGGCCGCGCGGGCTTCGGCAAGGGCAAGGCCCGCGAAGTGCCCGAGGCGATCACCAAGGCGACCTCGGCCGCCAAGAAGGCGATGGTCCGCATTCCGCTCAAGGAAGGGCGCACGCTGCATCATGACGGCAAGGGCCGGTTCGGCGCCGGCAAGGTCAACTTGCGTACCGCGCCCGCGGGGACCGGGATCATCGCCGGCGGTCCGATGCGCGCGGTGTTCGAAAGCCTGGGCGTGGCCGATGTGGTCACCAAATCGGTCGGCAGCTCGAACCCCTACAACATGATCCGCGCCACGTTCGATGCGCTCACCGAGCAGACTTCGCCGAAGTCGGTCGCGCAGCGGCGCGGCAAGAAAGTCGCCGACCTGCTCGGTCGCGGCGGCGCCAGCACGGCCGAGGCGGAAGCCGCGGCCGAAGCGATTGCGGAGTAAGCCAGATGGCCCCGAACAACGATAAGAAGACCATCAAGCTCAAGCAGATCGGCTCGCCGATCCGCCGTCCCCAAAGCCAGAAGAAGATTCTGATCGGGCTTGGCCTCGGCAAGATGCATCGGGTGGTCGAGATCCAGGACTCGGCCGAAGTGCGCGGCGCGATCGCCAAGCTGCCGCACATGGTGGCGGTGGTCGAATAAGGGTATGTAGCGCCCGGCCGCCGCGGCAGGGTAGCTTGTCTGCCTGCCGGTAAAGAGGCGATCCGGTTCGTCCTGCGATCCTCCGGCGGTAAATTTTCTGGCGCGACTTAAAGCGAAAGCGAGTGCACGACATGAAACTGAACGAAATCAGCGACAACAAGGGCGCCCGCAAGTCGCGCATGCGCGTCGGCCGGGGCATCGGCTCGGGCAAAGGGAAGACCGCGGGGCGCGGCCAGAAGGGCGCCAAGGCGCGCTCGGGGGTCGCGGTCAAGGGCTTCGAGGGCGGGCAGATGCCGCTTCACATGCGGATCCCCAAGCGCGGCTTCAACAACATCTTCGCCAAGGATTATGCCGAGGTGAACCTCGGCCTGATCCAGAAGGCGATCGACGCGGGCAAGCTCGATGCCAGGAAGCCGGTCGATCACGCCGCATTGAAAGCGGCTGGGTTGGCGCGCGGAGGCAAGGATGGGGTCCGCCTGCTCGGCAAGGGCGAGCTGACCGCCAAGGTCGAATTCGCGGTCGCGGGCGTGTCGAAGGGCGCGCGCGAGGCGGTCGAGAAGGCCGGCGGCAAGATCGTCCTGCCCGAGCCCAAGGTCGCCAAGCCCGCCAAAGAGCGTCCGGCCAAGGGCCTCGCCGCGGTTCGCGCAGCCAAGGCGGCGGGCAAGGACAAGCCCGCGGCGAAAGCCGCCAAGGCGGAATAACACGGGCTATGTCGGCGGGCGGGGTTCTTGCATCCCTGCCCGCTCACTATATGGCTCCCGCACACGTAGGGGAGCAGGCCGGGGCGCGGGTGCCCCTGGCCCAGGCAAGGCACAGATTTCCATGGCATCACGCGCCGACAATCTCGCGAGCAATTTCAGCCTCGCCAACTTCTCCAAAGCCACCGAGCTCAAGAAGCGGATCTGGTTCACGATCAGCGCGCTGATCATCTTCCGCTTCCTGACGTTCGTGCCGCTGCCGGGGATCAATCCGGTCGCCTTGAAGCAGTTCATGGACCGCAACGCCGGCGGCATTCTCGATTTCTTCAACATGTTCTCGGGCGGGGCGATCTCGCACTACAGCCTGATCAGCCTGGGGGTGGTGCCGTACATCACCGCCTCGATCGTCGTGCAGCTCGCCTCGTCGCTCCATCCCTCGCTCGCCGCGCTCAAGAAAGAGGGCGAAAGCGGGCGCAAGAAGCTCAACCAGTATTCGCGCTACGGCGCGGTCGCGTTGAGCCTGATGCAGGGCTTCGCGATCGTCCGTAACGCCGATGCGCAAGGCTTTGCGATCGATCCGGGCACGCTGTTCTACGTCGCCGGGGTGACTTCGCTTGTCGGGGGCACGATGTTCCTGCTGTGGCTGGGTGAACAGATCACCAGCCGCGGGATCGGCAACGGCACCTCGCTGATCATCATGGCCGGGATCGTCGCGCAGATGCCGACGTTCGTCGTCAACTTGTTCGAAGGCGGGCGCACCGGATCGATCAGCGGGATCGCGATCGCCGCGATCGTGATCGTCCTCGTCGCGATGATCCTGTTCATCTGCTTCATGGAACGTTCGACCCGGCGGCTGCTGATCCAGTATCCCAAGCGCGCCTCGCAGCGCGGGATGATGCAGGCCGATCGCAGCCACTTGCCGCTCAAGATCAACACCTCGGGCGTGATCCCGCCGATCTTCGCCAGCTCGTTGCTGCTGCTGCCGCTGACGGTCACCCAGTTCGCCGGCAGCTCGCTGGCGCCCGACAGCAAGGTCGGCGCGGTGATGGTCACGCTCAACCAGTACCTCGCGCACGGCAAGCCGCTGTATATGGCGCTGTACGCGATCGGGATCGTGTTCTTCAGCTTCTTCTACACCGCGGTGGTGTTCAATCCGGAAGAAACCTCGGAGAACCTCAAGCGCAACGGCGGGTTCATCCCCGGCATCCGTCCGGGCAAGAACACCGCGAGCTATCTCGATTTCGTGCTCACCCGGATCACCGTGCTCGGCGCCGCGTATCTGACGATCGTGTGTGTGATTCCCGAATGGGTGATCGCCTCGACCGGGCAGCGGCTGCTGTTCGCGGGCGGAACCTCGCTGCTGATCGTCGTCAACGTCACGGTCGATACCATCACCCAGATCCAGTCGCACCTGCTCGCGCATCAGTACGGCGATCTGATCAAGAAGGCGAAGCTCAAGGGCCGCCTCAGGTGAACATCGTTCTGCTCGGCCCGCCGGGAGCGGGGAAGGGCACGCAGGCCCAGCGCCTGGTCGAGGAGCGCGGAAGGCGGCAGCTCTCGACCGGCGACATGCTGCGCGCCGCGGTCAAGGCGGGAACGCCGGTCGGGCTCCAGGCCAAAGCGGTGATGGACGCAGGCGAGCTGGTTTCGGACGAGATCGTTTCGGCGCTGATCGGCGACGAACTCGACGCGATGGGCGCGGACGCGGGCGCGATCTTCGACGGCTATCCGCGTACCGCCGCGCAGGCCGCCGCGCTCGACGCCATTCTCGAGGAACGCGGGCGCACGCTCGACCGGGTGATCGAGCTCGAGGTCGATGAGGACGCGCTCGTTGCGCGGATCGTCGGGCGCTACACCTGCGCCGCTTGCGGCAAGGGCTACCACGACGCGTTCGAACGGCCCAAGGTCGAGGGAACCTGCGACCGCTGCGGCGCGCACGAGTTCAAGCGCCGCCCCGACGACAACGAACAGACGGTGCGCACGCGGATGGCCGAGTACCGCGCCAAGACCGCGCCGATACTGCCGATTTACGACGCACGCGGGATCGTCAGCCGGATCGACGGGATGGCGGACATCGACCACGTCGCGCGCGCAATCGCCGCGGTGCTCGACGGCTGACGGCGCGCGCTTGCGCTGCTAGGCTGCGCCCGGCCAATCGCTGCCGGGGGGAATTCGTCATGATCCGATCGTTGTTCGCGTCTGCGCTCGCGCTGCTTGTCGCCGCGCCCGCCGCCGCCGATGTCGCGCAGTCGTCCGACGCCGGGTTCGTGATCCACCTGACCGCCGAGGCGCCGACTTCGCAGCTCGACACCTGGAAGGTGCTGACCGCGCCCGCGCAGTGGTGGGACCCCGAGCATACTTATTCGGGCAAGGCCGAAGCGATATATCTCGACGCGCAAGGCAGCGGCTGCTTTTGCGAACTGCTCGATTTGCCCGAGGGCGCGCCCGCCGGGCTGCGGCGCGGCAGCATCGAGCACATGCACGTGCTCTACGCCGCGCCCGGCGCGACGCTGCGGATGAAGGGCGCATTGGGTCCGCTTCAGCCCGAAGCGCTCGAGGGCGTGCTGACGATCACGCTCAAGCCGCGCGACGGCGGCGGCACACTGATCGACTGGACTTACGTCATCGGCGGTTTTTCGCGCCGCCCGATGGCCGAATGGGCGCCGCTGGTCGACCGCGTGCTCGGGGTCCAGATCAAGCGTCTGGCCGACCGGCTGGCGGCGCCGGCCGCGACTCCGGCCAAGCCGGACAAGCCGCCGAAGTGAGTTGGCCGCGCGTCCGGCGGTGCTTGCCAGCCGCGGGGGCGATGCTAGAATAACGCCGTCGCTAACCACGCGCGACGCTCGCCCGCAATCGCGGTCTGCGGGCGTTGACAGCATGGGCGAATCGCCCTAAGCGCGCCGCTCACTCGACAAAAACGGGTCTGTCCGGGGGCACCCGCGTACGCGCGCGCCATCCGGCTTTTTGCCGTCCGGGCGAGTGGAAACCGCGATGAGATAGGGGCCGGGCCGGCTACGGCCACCGCCAAGCCCTTGTGGAGCATGGAGAATTAAGTGGCTCGTATTGCCGGGGTCAATATCCCCACCAACAAGCGCGTGATCATTGCGCTTACCTACATTCACGGTATCGGTCCGACCAAGGCGAAGCTGATCGCCAAGAAAGTCGGGATCGACGAAAGCCGCCGGGTTCAGGATCTGACCGACCAGGAAGTCCTCCACATTCGCGAGGCGATCGACGCCGATCACATGGTCGAGGGCGATCTGCGCCGCGAAGTGGCGATGAACATCAAGCGGCTGATGGACCTCGCCTGCTATCGCGGGCTTCGCCACCGCAAGGGCCTGCCGGTCCGCGGCCAGCGTACGCACACCAACGCGCGCACGCGCAAGGGCAAAGCCAAGCCGATTGCCGGTAAGAAGAAGTAAGCGCGCCACCGCGGCGCGGCATCCAGCTTCTTCTTTTCAGTTACGTTAGGGATACCAACAATGGCACGCGAACCTCAGCGCATCAAAAAGCGCGAGCGCAAGAACATCTCCAGCGGCGTCGCGCACGTCAACGCCAGCTTCAACAACACGATGATCACGATCACCGACGCTCAGGGCAACGCGATCAGCTGGTCTTCGGCAGGCGCGATGGGTTTCAAGGGCAGCCGCAAGTCGACGCCTTACGCCGCCCAGGTCGCGGCCGACGATGCCGGGAAGAAAGCCGCCGAGCACGGCGTCCGCACGCTCGAGGTCGAGGTCAAAGGCCCTGGCTCGGGCCGCGAGAGCGCATTGAGAGCGCTCCAGGCGGTCGGCTTCACGATCACTTCGATCCGCGACGTCACCCCGATCCCGCACAACGGGGTTCGGCCAAGCAAACGCCGCCGCGTCTGATCGAATTCCTGGACGGTCTTTCGGCCGCCCGCCAATTCGGATCGGTCGCGGCTCCCACGTCGGAAGCGCGGCCGTTCCTGTCCGAACCCAACCCTAGGGGATACCCATGACTGTCAACATCAAGAACTGGCAGGAACTGAAGAAGCCCAACAACCTGGAGGTCAAATCCGGGACCGACGCCAAGCGCCGCGCGACTTTCGTCGCCGAGCCGCTTGAGCGCGGGTTCGGGCTGACGCTGGGCAACGCGCTGCGCCGCGTGCTGCTATCGTCGCTCCAGGGCGCCTCGATCACCTCGATCAAGATCGAGAACGTGCTCCACGAATTCAGCAGCCTCGCCGGCGTGCGCGAGGACGTGACCGACATCGTGCTCAACGTGAAGCAGATCGCGCTCAGGATGCAGGGCGAGGGGCCCAAGCGGCTCCAGCTTTCGGCGACCGGCCCGGCCGAGGTCAAAGCCGGCGACATCGCGATGTCGGGCGACATCGAGGTGATGAACAAGGATCTCGTGATCTGCCACCTCGACGAAGGCGCGACGCTCAACATGGAGCTCACTGCCGACACGGGCAAGGGCTACGTTCCCGCGGTCGGCAATCGTCCGGTCGATGCGCCGATCGGGCTGATCCCGATCGACAGCCTGTACTCGCCCGTGCGCCAGGTCAGCTACAAGGTCGATAACGCCCGCATCGGGCAGGAGCTCGACTTCGACAAGCTCAACCTCACGGTCGAGACCGACGGCACCGTCACGCCCGAGGACGCGGTGGCTTATGCCGCGCGCATCCTCCAGGATCAGCTCGCGCTGTTCGTCCACTTCGACGATGCGATGCCGGTCGGCGGTTCGCCGATGATCGGCATGGCCGCGAGCGGCCCGGTCGACGAAGGCGACACCAACCAGCTCAACCGCTACCTGCTCAAGAAGGTCGACGAGCTCGAGCTGTCGGTGCGCAGCGCCAACTGCCTCAAGAACGACAACATCATCTACATCGGCGATCTGGTCCAGAAGACCGAAGCCGAGATGCTGCGCACGCCCAACTTCGGCCGCAAGTCGCTCAACGAGATCAAGGAAGTGCTATCCTCGATGGGACTGCGGTTGGGCATGGACATCCCCGGCTGGCCGCCCGAGAACATCGAGGAAATGGCCAAGAAGCTCGAGCAGGAGCTGCTGGGTTAATCCACACCCTCGTCACCCCGGCGCAAGCCGGGGCCCAGCGAGACCAAAGTGCAAAGGGTCGCCGAAAGGCGGCCCTTTCCTTTTGCGCGCGAGTCCCCGCGGAATCGAAGATGGCGCGCAGCGCCTACGCGGGGACCTCATTCGGCAGCGCGCCCACACCCGCGGCCCCCGCCCTCGCGGGGAAGCGACAAACTAACCAAATAGGCACAAACTCCTTGACATCGTAACGCTGATATGGCACAAATCGCGAACGCTGGCGAACCGCGCCGCATCCTCCGGAAACCCCCAAACATGGCAGCACCGACCACCCCGCCCGCGTGGCGGCGCGCGTTCCTTCGCGAGCTCGCGCTGAGCGGCAGCGTCGCGCTGGCGGCCGGGAAATGCGGCATCGACCGAACCAGCCCTTATCAGGCGCGGCGCAACAACTCGGCCTTTGCGGCCAGCTGGGACCGCGCGCTGGAGACGGCGCGAGAAGCGCTGAGTCCCCGCGGAATCGAAGATGGCGCGCAGCGCCTACGCGGGGACCTCAGGCCGCACGCGAACCGCCAGCCGCCTGAGGCCCCCGCCTGCGCGGGGGCGCGCCTCCTCCCCGATCAGATCGTGCGTTCTTCCAAGACCGGGCATCCGTGCATAGCGCGCGCTGGGCCGGGGCGGTGGTCGGCAAAAGCCGAGCGCGCGTTCCTCGCCGAGCTGACCGCGAGCGCCAACGTCAGCGCCGCGGCGCGCGCCGCCGGGTTCTCAACCACCGCCGCCTACAACCGCCGCAAGCTGTGGCCCGCCTTCGCCGCCGAGTGGGACGCGGCGCTGCGCGAAGGCTATGCGCGGATCGAGACGCTGCTGATCCACGCCGCGACCAACGCGCTCGACCCCGAGCCCTTTTCGGTCGCCCCCGACGCCCCCACGATGACCGTCGCCGAGGCGATGAACCTCCTCAAGCTTCACCGCGCCGGCGTGCACGGCGGTAAGCCCCAGCGCTACGGCTGGCGGCAGCAGGAGCCGGACATCGAGGAGGTGCGGGCGGAGATTTTGCGCAAGGTGGCGGCGATGGAGCGGGTGAGGGGCGGGGGCTAAGAGCAGAAAACTATTGTCCGGCGTCGGCTTCCGGGACGATCAAGCCGATACGGCGCAGCATCGCGGCAAACTCCGGCTCAACTGCCGCGGCCCGTCGAACTGCATCCAAATCGATCCGCGCCGACAATTCGAGCCGGCTCATAGGCTTGCAATACTCGACCCAAATTTTTCGGAGCGCTTTGAGCGCGACAGGCGATGTAGGCGGGCGGCGCGTTGCACGTCCGGGCAGATGTCTAAGGAGAAACGCCTCGAAGCAGGGTCGCTGCCATACGACGTGTATGTTGTTGTCGCGCGCTAGCCTGGTTGCGCGCTCGGCGCGTTGTGGGTCGCGTTCGGCTTGATCGTGGTCGACGAACACGAAGCGCTCAGTGGGATCGGTCCTGGCCCGGCGGAGGAAGCGGAGACGAGCGACGGCCAATTCGATCCGGTGCAGCGGGTCGCCAGCGCCTGGACCGAGTTCGCGTATGTCCAAATGAATGTGAAGGCTTTCTGCATCCGCAAAATCCTGGAGAAGCTGCGCGTAACCGACCTCGGACGCGCCTTCGCACCCAATGAAAATCACCTGCCGCTGCGGAATGATGGGGCGACGACGTTTCATCCGATGCGCGGGACGCCTCCGTAAACCCCGCTCAGATACTTCTTATAGAAGTTGTCGCGGCGCTGGGACTGGACGTCCATCAGGCTGAAAAAACTAGTTCTCCCCAGCCGATCCTTCTCGCAAATGACCATTTCCTCTTTGTTCAGCTCCTCCATCAGCGAAACGGCGTGGCAGCTAAACCAAAGCTGCCCGTCATGCGGGTTGCGCTCGGCCGAATAGAACCAGCGTAGAATCTCCGGCAACACAAGTGGATGGATCGACGAATCCAACTCGTCGATCGCCACCACGCTTCCGGTTGCGAGGGTGCGTGACAGCGCTGGGAACATCTTGATGAAGGTGCGCGTGCCTTGGCTCTCAAGAATCCACGGCATTTCAAACTCAAGTCCGGAATGCTTGAAAAACGGTTGTGGTCCTGTTGGCGTCTCGACCAGGTGCATCTGTTCAACACCAACATCGATGCGGCTAAGTTCGCGGTTGAGTTCAACCACGACATCAGGTTGCGACACGAGATAATCTACGATGCCTTGATCAATGATGTTTGCGTGCGGCGCGGTCTGAAAGAGCAGTTCGCGCGCAGTATCGACAAAGAGTTGGGCTGTCGGATGGCGAAACATGGCGAACGACGCCAGCACGGAAGCGTGCGGAAGCAGAGTGTTCAGCAGATGCTGGAAGCCGGACAGCGAGAATGATCGAGAGTCCTTGAGCCTTCCCTCGCTGTTGCGCTCAAACACCCGTTGCCACTTGCCGACGGCCTTGGGTCGCTGACGGAGTGTTTCGCTTTCGACTCGAAAGGGGTTGCCGTCACGAACTCCGATGATGAGTTCATAGCGATACGTGCCCCACTCGACCTCCAACCCTTGACCGCGCCTTTGTTCCACTTCCGGAGTCCAATTCATGACGCCGCCAAATTCGATGGCGAGGAAGATGGGGCGGGATTTGGACGCATCGTCGTTGAACCGCTCGCAGGGAAAACCGGATGGTCGAGCTGCGCTGTCGCGAATGAAAGTGACGACGAATTCGAGCGCACGGATGAGACTCGACTTACCAGACGCGTTTGCCCCGTAGATGGCAATGACCTTCGGGGCGCGATTGGGCGATCCTGGGAAGATCGTGGCATAGCGATTGTCGGGATCGGGCACATTGGGTGCGACGGTCAGGTCGAGCACTTGGCGATCGCGTATGGAGAAG
>JBBRER010000062.1:0-13307 GCA_038202745.1 Sphingomonadales bacterium
AGGTCCGCACCCTGGTCGCGCATCTGTGGGAGAATGACGGCGAGCCGATGAGCGTCACCGCGCAATATCTCGACAGCGTCAACGTCCCCCCGCCGGCGACCCTGCCGGCACTGTGGGCGCCGGTCGGCCTGCGCTATCACGGCCTGCACCATCTTCTCCCAGGTTTGCCCTATCACGCGCTAGGGGAGGCGCACCGCCGATTGTGCGGCGAGCTTGGCGATGAATCGACGTACCACCGATCAAGCCACCGCGGTCTCTCCCCGCTGGTGCGGCGGCTTGCGGCGTCGAGTTGGCGGGGTCGCTCCAGCGGTTGACTTCGCGCCGCATTTCCGCTTGAGGGCGCTCCCATGGCGGGCCGTGATGGCTCGCTTTCTTTTTTGTGTCCCTGCGAAGGCAGGGACCCAGACTGGGCTCCAGCCTTCGCAGGAGCACAACGGGATGGGCCGGACCGTAAATCCGCCGGGCCGGGCGCATCGCCCGACCGCGCGGACGCGATGGTCTGGGCGCTGTGGGCGCTGTGCCTGGCGGCCAAGGCTGCGCCGCAGATCGTGGCGTGGTGAGTCCAGGATGCGCTTGACTTTGCGCCTCGTTTCGCGTTGATGGCGGCGCTTCGGCGGGACCGCTTCCCGCCTGGTCTGGGGTACCTGACACGGCCCCTTAACGAACGAAGGACTTAGAAAATGCGTCACAAGCACGGCGGCCGCAAGCTGCAGCGCACTTCGGCCCATCGCATCGCGCTGTTGCGCAACATGGCGGCGGCGCTGATCAAGCACGAGCAGATCACCACCACCACGCCCAAGGCGCGCGAGCTGCGCCCTTACGTCGAAAAGCTGATCACGCTGGCCAAGAAGGGCGGGCTTTCCAACCGCCGGCTGGCGCAGTCGCGGCTGATGGACGACGCCCAGCTGGCCAAGCTGTTCGGCGCTCTGGCCGAGCGCTACGCGGGCCGCGAGGGCGGTTACACCCGGATCGTTAAGGCGGGCATCCGCGCCTCCGACGCGGCGCCGATCGCGGTGATCGAGCTGGTCGACCGCGATTTGGGCGCTAAAGGCCAGGATTCTGGTCCGGTAGAGCGCGAGGAAGACCTCGCCGCGTAAGCGCGGGTTCACCGCCATTTGCCTAAGGGCGGCCGCGGGGGCTAACCTCGCGTCCGCCCTTCGCATTTGGGGAACCGTCATCGTCCGCCGTCTAGCCCTGGTACTCGCGCTGCTGGCCGCCCCGGCGCTGGCAAGCGACGGGCACGGCGCGGGTGAGGGCGCCATCCGCTATCCCCCGACGCGGCGCGACGCGGTGGTCGATCGGCCGTTCGGCGAAGCGGTCGCCGATCCGTACCGCTGGCTCGAAGGCGATCTTGCCTCGGGCGGCCCGGTCGCGGCTTGGGCGCAGCGTCAGGATGCCTTGACCCGCGGCTACCTTGCAACGCTGCCGCTGCGCGTCTGGTTCGCCGCGCGGATCCGCGCGCTGACCGACTACGAACGCTTCGGGCTGCCCGAAAAGGCCGGATCGCGCTATTTCTACACGCGCAATTCCGGCTTGCAGAACCAGGCGCAGCTGTGGGTCCGCGATTCTCGCACCGCCCCGCCCCGCCTGCTGCTCGATCCCAACGCGTGGGCTGCCGACGGCAGCCAGGCGATCGATGCCTGGCGTCCATCGCAACACGGCAGGTTCGTCGCCTATAGCATCGAAACCGGCGGCTCGGATCGGCGCGACTTGCGCGTGGTCGATGTCGCCAGCGGGCGGCCGCTCAGCGATGCGATACCCGATGCCCGGTTTACCCGGCTGGCCTGGGTCGGCGACGAAGGCTTCCTTTATTCGCGTTATCCCGCGCGGATCGAGGGCGCGGCCGGCGCGGGCCAGGAAATCCGCTTTCACCGGCTCGGGACCGCGCCGATGGGGGACGTGCTGGTCTATGCCACCCCCGATCACCCCGCCTACACCCACGTCGCCGAGGTCACTGCCGACGGCCGTTATGCGGTTATCGTGAGCAGCGCCGCCGGCGACGGGCAAAACGAGGTGCGCATCGCCGACCTCCACGCGCTGGCGAAGCGCGGGTGGGAGCTGAGCACGCTCGCTGCCGGGTATCGCGACACCTGGCGCTTGGTCGATGGCCAGGGCGCCAGGCTGTGGTTCGTGACCACGGCGGACGCTCCGCGCGGGCGGCTCGCCAGCGTGACGCTGGGCAAGACCGCGATCTGGCGCACGGTCGTCCCCGAACAGTCGCTGACGCTCGAGCACGGGCGCGTGGTCGGCGACCGCGTGATCCTGTCTTACCTCGAGGGCGCGGGTTCGCGCGCGGTGGTTTTCGACCTCGCGGGCCGGCCATCGCGCGCGCTGGCGCTCGCCGAGATCGGAACCGCGGCAGGGTTCATGGGCCGCCCGGGCGACCCCGAGACGTTCTACACTTACACCAGCTTCAACCGCCCCGGCGGGGTCTATCGCTTCGACTTGCGCAGCGGCAAGTCCGAGCCGTTCGCGGTGCCGCGTTTGGGGTTCGATCCGCACGATTTCGCGATCGAGCAGCGCACCTTCGTTTCGCGTGACGGAACGAAAGTGCCGCTGTTCGTCGTCCGCCGTCGCGACATCGCCGCCGCGGGGCGGCCGGTGCCGACGCTGCTGTACGGCTATGGCGGCTTCGACATTTCGCTGACCCCCGGGTTCTCGCCCGCACGGCTGGCGTGGATCGAGGCGGGCGGAGCGTTCGCGATGGCGGGCCTGCGCGGCGGCGGCGAGTTCGGCCCGGCGTGGCACGACGCCGGGCGGCGCGCGAACAAGCAGAACGTGTTCGACGATTTCATCGCCGCGGGCGAATACCTGATCGCGCAAGGGATCGCCGCCAATGGCGGGCTGGCGATCCAGGGCGGATCGAACGGGGGATTGCTGGTCGGCGCGGTGCTCAACCAGCGCCCCGACTTGTTCGCCGCCGCCAACCCGCAAGTCGGCGTGATGGACATGCTGCGCTTCGATCGCTTCACCGCGGGGCGGCTGTGGACCGGCGACTACGGCTCACCCGCGATCGAGGCAGACTGGCGCGTGCTGCGCGCCTATTCGCCCTACCACAATATCCGCCCGGGCAGCGCCTATCCGGCGGTGCTGGTGACGACCTCGGACACCGACGACCGCGTCGTGCCGGCGCACAGCTTCAAATACGTCGCCGCGCTCCAGGCCGCCGACCCGGGGGCCAAACCGCACCTCCTGCGGATCGAGCCGGGAGCGGGTCACGGCGCGGGCAAGCCGACCGACAAGGCTATCGCCGAGAATGCCGACATCATGGCGTTCCTGGCGCAGTGGACGGGGCTGAGGCCGATTTAGTCGGCACCGTCCTGTCTTGGCTTCCCGCGCCGGTCGACGGCGCCGGAGCGGCGATCCGATCCACGCGTCCCTTCCCGGCGTTCGCGAAACAGCAGCAGCGCGCAGGTCAGCGCCATGCCGATCAGCATCGCTCCGCCGAAATAGAGCACCTCCGCGCCGCTTGCGCCGGGGTGGTCGCCCGCAATCTGGATCGAAACGTTGCCGACCACGAGGAGCGAGATCGCAAAGCTCGACCAGATCGGCGCGGGGCGCTTGGCGCTCGGTTTGCGCAGCGCGATGGCGAACACCGCGACGCAAAAGATCGCGGCCTGGACCGCCAGCATAACTATGATGATCGCACGCATTTTTCGCTTCCCCATCGACGATGCGGGCAGCGTTCCACAACTTGCGCGGCTTGGCCACGTGAATCCGCGGTCAGGCGCCCAGCGCGGTGGTCGCGGGCTCGGACGCGGCTTGGCGCAGCGGCCACAGCGCGACGTCCTCGAGGCTGCGCGGCGCGCTCGGCAAGCCGCTCGGCGGCCAGCCGTTGGGCCGGTGGTAAGTGCCGATCAGCACATCGAACAGCGGGAACAGCGCGGCGAAGTTGCTGTCGTAATGCTCGGGCAGGGCGGAATGGTGGCGGCGGTGATAGGCTGGGCTGTTGAGCAGCCACGATCCGCGCCCGAAGTCGACGCGCAGATTGGCGTGGACGAAGTAATGATAGACGCTGATCAGCGCATAGGCGCCGAACACTTGCGCGGTCGGGGTGATGATTAGCGCGGGCAGCGTCCACACGGTGACCTGCTTGATCAGCTGGTCGCCCCAAAAGTGCCGATTGGCGGTGAGCGCGGACATCTCGGGGTCCGAGTGGTGGAGCGAATGCATCGCCCACAGCGCCGGCACTTTGTGCTGGGCGACGTGGAACGCGAATTCGCATGCATCGCGCAGCACGGTGAACACCACCAGCGCGGCCCAAAACGGCAGCGCGCGCGCGTCGATCAGCACCGCGCCATGCCACGAACTCAGCAGCGGGAGCAAAGTGAAAGCTACGCCGAGCGACAGCGCCCACGCCTGAAGGTTGCGCAAGGCGTCCCCGCGCGCCCGCCCGCGCAGCCGCTCGGCGAGCGTAAGCAGAACCATCGCGGCAACCGACGGAGCGAAGAACCAAAACAACGTCATGCGCGTTATGGCTTAGCGGGGCATGGTTAAGGCGTGGTTTCCATCCGGCCGGCCCGTTCAGGTTCAATGCCGATTAGCTGAACGATTGCTGTCATGGCAATTCAGGCTGGCCACAGTGCCGATCCGCTAAACCCTGCCTCATGACGCCGGACACCTCGCCCGGCGCGAGCAAAGGACGAGCACCATGAAGACCATCTCGAAAGCATTGGTCGGGACTGTCGCGGCTGGCGCGATGGCGATCTCGGCGGCGAGCCCGGCGCAGGCCCAGTATCGCGACTATCGCCACAACGACGGCATCAGCGCCGGCGACATCATCGCCGGAGCGGTGATCATCGGCGGAATCGCCGCGATCGCTTCGGCCGCGAGCCACAACAACAACGGCTACGGCGACCGCTATGGCGACCGCTACGACAACGGCAATCGCTACGGCTATCGCGGCGATCCGCGCCAGGCGGTCGAGCAGTGCGTGAGCGCCGCGACGAGCCAGGCCAGTCGCTACGGCCAGGCCCGCGTCACTCGCATCACCCAGGTTCGGGACCGCGACAACGGCTGGGAAGTCAAAGGCGAGATCGCGGTCAACGGCGCTTATGGCAACGGCGGCTACGGCAACTCGGGCTACTACGGCCGCGACAACGACCGCTACGGCAACAGCGACCGTTACGGCTACGGCAGCAACGACCGTTACGGCTACGGCTACAACAACCATGGCTCCGGCTACGGCGACACCGGTTCGTTCAAGTGCCGGATCGACCGCGGCCGGGTTTACGACGTCGATTTCAGCGGCCTGCGCGGCCTCTGATACTCGGCTGCACCGTTAGGCTAAAGGGCGGTTCAGGCTTATGAAAGCCTGGGCCGCCTAGCCGTTTGGCCTAGGGGCGGATGGGAAAGTCCAGCGCCCCGATGGAGGGCAGGGGATCATGAAGAGCAAGCTTTTCCGCATCGGCGGCGCATTCGCGACGGCCGCCACGCTGTCGCTTTCGGCAGCTCCCGCACTGGCCCGCAGCGGCGTTTACATCGGCTCCGGCTGGGGCTGGGGCGGCGGCTGGGGCCACCACCGCCACCATGACGACCTCGGCGATATCCTCGCCGGCGTGCTGATCGTCGGCGGGATCGCCGCGGTGGCCAGCGCCGCCGCCAATGCCGACCGCAACCGCCACGCTCCGCCCTACCGCTATCCCGGCGCTCCCGATGCGCGCCGCGGCGCCAACTACGGCGATGGCCGGCCCGAATGGCGGCCGGGCGGCTCAATCGACGCCGCGGTCGATCGCTGCGTCGGCGAGGTCGAGCGCGGCGATGCGCAAGTCGGCGAAGTCGAGCGTGTCAATCGCGATGGTGACGGCTGGCGCATCGACGGGCGCCTGCGCAGCGGACAGCCGTTTGGCTGCGTGATCGATGCCGGTGGGCATATTCGCAACGTCAACGTCGAGGGCCGCGCGGTGCTCCCGGGCAACTGATCCCCCGCGCAGGCGGGGGTCTCAGGAGCACGGGTGAGCGCTCGCGTCAGGCCTGAGGTCCCCGCCTGCGCGGGGACTCATTCTTGCCGCCGTAACCCGGCAGCGCCAGTCCGAAGCGGATCGCCGCGCCACGCAGCGCGAACCCCGCGAGCGCCGCGACCGGCCACGTCATAGCGTCGGGCAGGGCAAGCGAGTTTCCGCCCGCGCAGACCGCCGCCGCCAGCGCCGCCGCGGTCACGTACAACTCGGGTCGCATCAGGATCGACGGCCGCCCGGCGAGCACGTCGCGCACGATACCGCCCGCGCAGCCGGTGATCACCCCCATCAGCATCGCCGGGATCGGCGGTAGCCCGAACGCCAACGCCTTGGCGGTGCCGAGCGTGGCGTAAGCGCCGAGTCCGGCGGCGTCGGCCCATTCGAGCGCCGGGCCTTCCCACCATCGCCGCGGAGTGAGCCATACGGCGACCGCCACCCCCAGACACACCGCCGCGACCCACGGATCGCGCACCCAGAACACCGGCGCGCCGATCAACAAATCGCGGATCGATCCCCCGCCGACCCCGGTGACGAGCGCGAAGAACGCGCAAGTCACGAAAGTCTGCCGCAGCCGCGCGGCGAGCAGCGCTCCGGTCAGCGCGAATACCGCCGTCCCGAGCAGATCGAGCACAGCGGGAATCGCGGGCAGCGCGGCTTGGGCGACGGGAAGCGGAATGGGTGGTCCCCGCTCAGTGCCCGAGCGTGATCGAGGCGGTGCCCTTGCCCCAGACCGGGAGGTAAAGACCCTGGCCCGCCGCCTTGAGCGATCCGGTGGTGATGTCGTCGATCCGCGCGCGGATCACGAAATCCCCCTGCTGTTTCTGATCGATCGCGCGGCCGATCTTGCCGAGCAGTTCGTCGTAATCGTGCGCGAAGTTCTGCGCCAGCGCCTCGCTGATCGTGGAGGAGAGTGCGGGGGCATTGGCCAATTTGAGCAACAGATTGGTGCCGGTCGAATCGGTTATCCCGGTTACCTTGAGATCGGTAAAATTGACAACGCGGGTGTTGGCGGGATTGAGCGGCAGCGCGGTCAGCCAGACGGTGCCATGCGCCGGCTTTTTAGTGAGCGTCGCTGCGGAGAACTGGAGCCCAACCGCGATCCTGCCGCCATCGGTGCCATAGGCGGTGACCTTTTCGAACCGCGCGTCGATCGCGCCAAGACCGGGCACGTCGAACGGCCGCGCCGAGCGCTTGACCAGCGCCTTGAGGATCACCGGTTCCAGCTGTGCATAGTCGGCGACCACGGGAATCGCGAAAAGGATTCGGCCCGCAGGCGCGTCGAGCCGGCGTAGTGGTGGCAGCGGCGTGGCGGGAGGATCGGCCGGGCGCGGACCGACGAAGGTTTCGGTCTGGGCATTCATTCCCAGCCGCAGCACCAGCTTGCGCCCGGCCACGCTGTAACCCCCGTAATTGAGCTCTTTGGGAGTGATCCGCATCCACACCGGTGGATTGGCGTGGTTGAGCTCGAGCGAGGTGAATCCTGAGGCCCAGGCCGCTTGCACCTGCTGGCGAAAGCGCAACTTGGCCAGTTCGCGCGGAAGCGTCTGTTCGAGCCGCGCGATCACGCCCTTGAGCTTGGTGTCGGCCTTGTCAGTCAGCACCAGGTGCTTGCCCAGGATGTCGATGTGCGGCGGCTCGGTCCAGTCGTAGGCGATATCGACGCTGCCGCGCGGCGACCAGTCGGGATTGAGATCGAGCCGGACGATCGCACGCACTTGCGCGCTGGCGGTCGCGGTCTCCTGCTTGACGATCCCGCCGATGTCGCGCGCGCGGATCGTCGCGTGGATCGGCATCGTCACCACGATGGTCTGCCCGACACCGGCGATCGCCAGCGGGCCGCGCGTCACCGTGCCGACCAGCCGGCACTTGATCGTCGGAGTCTTGACCTTGACGAACAGCACCTTAACCTTTCGCGGCGCGGCACAAACTTGGCCCGGTTGATCAATTGTCCACAAGGTGCGCGGCACCGCGCGCTCGAGCGCGGCGGACAGCTCGGAAATATCCGCGGTCACCGGCACCGCGATCACCGAGGTCTGCGGCGGGATCGCGATCGCATCGTGCGCGCGCGGCGGGGCGTCGTCCGCCACCTGGCGGTGACACCCTCCCAGTGCGAGCAGCGCGGCGGCGGCCTGGGCAAACGCGCGCATCAGCGGTGAATCAGCGCGCCGATCGCGCCCGCCATCGCGATGCAGTCGCGGTCGCCGCGGCGCGGGCCGATGACTTGCATGCCGGTGGGCAAATGGCCGGCCGCGCCGACCGGGAGCACGGTCGCGGGCAACTCGGCGAACACCGCGATTCCGGCATAGGCAAGCACGGCTTCGGGACCGCAGCCCTGCCCGTCTATCTCCCACACGCGCTCGGGCATCGGGCGCTCGTCGTGCGGGAAGGCGGGAAGCGCGGCTGGCGCCATCAGCACGAAGTCGTAGCGCGCGAACAGCGCTGCCCAGGCGCGCTGTGCGTGATGTTGTGCGTCGAGCAGATCGAACCACTGCGCGGCGGTCGCGACCTGGCCCTCGGGTCCCGGCGCCCCGCGCGACATCGCGATCTGGAGCATTCGCATGTAGGCCTCGTGCAGGTGGGCGAGGTCGGGGAGCAGGTCGCTGGCGCGATCGACAATGCCACCTTCTTTCTCGATCTCGGCGACCGCCGCTTCGATTGGCGCGCGCACCGCGGGATCGACCGGGCACAGCGGATGGCGCTCGAGATAAAGCAACCGCGCCGCGCTCACCGGTTTGGCCGTCAGTCGCAGCGGATCGTTGAGCGTGACTTCGAGCAGCAGCGCGAGGTCTTCGGCCGAGCGAGCAAGAGGCCCGACCACGCCGAGCGGGATTTCGTGCCCGTCGCTCCCGGGAAATTCCTGGCCTTTGCTGGTGACCACGCCCCACGTCGTCTTGTGTCCCCACACACCCGAGAAGTGCGCGGGGATGCGGATCGAGCCGCCGATGTCGCTGCCGTATTCGGCCGCGACCATCCCGCTCGCCAGCGCCGCGCCGCTCCCGCCCGACGAACCGCCGGGCGAACGCGTCGGATCGTGCGGATTGTTGGTCCGGCCATAGACCGGGTTCGCCGCCTGCCAGTCGGCAAGCGAGGGTGGGATGTTGGTCTTGCCCAGGATCACCGCGCCCGCAGCCTTGAGCCGCTCGACCACGACCGCGTCTTTCGCGGCGATGTGACCGGCGTGGTCGGCCATGCCCCAGGTCGTCGGCAGTCCAGCCACGTCGAAGCTTTCCTTGACCGTCATCGGCAGGGCGAACAGCGGCTGGCCGTCGCGGGGGCCGGCTTGCTGCAAGGCTTTCGCCGCCGCGCGCGCGCGATCGAAATCGCGCACGACCACCGCATTTATCGGCCCGTCCGCCTCCTCGATCCGCCCGATCGCCGCTTCGGTGGCCTCGACAGGAGTCAGCTTGCCCCCACGGATCGCCGCGATGGTTTGCGATGCATTCGGTTCGTCGGTCAGTCTCGGATACACAAAAACCCCCGTTCGCCTTGAGCTTGTCGGTTGCGAAGCAGAGGCTCCGCCTCAACGGCTGCCCTTATCTCCGCGCCGTCGTGCGTAACCTCAAGAAGAAAAGCAGTGCTTCGACAGGCTCAGCACGAACGGAGAGGTAACCGATTGTCTCAGACCTCAGATATGGATCGGTTTACCCGTCACCGCCATCGCCGCTTCCTTGATCGCTTCGCTGTGCGTGGGATGCGCGTGGCAGGTATAGGCGATGTCCTCGCTCGTGGCGCCGAACTCCATCGCCAGCGCGGCCTCGGCGATCATCGTTCCGGCGACGGAGGCGATGCACCACACGCCGAGCACGCGGTCGGTCTTGGCGTCGGCGATCACTTTGACGAAGCCGTCGGGCTCGTGGTTGGTCTTCGCGCGGCTGTTGGCGGCCATCGGGAACTTGCCGACTTTCACTTCGCCCTTCGCCTTGGCGTCGTCCTCGGTCAGCCCGACTCCCGCGATCTCGGGCCAGGTGTAAACCACGCTCGGGATCACCGCGTGGTTCACGATGCCGGTTTGCCCGGCGATGTTCTCGGCAACCGCGATGCCTTCGTCCTCCGCCTTGTGCGCGAGCATCGGGCCGGGGATAACGTCCCCGATCGCCCACACGTGGTCGACTTTGGTGCGGAAATCGCCGCCGGTTTCGATCTGCCCGCGCTGGTTGACCTCAAGCCCAGCCTTGTCGAGCGCGAGCCCGTCGGTGTTGGGCTTGCGCCCGATCGAAACGAGTACGCAGTCGGCTTCCATCGTTTCGGACGCGCCGCCTTTGGCCGGTTCGAGCGTCAGTGTCGCTGCCTTGCCCTTGACCGTCACGCCGGTGACCTTGGTCGCGAGCCTGAGCGTCATCCCCTGCTTCTTGAAGATCTTGGCGGCTTCCTTCCGTACGTCCATGTCCATGCCCGGAAGCAACTGGTCAAGGAATTCGACCACGGTGACCTCGGCCCCGAGCCGCCGCCAGACCGAGCCTAGTTCCAGCCCGATCACCCCGCCGCCGATCACCACCATCCGCTTGGGCACTTTGGCCAGTTCGAGCGCGCCGGTGCTATCGACCACGACCTGCTTGGTGTTGTCGACCTCGACCCCGGGCAGCGACGTGACCGACGAACCGGTCGCGATCACTACGTTCTTCGCGGTTACCGCCTTGCCCGCGATATCCACGGTGTGCGCGTCGCGAAACGCGGCGTGGCCGGTCAGCCAATCGACCTTGTTCTTCTTGAACAGGAACGCGATCCCGCCGGTGAGCTGCTTGATCGCATCGAGCCGCTGCGCGTGCATTGCGGGCAGATTGAGCTTGGGCGAAACCTCGACCCCCATCTTGGCCATCGTCCCGTTCGCCGCGGCGTCGAAGTATTCGGAGGCGTGGAGCATCGCTTTCGACGGGATGCACCCGACGTTGAGGCAAGTCCCGCCAAGCGTCTCGCGGCTTTCGACGCACGCGGTCTTCAGCCCCAGTTGCGCCGCGCGGATTGCGGCGACATAGCCGCCCGGCCCGGCGCCGATGACGAGGACGTCGTAGTCGTATTCGGCCATTCTTCGTTCCTTAAAGGTCGATCAGCAACCGCGTCGGGTCTTCGATCGCTTCCTTGATGGTCTTCAATGCCGTCACCGCCTCGCGCCCGTCGATCAGGCGGTGGTCGTAGCTTAGCGCGAGGTACATCATCGGGCGGATCACGATCTCGCCGCCGCGCACCACCGGGCGGTCTTCGATCCGGTGGAGCCCGAGCACGGCGGATTGAGGGGGGTTGATGATCGGAGTGCTCATCAGCCCGCCGAAGATCCCACCGTTGGAGATCGTGAAAGTGCCGCCCTTCATGTCGTCCATCGTCAGCGTGCCGTCCTTGGCGCGCTTGCCGAGATCGGCGATCGCTTTTTCGATTGCGGCGAACGACAGCGTATCGACCCCGCGCACCACTGGCACCACCAGGCCATTGGGGGCCGAGACCGCGACCGAGAGGTCGACGTACGGGAAGTATACGATCTCATCGCCGTCGATCTGGGCGTTGACCGAGGGGATGTCTTTCAGCGCAAGACACGCCGCCTTGGCGAAGAAGCTCATAAAGCCGAGCTTGACCCCGTGCTTCTTGACGAAGCCGTCCTGGAATTTCTCACGCGCGGCGATCACCGCTGACATGTCGACGTCGTTGAAGGTGGTCAGCAGCGCGGCGGTTTCCTGGGCGCTTTTGAGCCGCTTGGCGATCGTCTGGCGCATCCGCGTCATCTTGACGCGTTCTTCGCCGCGGGCCGAGGGCGGCGCGTGGGCTTCGACAGGCTCAGCCTGAGCGGGGGTAGATGGCTTAGTGGATGGGGCAGGGGTCGCGGACTTGCTGCTCGCCGCCGACTCCACGTCTTCCTTGGTCAGTCGCCCGTCCTTGCCCGTGCCGGTGATCGTCGCCGGGTCGATCCCGTGGGCGAGCACCGCGCGGCGGACCGAGGGCGAAAGTGCGGCGGCGTCGATCGCGGGGGCGGCGGGCGCGGGAGCAGGCTCGGTGCGCTGAGCCACAGGCGCGTTTCCCGCTGCCGGCACGCCGTCCTCGATCGTCGCGATCACCGCATCGACCGCGACGTTGTCGCCGACCTTGGCGAGTTGGCTGCCCATCGTCCCTGCGACCGGCGCGCCGACTTCGACCGCGACTTTGTCAGTTTCGAGGCTCGCGATCGGCTCGTCGAGCGCAACCGCCTCGCCCGGCGCCTTGAGCCATTCGCCGATCGTCGCTTCGGACACGGATTCGCCCAGCGTGGGCACTTTGACTTCGGTCGACATCAGGCTTTCTTCTTCCTGCGAATTTCGGAGCGGACCGACAGCCCCAACGCTTCGGCGACGAGCGCGGCTTGTTCGCTCTGGTGGCGGCTGGCGAGACCGGTGGCGGGCGAGGCGCCGGCGGTGCGGCCGGCGTAACGCGGACGCTTGGACGCGCCCTTGACCGACCCCAACGTCTCTTCGATCAGCGGCTCGACGAAGAACCAGGCGCCCATGTTGCGGGGCTCTTCCTGGCACCACACGACATCTTCGAGCGCTGTCATCCGCGCCACGCGCTTGGCCAGCGGCTCGCCCGGGAACGGATAGAGCTGCTCAAGCCGGACGATCGACACGTCGTCTAGCTCTGCCGCGTCGCGCGCCTCGATCAGATCGTAAGCGACTTTGCCGCTGCACAGCACGAGCTTCTTGATCGCCTTGTCGGGCATCGCCTTGGGGTCCGAGAAAATCCGCTTAAAGTGGCTCTCACCCTCGAACTCGCGCGCTTCGCTTTTGGCGAGCGGGTGGCGCAGCAGGCTCTTGGGGGTCATGATCACCAGCGGCTTGCGGAAGCTGCGGAGCATCTGGCGGCGCAGGACGTGGAAATAGTTCGCCGGCGAAGTGATGTTGCAAACCTGGAGGTTGTCCTGCGCGCACAGCTGGAGGAAGCGTTCGAGCCGCGCCGAGCTATGCTCCGGCCCCTGACCCTCGTACCCGTGCGGGAGCAGCAGGACGAGGCCGTTGGCGCGCAGCCACTTGGCCTCCCCGGCGGCGATGAACTGGTCGATCAGGATTTGCGCGCCGTTGCCGAAATCGCCGAACTGCGCTTCCCACAGCACCAGGCTTTTGGGGTCGGCGCCGGCGTAGCCGTACTCGAATCCGAGCGCGCCGTATTCGCTCAGGGGACTGTCGAGCACTTCGAACTTGCCGTGCGGGACTTCGCACAGCGGGATATATTTGTGCTCGTCGGCCTGATCGACCCAGACGGCGTGGCGCTGGCTGAACGTGCCGCGGCCGACATCCTGCCCCGACAGCCGCACCCCGAAGCCTTCGGAGAGAAGACTGCCGAACGCCAGCGCCTCGGCGGTGGCCCAGTCGAAGCCCGCGTCGCCAGCGAACATCC
>JBBRER010000063.1:0-13060 GCA_038202745.1 Sphingomonadales bacterium
GACGCCGCGCCCGCTACCGCGAGCGCGGCCTCGAGCATCGCCGGGTGCGGTTTCGACGGATGACGGTCGGCAGTCTGGCGCGTGGCGATCAGCGCGTCCAATCCATGCACGGCAAGGCAGTGATCGAGCCCGCGGTCCGACTTGCCCGTCGCTACCCCCAGCGCCCAGCCGCGCGCGGAAAGCGTTTCGAGCACCTCGCGGATGCCGTCGAACAGCGGCTCAAGGACACGCCCCGCGGCGCGGCGAGCCTGGAACGCCGACTTGAAGTGGTCGCACAGGCGCGAATGGTCGGCGTCCGCGCCATCGGGATGAAGCCGCCGCATTGCTTCGGCAAGCGACAACCCGACGGTCCTTCGCGTCTCGTACCCCGGGGGCGGCGCGAGGCCGGCGGCGGCGAAAGCGTGATCCATCGCCGCGCAGATATCGGCCTGGCCATCGACGAGCGTCCCGTCGCAATCGAACACCGCGAGCCGGGTCACGGCGTGAGGCCCCGGATCAGCGCGGCGATGGCGCGCGCGCCTTGCCCGTCGAGCCCGGCGGCGAGGCGCTCGCGCTCGTCAGGAGGCTTGTTCTGGCTCAGCTTGAAAGTCGGGCGCCAGGCCTGGATTTCCATCTCGAACCCGATGATCCCCGCCAGTAGCGCGCGCTTCTTGGCCTCGGGCAGCTTGTCCATCGTCCACGGCGGACCCTCGATCCGCGCCTCGTGGCGCGCCGAAAGCGCTTCGAGCAGCGCGAGCAAGCCGTCGCCGTCCATCTTGCGGACGCGGCCCTCCATCTCGATCGCGACGTAGTCCCAGGTCGGCACCGTGCCTTGGTCGCTATACCAGCGCGGGCTCACATAGCCGTCGGGTCCGTTGACCACTGCGAGCGCCGTCGCGCCGTCGAGCCATTTGGCCAGCGCGTTGCCGCGCGAGACATGGAAGCGCAGTGCCTCGTCGCCCGCCATCCGCAGCGGGGTGTGGACCACGCGCGGCCCGTCGGAAGTCGCGGCGAAAATCATGCCGAAGCCGACTTCCTCGACGATGTCGCGGGCAAGCGCGCGGTCTTCGGAACGGAATACGGGGTTGGGGTGCATCAGCGCTTGCCCTTGAGCGCAGCCCCGCGCTTCGGCGCGTCGCCGCCGCGTCCGCGCCGTTCGCCGCGGCGTTCCTTGCGGACTTGCTTGGCATGCGCCTTGGCCGCGGTTTTCTTGGTCGCTTTGGTCGGTTCGGGCTTGGTGTCAGGAACCCAAACCCCATCCGCCTCGTCGAACCCGAGCTGCGCCAGCGACGCGGCGAAATGGTCGGGCAGCGGCGCGGTGACGTCGATCCGCGCTTTATCGGGCGCGTCGATCATCAGCTGCCGCGCGTGGAGGTGCATCTTGCGGCTGATCGACCCGGTGAGGAACGAGGCCTGCCCGCCGTACTTTCCGTCACCCACGATCGGATGGCCGATCGCCGCCATGTGGACGCGCAGCTGGTGGGTGCGCCCGGTCAGCGGTTGGAGTTCGATCCACGCGGCGCGATTGCCCGCGCGGTCGATCACGCGATAACGCGTGCGCGCCGATTGCCCGCCGGCGTGATCGACATACATCTTCTCGCCGCCGGTGCCCGGCTGCTTGGCGAGCGGCAGCTCGATCAGTCCTTCGGCAATCTCGGGCACTCCGACGATCAGCGCCCAATAGACCTTACGCGCCGAGCGGCCGGAGAAGTGCTTGGAGAAGAACGCCGCGCTTCCCGGGGTGCGCGCGATCAGGAGAACGCCCGAGGTGTCCTTGTCGAGCCGGTGGACCAGCCGGGGACGCGGCGCATCGCCTTCGGCCAGCGCGTCGAGCAGCCCATCGACATGCTCCTTGGTCCCGCTCCCGCCTTGCGTGGCGAGCCCGGGCGGCTTGTTGAGCACGAACGCCGCGGGGGTCGTGGCGATGACCATCGCCTGAGCTTGCGCGATCTGTTCGGGGGTCAGTTCGCGGCGGACGGACGTGGCGCGCTTGGGCGCGTCGCCGCCGGGGGGGACGCGCAGGATTTGCCCGGCGCTCAATCGGTCGGCGGGATCGGCGCGCTTGCCGTCGACGCGGATCTGCCCGGTGCGTGCCCAGCGGCTGACCGTGGCGAAGCCGATCTCGGGCAAGTGACGCTTGAACCAGCGGTCGAGCCGGACGTCGTTGTCGTCGGGCTGAACCGTGAACTGGCGAACTTGCAGGCTCACGCAGCCACTCGCATCAACGCGAGGCCGCCGAACAGCCCGGCGACGCCCGCGAACACCGATACCGCTACATAAAGCGCGGCGCTCGCGGTCTGGCCGCGTTCGATCATCAACGCGATTTCGAGGCTGAACGCCGAAAACGTGGTGAACCCGCCGAGCAGTCCGACGCCGATCAGCAGCCGCCAGCTTTCGCCGCCTTGCCCATGCCGCGCCAGCCACCCCGCGAGCAGCCCCATCGCGAGGCTTCCGGCGACGTTGACGCTCAGCGTCGCCCACGGAAACGCGGTGACGCCGACCGCCCGGCCGACGGCATAGCGCAGCCACGCCCCCGCCCCGCCGCCGAGCGCGACGTAAAGCGATGCGAGGGAGAACGACGGCGGATTCATCGCTGCGCGCCCTAGCTTGCCCCGCGCGGCTTGCCCAGAGCGCACACCGCCGCAGCGACCGCGGTGCCGAGGCACAGCTGCCACGGAAACGCGATCGCCCGCATCGCCCCCGGCAGGCCGAGTTGGTCGACGATCCACGGCTGGAACAGCAGCACGGTGACGAACCCCGCGGCGAGCGCGGCGATCACCGAGGCCGAGTTGCCGCGCCGGGTCCACAGCGCGACCCCGTAGACGCCGAGCAATCCCGAATAAGCAAACGCCATCACCCCGAGCACGAAATCGAGCAGCCCGCTGTCGGCATAATGCTGCCAATAATACGAGAGCATCGCCATCCCGGCGAGCACGACGCCGATGCCGACGCTCGCCACTCGCCCGGCGCGAACGAAATGGAGTTCGTCGGTGACCCCCCGGCGCGTCGCCCACGGGCGGTAGAAGTCGCCGATGGCGACTCCCGCCATCGCGATCAGTTCGGAATTCATCGCCGCCGCGGCGAGCACGCCGACGGTCGCCAGTCCGCGCAAGCCGGCGGGCAGCGCGGTCAGGATGTAATGCATGAACACCGTGACTTTCTCACCCTTGAAGCTCTGCGCCCCGTCCGCGCCCGCATAAGTCAGCCAGAGCAGCGATCCGATGATCAGGAAGAGCACGATCACCGGCAGCGAAATCCACACGAAGCCGTAGAGCGCGCGGGCGCCCTGCTTCGCGTCGCGGCAGGCGAGCAGGCGCTGGGTGGTATCCTGATCGAGCCCAGAATTGGCAACGTTGAGCAGCGTCACTCCGGTCAGCACTGCGAAGATCGACCACGGCGCGGAAAGGCTCGGAACAGGATCGACCAGCGCCAGCTTGTCGCCGCCGGACGCGTGGGTCAGCGTGTCGACCATCGTCGCGGCGCTCATCGGCAAGTGCCACCACAGGAACGCAGCGACGAGCAATGCCGCGCCGACGTAAAGCACGACCTGGATGAGGTCGCTCCAGATCACCGAATGGAGCCCGCCCATCAGCGTAAACGCGAGCCCGAGCACGAGCAGCAGCACCGTCGCAATCAGGATGTGCGCCGGGTCGATATCGAGGAACAGGATCATCGAAACCGCGATCGCCGCGAGGTAGAGCCGCGATCCGCTGGCGAAGACGCGCCCGATCAGGAACATCCCCGCCGCCGCGCGCCGCGCTCGGGCATCGAAGCGGCGCTCGAGCAGCTCGTACGCCGTCGTTACCTTGAGCGCGTAGAACCGCGGCACCAGCACGTGCGCGACGATCCACGCCGCGAGCAGCGAGGCGAAGACCCCGCCGATGTAGGTGTAGTTACCGCGATAGGAACTGTCGGGTACGCCGAGGAAAGTCGCCGCCGACTGGACGGTCGAAAGCATCGAGATCGCCACCAGCCAGGTCGGCGCCGAATGCCCGTCGAGGAAATAATCCTCCGCACGCGCCAGCCGCCGCCGTGTGCTCAGCCAGCCGGAAGCTGCGAGGATCGCGACATAGCCCGCGAGCACCAGCCAGTCGGCGGCGGCGAACGATGTGGTCATGCGTGCCGCCCCCGGTCCATGGCGCGTTTCAGCACACCGTTCGCGCTACCGCAATCGGGCGGCGGAGCTTGCCTTTCATCGACTCGTTTGCTAGCGGGCCGCCTTCGGTGCCGGTCCTTCGGGATTCGGCGCTCGTTCCGGCACGAATTTTATCAGGGTGCTTCCCCCGCACCGGACACGCGGGGTTCAGGCGCTTTCGTTCGATCGAGGTAGTTGAATTTTATGCAAATTATGGTCCGCGACAACAACGTCGATCAGGCTCTGCGCGCGCTCAAGAAGAAGCTGCAGCGCGAGGGCGTTTACCGCGAGATGAAGCTGCGCCGTCATTACGAGAAGCCGTCGGAAAAGCGCGCGCGCGAAAAAGCCGCCGCGGTTCGCCGGGCGCGTAAGCTCGAGCGCAAGCGGATGGAGCGCGACGGAGCGAAATAGCGCCGCGCGCTTGCTCGCCCGCATTGCATAAGCCAAAAGGGCGCGGGGGACACCTCCCGCGCCTTTTTGCTGCCTTTCAGGATGATCCCGAAATGACCGAAGTGACCCGCGTCCCGCTCCAGCCGATTGCCAAAGGCGCGCTTGCCAAGCTGTGGATCGGGGTCGGCGCGGTCGCGCTCGCCGCCGCGGGGATCGCTTACGCGACGCTGCCGCCGCACGTGAAAGTCGAGACGCTCAAGGCCGGCACCGGCGCGTCGCCGACCGAGGCGGACGTCGCGCTGATCAACTACACCGGCAAGCTGCCGAGCGGCAAGGTGTTCGATTCGGCCAACGGCGCGGTGCTCCCCTTGCAGGGTGTGATCCCGGGCTTCACCCAGGCGCTCGGGCAGATGCAAAAGGGCGGCAAGTACAAAGTCCATATCCCGTCCGAACTCGGCTACGGCGACAAAGTCGCGGGGCCGATCCCGGCCAATTCGGACCTCGACTTCGACATCGAGCTGGTCGACTTCAAAAGCCGCGCCGAGATCGAGCAGCAACAACGGCTGATGCAGCAATTGCAGCAGATGCAGGGCGGCGCTCCGGGTGCCGCGCAAGGCGCGCCGGGGGCCGCACCGCCGCCACCCGAGCCGGCACCCGCGCCCGCTCCGCAGCAGTAGCAAGAGGCAGTCCATGTCGGTCGATACCGTCACGGTGGCCCGGATCGCCGCGCTTGCCCGCATCGCGATGAGCGAGGCCGAAGTCGCGGCGATGGTTCCCGAGCTCAACAACATTCTCGGCTGGATCGAGCAGCTGGGCGAGGTCGATACCTCCGGCGTCGAGCCGATGACCGCGGTGATCACCAACCATCTGCGGCTGCGCGCCGACGAAATCGACGCCGACCCGCTGACCGGCGGGGGCAAGCGCGACGCGGTGCTGGCCAATGCGCCCGCGCCCGAGCACGGGTTCTTCGGCGTGCCCAAGGTGATCGAGTGACCGATCTTACCGATCTGGGCGTCGCGGCGATCCGCGATGGCGTTGCCGCGGGCGAGTTCACCGCGCTGGAAGTGGCCGAGGGGTTCAACGCCAATGTCGCGGCAGCGCAAGTCGCGCTCAACGCGTTCATCGTCGCCACCCCGGAAAAGGCGCTCGAAGCCGCACACGCTACCGATGCCAAACGCGCCAAAGGCGAGCCGCTCGGCGCGATGGGCGGGGTGCCGATCGGGATGAAGGACCTGTTCGCCACCCACGGCATCCAGACCACGGCGGGAAGCCACATCCTCGAAGGCTTCGTCCCCGCGTACGAAAGCACCGTCTCGCAGCGCCTGTGGGACGCCGGCGCGGGAATGCTCGGCAAGCTCAATATGGACCAGTTCGCGATGGGCTCGTCGAACGAGACCAGCCATTTCGGCAACGTGATCTCGCCGTGGAAGCGCAACGACGGCGGCAACGCCCCGCTGGCTCCCGGCGGCTCGTCGGGCGGCAGCGCGAGCGCGGTCGCGGCACGGCTTGCTCCAGCGGCGACCGGGACCGACACCGGCGGATCGATCCGTCAGCCCGCGGCGTTCGTCGGGATTTGCGGGATCAAGCCGACTTACGGGCGCTGCAGCCGGTGGGGCGTCGTCGCGTTCGCCTCGAGCCTCGACCAGGCCGGGCCGATGGCGCGCGACGTGCGCGATTGCGCGATCATGCTCGGCGCGATGGCCGGGTTCGACCCCAAGGACGCGACCAGCCTCGACGCGCCGGTTCCCGCGTGGGATGCGGCGCTCGCCCCCGACATGAAGGGCAAACGCGTCGGCATCCCGCGCGAATACCGGATCGACGGGATGGACGCCGATGTCGCCGCCTCGTGGGATCGCGGAATCGCCTGGCTGAAGGACGCAGGCGCAACGATCGTAGATATCAGCCTGCCGCACACGAAGTACGCGCTTCCCGCCTACTACATCATCGCGCCCGCCGAAGCCTCGTCCAATCTCGCGCGTTACGACGGGGTGCGCTACGGGCTGCGTGAGCTCCCCCCAGGCGCGAACCTGC
This sequence comes from Sphingomonadales bacterium, assembly GCA_038202745.1. GTDB lineage: Bacteria > Pseudomonadota > Alphaproteobacteria > Sphingomonadales > Sphingomonadaceae > Novosphingobium. The sequence continues at coordinate 6,536 of JBBRER010000063.1, forward strand.
AGGAAATGTACGCCGCGACCCGCGCCGCGGGGTTCGGCCCCGAGGTCAAGCGCCGCGTGCTGATCGGCACTTACGTGCTCTCGGCGGGGTTCTACGATGCGTATTACACGCAGGCGCAAAAGGTCCGCACACTGATCGCGCGAGACTTCGAAGCTGCGTGGGCGCACTGCGACGTGATCCTCGCGCCGACCGCGCCGAGCGCCGCGTTCGCGCTCGGCGACAAAAGCGATGACCCCTTGGCGATGTATCTCAACGACGTCTTCGCCGTCCCCGCGAGCCTTGCCGGGCTGCCCGCGATGTCGGTCCCCGCCGGGCTCAACCGCGAGGGCCTGCCGCTCGGGCTGCAGATTATCGGCAAGGCTTTCGACGAGCAAGGTGTGCTGAATGCGGGGCTGGCGATCGAGAGCCGCGCGGGATTTAGCGCCAGGCCGAAGCGGTGGTGGTGACGATTGCAGGATCGCACCGGAAGTGTTACCAGGGGTAACACTGGAGCTGCATCATGAATGCGCAAACCAAAATCGAACACGAAACACTCGTGAACATGACGAGCAAAGGTCAAGTTCTCATCCCAAAGGTGCTGCGCGACAGGATTGGGCTGGTCCCGAACGGTCCGGTCCGCGTCGGCCTCAACGATCGTGGCGAAGCCGTGGTGTTACCTGCCAATAGCAGACCGGCGGAGACCATCGAGGAAAAGCGGTCCCGCATTCGCGCGGCGCTTGAAGCCGTGGCCGGCAAATATCCCAATCCCGAGGGCATGACGACCGACGAGTATATGAAGTGGCTGCGCGGAGACTGGGAACCTTGATTCTCGCTGATTCCAACGTTCTCATCGATGTTCTTGGCAAAGATTCTGCTTGGCTTTCATGGTCGCTCGACCAACTTGACGGCCGGCACGACGATGACATTGCCGTCAATCAGATGGTTGTTGCCGAAGTCGCTCCCCGCTTCGGTTCACTGGAACGGTTCCGGTCGGAAATGGAAGCGCTTGGCATCGGCTTTGCCGAACTTGGACACGAGGCGGCGTTCGAGGCCGGAAGCGCTTTTGCGCACTATCGGCATAATCGCCATCAGGGCGCACCGTCGATGCCGCTTCCCGATTTCTTCATCGGCGGCCACGCAAAAGTTGAAGGTGCAACCGTTCTGACCCGCGACCCGCGCTTCTATCGCACCTACTTCGCGTCGGTGAAGCTCATCACCCCTGACAAGGCCGACGCATGACCACCTCCACTTATCGCATCCCCGGCGCCACCGGCGAATGGGAGGTCGTGATCGGCCTCGAAGTTCACGCGCAGGTGACCTCGAAGTCCAAGCTGTTCTCCGGCGCGGCGACTGCGTTCGGGGCGGAGCCGAACAGTCAGGTGTCGCTGGTCGACGCGGCGATGCCGGGAATGCTGCCGGTGCCCAACGCGGAGTGCATCCGCCAGGCGGTGCGCACCGGGATGGCGGTGGGGGCGGCGATCAACAAATGGTCGCGGTTCGACCGCAAGAACTACTTCTACGCCGATCTGCCGCAGGGCTACCAGATCAGCCAGCTTTTCCACCCGCTGGTGGGCGAGGGCGCGATCGACGTCAGCCCGGACGACAAGAACCCCGACGCGGTCAAGACCATCGGGATCGAGCGCATCCATGTCGAGCAGGACGCGGGCAAGCTGATGCACGATCAGCACCCGTCGATGAGCTACGTCGATCTCAACCGCTCGGGCGTCGCGCTGATGGAGATCGTCAGCCGCCCCGACATGCGCTCGCCCGCCGAAGCCGGGGCCTATTTGCGCAAGCTGCGCAGCATCCTGCGCTATGTCGGCAGCTGCGACGGCAACATGGAAGAAGGCTCGATGCGCGCGGACGTCAACGTCAGCGTCCGCAAGCCGGGCGGCGAACTCGGCACGCGGACCGAGACCAAGAATGTCAATTCGGTGCGGTTCGTGATGGCGGTGATCGAGGGCGAAGCGCGCCGCCAAGTCGCGCTGATCGAGGACGGCGGCCGGATCGTCCAGGAAACGCGGCTTTACGATCCCGACCGCAATGAGACGCGATCGATGCGGAGCAAGGAAGACGCGCACGATTACCGCTACTTCCCCGACCCCGACTTGCTCCCGCTCGAACTCGACGAGGCGTTCCTCGCCGATTGCCGCGCGAGCCTGCCCGAGCTGCCCGACGCCAAGCGGCAGCGTTATGAAACCGCGCTTGGGCTGTCGGCATATGCGGCGGGTGTGCTAACCGCCGAAGTCGAGACCGCGCGCTGGTTCGAAGCGCTAGTCGCCGAGGCTGCCACGAAAGCGGGCAAGAGCGAATCCGAGCTCGCCAAGCAGGCGTCGAACTGGCTGATCTCGGAGCTGTTCGGCGCGCTCAACAAGGTCGGCAAGAGCCTCGAGGAAAGCTCTGTTGGCCCGGCTGCAGGCGCCGAGTTGCTCGCGCTCATGGCAGACGGCACGATCTCGGGCACGATCGCCAAGCAGGTGCTCGAAAAGATGCTCGAAAGCGGGGACGGGGCGGGCGTGATCGTCGAGCGCGAAGGGCTGCGGCAAACGAGCGATGCCGGCGCGATCGAAGCGACGGTAGACGCGGTCCTCACCGCAAACGCCGACAAGCTTGCCGAGTTCAAGGCTGGCAAGGAAGCGCTGTTCGGGTTCTTCGTGGGGCAGACGATGAAGGCGATGCAGGGCAAAGCCAACCCGCAGCTGGTCAACCAAGTGCTGCGCGAGAAGCTGGGTTAGTCCAGCATCTCGGCCAGGGCAGCAATCAGCCGCTGCGTCGGTTGTGGCTTGAGTATGACGCGCGCCTCGGGGAATTCGGCGAGCAGCCCTGCGCGATCCGCATGGCCGGTATGGAACACGAACGGCACGCCCGCCGCGGCCAGCTTGCGCGCGACCGGGAACACGGTGCGCCCGGCCAGATCGACATCGAGAATGGCGGCGTCGATTGCTTCTTGCCGGTCGACAATCGCCTGCGCCTCGGCCAGCGTCAGCGCGGGGCCGAGCACTTCGGCGCCCGCCTCGCCCAGCGACCATTCGAGGTCGTAGGCGAGCATCGCTTCGTCTTCGACCAGTAGAATCCGGCGTCCGAGCAGCGGTTGCTGCGCGGTACCCCGCGCTTGCCCGGGCTGCGCCCGACCGGCGCCAGGTTCGTCTTGCGCATCGTCGGTCCAATTCGTGGGCCTGCGCGTCGCGGTTACCGTACTGACCGTGGAAAGCATTGAAACGCCTAGCTAACCTGAAAGACCAGTGAAAGCGCCAAACCATCCTCCCGCCATTCGCGCGCAACCGTGCCGCCCAGTTGCCGCGCCGCCATATCGATCATCGTCGTGCCGAAGCCGCTTGCGCCGGGTTTGTCGATCCGGCCGGGGAACGCATCGGGCAGCGATTCGATCCAGCGCAATTCGATTGTTCCGCCGGGTGTGGCTTTCCAGTCGACGCGGACTTTGCCGCCTTCGACCGCGAGCGCGCCGTGCTTGACGGCGTTGGTGCACAGCTCGTGGAGGATCAGACCCAGCGGGGTGACCGCGCGCACAGGAATTGCTTGCTCGGGTCCGTCGATCGTCACCCGCTCGTGATCGTCGTGGTAAGGTTGGAGCGTGCGTTCGAGTACCGCGCGCAGCGGCACCGAATCGACGTCGGCCTCGCCCAGGCTGGCCGAATGCGCGAGCGCCAATGCGTGGATGCGCGCGCTGATCTCGGCCGTCACCGGCTTCGCTTCGGGATGGCGCCGCCCGGCTAGCGCGACGATCGCCATGATCACCGAAAAGATGTTCTTCACCCGGTGGTTGAGCTCGCGCAGCAACAGCTCTGCGCGGTCGTTTGCGCGCCGCAGCGCCGCCACCCGGTTCGCCTCGCGGGCTGCACGCGCGCGTCGGCGTTCGGCGTTGAGCCCGGCCAGGATCAGCGCGACGATAGCCGCTCCCAGCGCCAGTTCGAGCGGCAGGAGCAGCGTGTCGGCCCGCCCCGTGCGATCGAACGCGGCGGCGCGCAGGCGTAAGTGGAAATCGGACAGGCGCCGGGCTTCGAGGCGCAGCGAATCCATCGTGGGCTTGCCCGCGTCGGTACGGACCACTTGCGCCGCGGCACCGTGGGGGGCGCTCTCGTAAAGCTTCACCGTCTGATCGAGTTCATCGAGCTTGGCTTCGACCAACGCGTGCAGCCGCAGCAGGTTAGCGGGAGCGCGATGGACGTCCGCCGCGCGATACAGCGAATCGAGCCGATCGAGATCGCCCGCGATGCGCATCCTGGCCGAGGAATATGGCCCCAGATAAGCGGGCTCGCCGGTGAGCAGATATCCGCGCTGGCCGGTTTCGGCGTCGAGCACATCGATCTGCACCGCCGCCAGCGCGCGGCTGACGTCGGCGTTGGCCAGTCCCTCGCGCCGCGCGGCGCGCTGATCGATCGTCACCCAGGCAACCGCCGCACCCAGCGCCAGCGCCGCCGCCGCAAGCCACAAAAGCAGCGGCAGACCGCTCCGCGCCCGCCGCCGCCGCGCGGTGTCGGATGCTATCGCGGCGGTGGTGCCCCCGTGCGTCATCTCGCCAGTGCCCTCCGCCGCGACAGTAAGAGCAACCCGTTCGCGCAAGCAATGCGCAAATGCAATCAGGGCTTTAGGCAGCGGGGCCGGTCATTGCCCCAGAGACGGGTAACGCGGCCACCGTGGGACGCAGCAGTCAGCCGGTGCGCGTTCCGGTCAGCGGAAACGCGCCGAAGGCGCCCGCCTTGACCGTGCCGGTCAGGCTGTCGCCATCGACCGTCGCCTCGCAATCGAGCGTCATCGGCATCGGCACGGTCATGTTCATCTTCCAAGTCAGCGTATCGCCCGCGACTTTGCCGTCGTTGACGTCCATCGATCCCATCCCGCCGGCCATCTGCCCGGTGAAGCTGTCGCCTTCGGCGTTGACGGTAAACGCGCTTTTCTGGTCGCCCATCGGCGACTTGATCGTGCAATCGTACGTGCCGGCAACGGCCATGGCGTATCCCTTCCTTACACTGCGGTAAGTAACGCCTAAGGCTTGCGCGGCGGCTGTCAACCGGCGGGCGCGGCGACGACCTCGACCGGCAGCCCGATGCCCCGAAGCTGCGGTTCGACGACCTTGCGGTCGCCGACCACGACGAACACCAGTCCGGCGGGCTGGAGGTATTTCGCCGCAACCGCGTTGAGCGCCGCCGCGTCGATCGCGCGGTAACGCGTCGGCAGCGTCGCGTAGTAGTCCGCCGGACGCCCGAGCCGGTCGTTCTGGATGATCGCGCCGAGGACTTGCGCGTCGGTTTCGAAGCGGTTGGGCAGGCCGCGGATATTGCCGTCGGTGACGCGGTTGAGTTCGACCGGATCGACCGGCTTGGCTCCGGGCAGCGCGGTCATGTCGGCGATCAGCAGCTTGATCGAATCGCCCGTGCGGTCGGCCTGGACCGGCGCCGAGACGGTCAGCGTGCGCGCGCCGAGCGGGCTCGGGACCGACGAGCGCACGCCGTAGCTCCAGCCTTTGTCCTCACGCAGGTCCATGTTGAGCCGCGAGAGGAAGCCGTTGCCGAGCACTTCGTTGGCAAGGTCGAGCGCTTCCTGGTTCCGGTCGCGCCCGGTCAGCGGGAGCACGCGCCCGGCGACGATCACCGTTTGCGGTGAGTTGGGCCGATCGACGAGCACGATCCGGCTGCGCGCGGCCGGCGCGGCGTCGCCGGTCGGCTTGACCGGGGCCAAGCCGTGCGGCGCAGCCCAACCGCCGAACGCGGCTTCGAGCAACGGCTTGACCTGATCCATCGTGACGTCGCCGACCACGGTGATCCGCGCCAGATCGGGGCGCAGCCATTTGGCGTGCGCGGCGCGCAAAGCTGCGGGAGTGAGCGCAGCGACGGTCTGGCGGGTGCCGAGGCCGTCGCCGGTAAGCCCGTAAGGATGCGCCGCGCCGAACAGCAGCGGCGCGATCGTCCGTCCGGCAAGGCGGCCGGGGTTGGCTTCGGACTGCGCGATCGCGGTCAGCTGCTGGTCGCGCTCGCGCCGGACATCGGCTTCGGCGAACGTCGGACGGCGGACGATATCGGCCATCAGCGCGAGCGAGCCGCCAAGGTTGGGGGCAAGCGCGTCGAGCGTCACCGCGCTTGAATCGAGCCCGGCGCTCGCGGAAATCTGTGCGCCCAGTCGCTCCTGCGCTTCGGCGATCGCGGTTGCATCTTTGCCCGGGACGCCCTGATCGAGGACGTCGAGCATCAGCCGCTGGGTGCCCGGAGTATCGAGCGCGTCGGCGGCGGTGCCGGCGTCGAAATTGACGCTGACGAGCACTTTGGGAACCGCCGTGCGCCGCGCGAGCGCGACCCGAATGCCGTTCGAGAGCGTGGTTCGCTCGACCGCGGGGAACGCGAGATTGCCCACGGGAAGGACTTGCGGGGCGGGGCGCGCGGGGCCGGTAGCGAGCGCGGCGGGTGGACGCTTGGCGTCGGGCGCGGGCGCGGGCATAGACGCCTCGTCGCCCCAGCCGCCAAGCGCGTTGCCGCTTTCGGAGCGCTTGCCGGGAACGACCGCGAGTTTGTAAACCGGACGGCTCAGCCAGCG